>DASWTI010000118.1:0-13597 GCA_036402215.1 Pseudonocardiaceae bacterium
GTCGCGACCAGCCGTAACGGCCTGTGCGTCATTGTCATCGCGTTGTCTTCTATCTCTCGTCCGGGACACAGGGAGGGCGAGGAGCCGGAGGGACTCCGCCGCCGGGGCGAGGAGGAAGGAGTGCGCGCGCCGTCGCGCACCCTGCGGGGGTGGCGCCTGTCGATCGAACTTGCTTTTTCGCCGAGCTGTGTTGAACACAGCGTGCTGATGCAAGAATCTTGCGCAGTGCTGTCCGAGTTTTACACGCGGGTCACCGCCACGTCAACGGTGCGGAAACAGCCCGTGACGTGGCGTTATGACGATCAAGGAGCGCGTGGCCTGGCCGCCGGCGCCGCACCTTCTCAAACACGCCCTCAGAGGCGCCAGCGCAGGCGCGGGCGGTTGACCCGCTTGCCGCCTTCGCCCAGGGCGCCGCGCAGCAGGCGGCCGGCGAGCAGCAGCAGCCAGGCCGCCAGCTCGACCAGGTGGAAGACGCCGAGCGCCAGCACCACCAGCACCGCGGGTGGCAGCACGATCGGCAGCGCCAGCAACGCCACCGGCACGATCTGCCAGGCGTGGCCGAACCAGCGCCGGCGACCGGCCGCCCCGGTCAGCGCCCCGAGCCGGACCGCCGCCCACATGATCCAGCGCCGCAGGAAAGGCACCCCGAGGGTGCGCATCGCCTGCCGGAACACACCGTCCGCATCCGCCCGGTCGACGATCCCGGTGACGCACAGGTGGTCGTGCAGGATCGCGGCCATCGTGTAGCGGCCGTAGCGCGGCAGGAACCAGACGAAGGGCCGCGGCACCGAGGCGAAGTCCGTGCCGGTCCCGGCCGGCACCTCGAACCTCTGACGGGCGCCGTGATACACCAGCGGGCGCAGCGTGACCCACCGCGAGTCGCCGTCCTGACGCACCACCACCGCGGAGCCGGCCGCGAAGCCGACCGCCTCCGGCGCCTGCCGCACCGCCACCGCCATCGCACACCTCCCGCTCGCGCCGTCGACGTGCGGAGACCGCCACCGACCGGGCGATACGACGCCTCACCCCATCGGGCGACGGTGCGGATCGGGCGGTGGCGAGACGGGCGGAGCGGCGGCAAGGCGACGGCGTGCGACGGCGAGCGCCGGCGGCGGTCGTCAGGTGGTACGAGAGCCGGCCGGCCGGGTTGTCGTGCCGTCATCGCGGCGGGAGCGCGGCACCGGCGACGGGGCCGCGCCACCCGTCACGGCTGCAGGATCACCTTGACCGCGCCGTCGCGCTTGGCCTGGAACATGGCGTAGGCGTCCGGCGCGGCGTCCAGCGGCAGACGGTGCGTGGCGAACTCGTCCACGCCGAGGGGGTCGTCGTCGGTGAGCAGCGGCAGCAGGTCGGGCACCCACCGCCGCACGTTGGCCTGCCCCATCCGCAGGGTGAGCTGTTTGTCGAACATGGTGATCATCGGCATCGGGTCGGCGGCGCCGCCGTAGACGCCGGACAGCGAGATGGTGCCGCCGCGGCGCACGAGTTCGATGGCGGTGTGCAGGGCGGCCAGCCGGTCGACGCCGACGCGGCGCATCAGGGCCTGCGCGAGCTGGTCGGGCAGCAGCGAGGTGGCGCGGTGCGCGGCGCCGGCCACCGGGGAGCCGTGGGCCTCCATGCCGACGGCGTCGATCACCGAGTCGGGGCCGCGGCCGTCGGTCAGCTCGCGCACGGCCTCGGCCAGGTCCTTGCGGTGTGCGCGCAGGTCCAGCGGCCGGACACCGTGCCGCCGGGCCCGCTCCAGCCGCTCCGTCACCAGGTCCACGCCGATCACCGTGCCGGCCCCGCGGTGCGCCGCGATCCGGGTGCACATGTCGCCGATCGGCCCGAGCCCCAGCACTGCGACGCTGCCGCCCGGCGGGATGGCGGCGTACTCGACGGCCTGCCAGGCGGTCGGCAGCACGTCGGACAGGTACACGAACCGGTCGTCCGGCGGACCGTCCGGCACCGGGATGGGCAGCGTGTTGCCGAACGGCACGCGCAGGTACTCGGCCTGCCCGCCGGGCACCTGGCCGTAGAGCTTGGTGTAGCCGAAGAGCGCGGCGCCGGTGCCCTGCTCACGCACCTGCGTCGTCTCGCACTGGGAGTGCAGACCCTGGGCACACATGAAGCACGTGCCGCAGGAGACGTTGAACGGCACCACGACGCGCTGCCCCGGCCGCACCTCGGTGACCTCGGGGCCGACCTCCTGCACGATGCCCATCGGCTCGTGCCCGAGGATGTCGCCGGGGTCCAGGAACGCGCCGAGCACCTCGTACAGGTGCAGGTCCGAGCCGCAGATGCCGGTGGACGTGACGCGCACGATGACGTCGGTCGGGTCCTTGATCGCCGGGTCCGGCACGGTGTCCACCCGGATGTCGCGCCGTCCGTGCCACGTGACCGCTCTCATGTCCGTTCGCCTCCCGGAGTTCGTGTCGTCGTCCGGTCGGCTTCCCGGTGAGCGGGCGGGCAAACGTCAGGCGAGCAGGGACGCGGCCACCGTGAGGTCGGCCACCAGGTCGCGGCGGGCGGCCTCCCGGTCCGGGGCACGCAGCACGGCGGACGGGTGCACGGTGGCCAGGGCAGGGCGGCCGTCGTCCAGGGCGAGCGGCCGGCCACGCTGCTCGGTGATGCGGAAGTCGTTCCCCAGCAACGACTTCGCCGCCGTGGCGCCGAGCAGCACGACGAGCCGCGGCTGGAGCACGGCCAGCTCGGCGAGCAGCCAGGGGCGGCAGGCCACGGCCTCGGTGCGGGCCGGCGCCTTGTGGATGCGGCGGCTGCCGCGCCGCTCGAACTTGAAGTGCTTCACCGCGTTGGTGACGTAGACGCTCTCGCGGTCGATGCCGGCGTCGGCGAGCGCGGAGTCGAGCAGCCGCCCGGCGGGGCCGACGAACGGCTCCCCGGCCAGGTCCTCGCGGTCGCCGGGCTGCTCCCCGACCAGCACGGTGCCGGCGTCCGGCGGGCCGTCGCCGAACACGGTGCGGGTGGCGTCGGCGTACAGCGGGCAGCCCCGGCAACCGGCCGCGGCGGTGCGGAGCTCCTCCAGGTCCGCGTCCGGCGGCACGAACTCCGCCGCGCTCATCGGCCGTCCTCGCCCCCGGTCCCGCCGGGGTTGACGGGTGCGGCCGCCCCGGTGGGATCGGCCGGGGAGGCGGCCCCGGCCAGCTCGCCGTGCGCGGTGGGCGGACCGCTCCCGGTGTCCGTGCCGCCGTTGCCGTTGCCGCCGTTCCCGTTGCTGCCGTGGCTGTTGTTGCCGTTGCCGTTGTGGCCGCGGAGGACCGGGCTGGTGGGGTGGCCGGCGCCCTCGGCGAGGCCCTCGATGAGCTCGCGCACGGCCTCCTGCGCGGTGTGCGTGGGCGTCCAGCCGAGGATGTCGCGGGCCTGCGTGACGTCCATGACCGGGGCGGCCAGCGCGAGGTCGACCCAGCCGCCGGCGGTGGGTTGCAGGCGCAGCCGCCAGGTGGCCGCGGCCGCCGCGCGCACCAGCGTCCCCGGCACCGGGACGTGCCGCGCGCCGACCAGCTCGGCCAGCTCGCGGGGACCGAGCGGCGGCTCGGCGGCCAGATTGAACGCCCCGCCGACCCGGCCCAGGACGGCCAGCTCCACGGCGCGGGCCACGTCGTCGGCGTGCACGAACTGCACCACGAAGTTGGACGGCAGCGGCAGCAGCGGCACCTTGCCGTCACGCGCCGCGCGGTAGACCAGGCCGGGAACGAGCGGACCGATGAAGTACCGGGCGATCTCGCAGGCCGCGGCCCGCTGCATGATCAGGCCGGGCCGCAGCCGGGTGACCACCGGGCCCTCCAGCCGGTCCAGCAGGTGCTCGACGGCCGCCTTGTGCCGGCTGTAGACGGAGCTGGGCACGCCGTCGGTCGGCCAGCTCTCGTCGACGCGGCGTTCCTTGGAGGCCGCGGCGTACGCGCCGACCGACGACAGGTACACCAGGTGCGGCACGCCGGCCGCGACGACCGCGCGGGCGATGCGCGCCGTGCCCTCGATGTTGGTGCGCCGCAACAGGTTCTGGTCGTGGGCGGGCTGGATGAGCCAGGCGGCGTGCACCACGGCGTCGGCCCCGCGCAGGGCGGCCACCAGCCGGTCCTCGGAGTCCGGCTCGGACACGTCGATGCCGTGCCAGGTGGCGGCGGCGTACGGCTCCACCGGCCGCGGCGCCCGCCGGGACACCCCGACGAGCTCGTGCCCGCCACTCGCCGCGAGCCGCCTCAGCACAGCCGTGCCCACGTTGCCGGAACCGCCGATCACCACGATGCGCATGCCGTCCGGGTACCCGCTTCCGCGGCGGTCATCCCTGTTCCGCGTTCACGGAGTTAGGATGCCGTTGTGCCCGATTTCGCGGAGTTCCACCGCCCTCGCAGGCTCACGTGACCCGGCGTCACCGCGTGATCGCCGGGCTGCTGGCCGGGGCGGCGGCGCTCGGCCCGGCCGGGTGCGGCGCCGCGGGGGCACCATCGGCGGGCGGCAGCGGCTCCGAGCCGGCCGGGGAGGTCGTGGTGTTCGCCGCCGCGTCGCTCACCGACACGTTCACCCGGCTCGGCGAGGACTTCGAGGCCGCCAACCCGGGCGTCACGGTGACCCTGAACTTCGCCGGCAGCTCCGCGCTCGCCCAGCAGATCACCCAGGGCGCCCCCGCCGATGTGTTCGCCGCCGCGGCGCCGGCACCCATGCGCCAGGCCGGGGCCACCGACCCGGCCACGTTCGCGCTCAACACCCTGCAGATCGCCGTGCCGGCCGGGAACCCCGCCGGCGTCAGCGGCCTCGCCGACCTCGGCGACCCCGCCCGCACCGTTGCCCTGTGCGCCGAGCAGGTGCCGTGCGGCGCCGCCGCCCTCGCCGCGTTCACCGCCGCCGGCATCACCCCGCGGCCCGACACCCTGGAGCAGGACGTCCGCGCCGTGCTCGCCAAGGTCCGCCTCGGCGAGGTCGACGCCGGCCTCGTCTACCGCACCGACGTCCGCGCCGCCGGCGACGACGTCGAGGGCATCGACTTCCCCGAAGCCACCCAGGCCGTCAACGAGTACCCCATCGCCGTGCTCCCGCAGGCACCGAACGCCGCCACCGCCCGGGCCTTCGTGGCCTTCGTCCTGTCCGACCACGGCCGCGCGGTGCTCACGGCCGCCGGCTTCGACCTGCCGTGACCCTGCGGCCCGCACCGCTGAAGCGGGCTCAGCGAGGTCCCGCGGGCCGGCGGCGGGCGCGCCAGGTGAGGCGGAGGGCGTCACGGTGGCGGCCCTCGGCGCGGAGGGCGGTGGCGACCGCGGGGAGGTCGGGGCGGGCCTCGCAGGAGGCGACGAGGTAACGGGCGCCCCAGGTGCCGGGGCCGGTGCGCTGGGCGCGCAGCAGCCGGACGCAGCGCGCCAGGTCGGCGGGGCTGGTGCGGTGCGCGACGGCGAGGAGGACGGCCTGGTTCAGCAGGAGCGTGGGGTAGCGGGCCAGTTCGTCCACGGGGTGCGCGTCCACCAGCCGGGCCAGGGCGTCGCCGCCGACGGTGCTGGCGATGGGGTAGGCGACGACGACCGGGCGGCGGACGGCGGCGTCCAGGACGACCAGGGCCTCGTGGGTCCAGCCGCGGCGGCCGATGGTCAGCACCACCTCGGCCACCACCGACCAGTCGAGGTTGAGCGCGGTCGCGTGCAGCATGAGCCGCCAGAACCCGGCCTCACCGAACACCGTGGGCCGGGACTCCTCCAGCGTGGCCAGCACGGTGGCGGCGTCCCCGCGCCCGAGGACGTCGAGCGCGGCCAGCACCGGCCGGTCCAGCCCGGCGGCGACCGCCGTCAGGAACGCGTCGAGTTCGACGGGCCAGCCGGTGCTCACGTGGCCCGCCCGCCCGGCTGCTCAGCCCTCGGCGTAATCCCTGGTCGTGACGGCACTCCCCGGCGAGGGTGGGGCGCATGGAGCTGGGATTCCGGGGCGAGGTGGCCGAGCTGTACCGCCGCTACCGGCGGGGCTACCCGCCCGCGGTGGTCGGCGCGCTGGTGGACGTGTACGGGCTGACGGCCGCCGACACGGTGGTGGACCTCGGCTGCGGCACCGGGCAGCTCACCGAGCCGCTGGCCGCGCACGTGGGCCGGGTGCTCGCGGTGGACCCGGAGCCGGACATGCTGGCCCAGGTGCCGCCGCTGCCGAACGTGGACCGGGTGGCCGGCCGGGACTCCGACCTCCCCGTGTTGCTCGCGGGCACCTCCGTCGCGGCCGTCACGGTCGGGCAGGCGCTGCACTGGATGGACCACGAGGCGCTGTTCCGTGACATCCGCCCGTACCTGCGCGCGGGCGGCGGAGTGGCGGTGGTGACCAACGGCCTGCCGTTGTGGCAGCAGGGCTCCGCGTGGTCCCGGGCGCTGCGTGCCACGCTCGCCGACTGGTTCGGCGTGCCTCTGACCAGCCCGTGCGGCACCGACGAGGCGAGCCAGGACCGCTACGCCACGGCGCTGACCGCGGCCGGCTACACGGTCCGCCGCGCGACCTTCGCCCACACCCACCACCTCACCCCCGACGCCGTCATCGGCAGCGTCCTGTCCGCCACCCCGGCCGACCGGTTGCCCGCCGACCGCACCGCCTTCGCCACCGCCGTTCGCGCCGCCCTCGCCGGCCACGGTCCGTACGTCGACGCCACCCCGGTCACCCTCCTCACCGGCCACCGGTAGCACCGGCACCTCCTCGCGATCCCTCTCCCCCAACGACTCGGGAGGAGCCTTGGGTGCCCGGCGCGGAGCGGCGGCGCGGTTCGAGCCCGGGTAGTCGTGGTGCGGCCCCGGAGCCGGGCGGCGGCACGCCGCCGGCGGTACACCGCTGTCGTCGCCGCGAGGGCGCCCGGCGTTATCCGGCGGCCGCCTGTCGTGCGGCACAGGAACGGCCGCGGTCAGGGGGCCGCGGTCACGGTGATCGGGCGGCCGTCCGGGTCGGAGAGGACGCGACCGCCGAGCGGCACGGCGAGCCGCAGGGTGTGCGGGTCCGCGCCCCAGTCCAGGGTTTGCGCGCAGAGTTGATCCGGCCGGCCGGGCACCGGCTCGCCCGGTACCTCCTGGTAGCCGACGACCACGACCGAGGCGGTCTCGGTGACGCGGGCCTCGTGGCGGACGGCCGGGTGGCCGGGGCAGGGCATGGGGTTGTCCTGCAGGAACACGGTGATCGTCCCGTCCCGGTTGCGGACCGCGCGGTCGTGCGCCTGCACACCGATCGGGCCGTCGAACGCCGAGGGGTCCCAGCCGCGCCAGTGCGCCGGGTCCAGGGCCGGCACCTCGATGTACCCCGCCGCCTCGGCCACGGCGAACGCCCTGAACGGCAGGGTGGCGGGGCCGCGATCGGTGCGGACCTCGCGGTGACGCAACTCCACCCGCAGCACCCGCAGCGGCGTGCGTCCGGTCGGAGAGGCGTTGCGCCGCAACGCCTCGAACGCGGCGGCGGCGCCGATGGCCGGCACCACCAGCGGGCCGTCCGGCAGCTCGGCGGTGACCGCCGCCGGGCCGGTGGGCAGCGGACCGGGCGGCGGCTCGAACAACCCCTCCTGTGCCGCGAGGCGGGCGGTGATGGTGCGGAACCCGGCCTCGCGCCACGGCTCGTACGGGAACAGCAGCGGCCGCGGGGACAACGGGAAGTCCCGCCAGCGGGCCACCGCGGCGTCGTGTTCACCGCCACCCGGGGGCGGTGCCGTCACCACTCCGGTCGGCCCGGGCAGCGGCCGGGGACCGGCCTGCCCCGGCGGCCGGTCGCACCCGGCCGCCGCCAGCACCACGAGCACCACCGCCAGCAGGCGCACGGGACCGAGGGTCCGGCGCCCGGGGCACGATGCGGTGTCCGGCGGGTCACGATGTCGCCCGCGCCGGGCACGGCACCCGTTCGGCGGACCGCCTAGGCTGGGCCGATGGCCGGCGCGAAGGGCACCACCGAGGAGCGCCACGGGGTGGCGTTGACCAACCTCGACCAGCCGTTGTTCGACGGCGCCGGGGCGACGAAGCGCGACCTTGTCGACTACCTGGACGTCCTGTGCGACCGGATGCTGCCGGGGCTCGCCGGGCGCCCGCTCTCGGTGGTGCGGCTGCTCCGCGGCCAGGACCCGTTCATGCAGAAGAACGTCCCCAAGTACACGCCGGACTGGGTACGCACGGTGACGGTGTGGGCCGAGACCTCACGCCGGGACGTCTCGTACGCGCTGTGCGACGACCGGCGGACGCTGCTCTGGTTCGGCAACCAGCGGGCCATCGAGTACCACCCGACGCTCGTCCGCGCCGGGGAGTGGCACCACCCGACGTACCTGGTGCTGGACCTCGACCCGCCGGAGGGCGGTGCGTTCGCGCAGGTGGCCGGCGCCGCGCGGCTGGTCCGCCAGGCACTCGCCGACCGCGGCCTGAGCGGCGCGGTGAAGACGAGCGGCGCCAAGGGGTTGCACATCTTCGTGCCGGTGGCCGAGGGCACGTCGGCGGAGGAGGCGGCCGCCGCGACCCGGGCGCTGGCGGCGGACGCGGAGCGGCTGGACCCCGCGCTGGCGACGACCGCGTTCATCAGGGACGACCGGCACGGCAAGGTGTTCCTGGACCCGACGCGGGCCGGTGGCGCGACCGTCGTGGCGGCGTACAGCCCGCGGGTACGGCCCGGGCTGCCGGTGTCCTTCCCGGTCGGCTGGGACGCGCTCGACGACCTCACGCCCGCGGAGCTGACCATCCGTTCGGCACCGGAGCTGCTCGGCGACACCGATCCGTGGAACGACGGAATGCCCGCGCCGCAAGCACTCCCGGGCGATCTCGTCGAGGAGGGCCGGGCCATCCCGGTGCCCCGCGTGGTGGCCATGCACGAGGGCAAGCGCCGCAAGCGGGCCAGGGAGCGGGCCGCGGAGTCCTGAGCCCTGTCACGTCCGGTCACCGGCCTGTCGGCTGTTCGGGTGGAGCTCCGCTCAGACCTGTCGGGGACGCCCGGTCCGCCCTACTGTGGTCGGTCGGGTCCTGAACCGGGTACGCGGGAATTCCGAGGCCGCGAACCCACCCCTGCGGACGGGAGCTGTGGTGACTCGCGGTCCACGCGCCGGCTTTGCCGCCGCGTTCGCGGTACGAGAATTCCGGGCACTCTGGGCCGCCGAGGCGCAGTCCGTGGTGGGCGATCAGCTCGCCAAGGTCGCGCTGTCGGTCGTGGTCTACCAGCGCACCGGATCGGCCGGCCTGACGGCCCTGAGCTACGCGGTGATGCTGCTGCCCGCGCTCGTCGCCGGGCCGCTGCTGTCGTGGGTGGCGGACGCCTTCCCACGGCGCGCGGTCATGGTGGGATGCGCGCTGGCACAAGCCGTGCTGGTCGGGCTGATGGCCCTGCCCGGGACGCCGGTGGCGGCGTTGTTCGGGCTCATCGTGGTGGTGCAGCTGGTGCAGGCGCCGTACCTCGCGGCGCAGGCGGCCACGCTGCCGGTGGTGCTCACCGGCGAGGCGTACCAGGCCGGGCAGGCGCTGCGGCAGATCACCCGGCAGATCGGCACGCTGGCCGGCCTCGCGTTCGGCGGCATGACGGTGGTGCTGCTCGGCGTGCCGGGCGCGCTGGCGCTGGACGCCGCGACGTTCGTGGTGGCCGCGCTGGTGATCCGGGTCTGGGTGGCCGACCGCCCGGCACCCGCCGCCACCGGCGACGAGGACGGCGCGCCACGCGGATCGGCGGTGCGCCAGGGCATCCAGGTCATCTGGGGCGACCCGCGGCTGCGCGCGCTGACCGCGCTGGCCTGGCTGGCGGGCTTCGCCGTGGTCCCGGAGGCGCTCATGGTGCCGCTCGCGCTGTCCGTCGGCGCCGGCCCCACCGCCGTCGGCTGGCTGCTGGCGATCGAGTCGCTGGCCATGGTGATCGGCGCGTACCTGCTGGTGCGGCTGGTGTCGGCGCACGCCCGGCAGCGGCTGCTCGGGCCGCTCGCGGTGCTGACCGTGCTGCCGCTGGTGGGCTTCGCCGCCGGGCCCGGCCTGGCCGCGGTGGCGGCGCTGCTGGCGCTGGCCGGGTTCTTCGCGGCGTACCAGGTGACGGTGAGCGCGACGTTCATGGAGCTGGTGCCGGACGACCGGCGCGGCCAGGCGTACGGCATCGCCCGGAGCTGCCTGATCTCCGTGCAGGGCCTGGGCGTGCTGCTCGGCGGGCTGGTGGCCGAGCTCACCGGCTCGGTGGGCACGACGATCGCCATCGCCGGTGGCCTCGGGGTGCTGGCCGCCGTGCCGGCCGCCCTGGCCTGGCGCCGCGCAATCGCCGTCCCCACCGGCAAGCATGCCCCCACCCGGATGCTCGCCCACGCCGGCGCGCACTGACCGCCTGGCGCCCGGGTGAGCCGTGCCACGCCGGGCGGGGCGCCACGCGTCCGGCGGTAGGTTCGGCCGCGTGCACGCCGTACTGGAGGTCCTGGGCGAACGCGCCGCGACCGGGAGCCGGCCGGGGGCGCGTTCGGACGGGCACCGGGTGGCGCTGGTGGTGGAGGGTGGCGGCATGCGGGGCGTGGTGTCCTGCGCGATGGCCGCCGCGATCGAGGAACTGGGGCTGGTCGACGCCTTCGACCTCGTGGTGGGGACGTCGGCCGGGGCGCTCAACGGGGCCGCGGTGCTCGCCGGGGTGGCCGGTGGCTGCACCGAGGAGTACTCGGGCGGCTTCGCCAGCCGGGCGTTCTTCAGCCCGGCACGGCTGCTGCTCGGCCGCCCCGCGGTGAACGTCGGCTACACGCTGGACTTCAGCTCGCCGCGGCTGGACGCCGACCGGCACGCCCGCACCCACGGCAGCGCGATCGAGCTGCACTGCGTGGCCACCGACGTGGACGCCGCGGCGGCGCGGGACCTGACGCGGCCGGCGGACGTCGGCGAGCTGCGGACCATGCTGCTGGCGAGCAGCCGGCTGCCCTGGATCGGCGGCGAGCCGGTGCGGTTCCGTGGCCGCCGCTGGCTGGACGGCGGGTTGTGCGAGCCGATCCCGCTGGACGCCGCGCTGGCGGCCGGCGCCACCCACGCGCTGGTGCTGCTCACCCAGCCGCTGGGGTACCGGATGCACGGCGACGGCGACGGCGATCAGTTGCCGGGGCGCGGCGAGCGCTACGTGGCACGCCGGCTGCGGCTGCTCAACCCGGCGCTGGCCGAGGCGTTCGACCGGCGTGGCGCGGCGTACACCCGGGCCACGGCGCGGGTGACCGACGGGGACGAGCACGTGCTGGGCATCGCGCTGCCGCGCGGCACCCGGGTGCCCGGCCGGCTGGACCGCGACGTGACCCGGTTGCGCGCCGCGGCGGACCTGTCCCGGGCGACGGCCCTGGGCGTGCTCACCGCCGCCGCGCGCCGCACCGGCGACCTCAGCGGCGACCCCGGCCCCCGCTGACCGCAGCCACCTCCGCCACCGCCCGGCCCCCGCTGATCCCCCGGCTCGTCGGTGGGGTGAACGGACCATGTGCCCCGCTGGTGCGTGCGAATGGTCCATTCACCCCGCTGTGCGGACGCTCCACGGCGCCGGCCGCCCGGGTCAGGTCAGGAACGGCTGGAGCGCGGCGGCCTCGGCGCGCAGGCGCGCGGCCGGCTCGGCCCGTCCGGCCGCCTCGTGCCGCTCGGCGACGGCGAGCCGCTCGGCCACCTCGGCCCGGACCAGCTCCCTGGCCTCGGCCGCGGTCAGCTCCCGCCGCGTCACCTCGGTGGCCCGCAGCCCGGCCACGCCGCCCGCCACGTGCTCCGAGACGCCACCGGCGGGCGCGGCCGCGGCGTCCACCGCCCCGGCGTTGTCGATCGCCCCGAGGGCCGATCGCAGGGCCGACACGGCCACCAGGTCCCGCGCCTTCATCGCGGCCACCAACGCGCTCCGCAGCTCCTCACGCATATCCGGCACGCTAGCCGCGGCCTCCCGCGCGGCCCGATCGATTTACCGCGCCCCAGGCGGGTACTCCCCGGCATGGCCGACACCGCGATCATCGACATCGACGGCACCCTGGTGGACACCAACTACCAGCACGCACTCGCCTGGTTCCGGGCGTTCGGCCGGTTCGGCATCGGCCTGCCGCTGTGGCGCATCCACCGGCACATCGGCATGGGCGGCGATCAGCTCGTGCCGGCGCTGGCCGGGGCCGAGGTCGAACAGGAGCACGGCGACGCCCTGCGCGAGGCCTGGTCCGAGGAGTTCGAGCCGTACCTCGCGGAGATCCGGCCGTTCGACGGCGCCGCCGAACTGCTCGCCGAACTGGCCCGGCGCGGCCTCACCGTGGTGCTCGCCTCGTCCGGCCGGCCGCGGCACGTCGAACACTTCCTGGACCTGGTGGACGGCCGCGAGCACAGCACGGCCTGGACCACCTCGGAGGACGTGGACACCACCAAGCCCGAGCCGGACCTGTTCCGCGTCGCGCTGGAGCGGGCCGGTGGTGGCAGCGCGGTCGTGGTCGGCGACTCCACGTGGGACTTCGTGGCCGCCCGCAGGCTCGGCCTGCCCGGCCTGGCGGTCCGCACCGGCGGGTTCGCGTCCGGCGAGCTGCGCGAGGCCGGCGCGGACCGCGTCTTCGACTCACCCGCCGAGCTGCTGAACGAACTCGACGGCACCCCGCTGGCCGGCGAACCGCGGAGGGCGGATCAGGCGCGGCGCCCCACGCCGACGTAGACGTCGTCCGGCGCGGCGGTCACCACGCCCTGTTCCGGGTGCCAGAGCGGCGCGCTGACCACGCCCGGCTCCATCAGCTCCAGGCCGTCGAACATGGCCGCCACCTCGTCGAGCGTGCGGAAGTACATCGGGTCGCGGCTGTGCTTCATGGCCTCCACCACGGACGCCATCTCGGCCGGCCGGTGGTCGGCGGTGAGGTGCGACAGGGCGACCAGGCTGCCCGGCGGCAGCGCGTCGCGGTAGCGGGCCACGATGCCGTGCGGGTCCCGCTCGTCGGCCACGAAGTGGAACACCGCCACCAGGAGCAGGCCCACCGGGCGGTTCAGGTCGAGCAGCCCGGTCACGGTGTCGTGGGCCAGGATGTCCTCCGGCCGGCACAGGTCACCGGCGAGCACCGCGGCGTGCGGGTTGTCCCCCAGGATCAGCTCGCTGTGCGCCACCGCGACCTCGTCGTGGTCCACGTAGACGACGCGGGCCCGCGGGTTCACCCGCTGCGCGATCTCGTGCACGTTGCCGACGGTCGGGATGCCGGAGCCGAGGTCCAGGAACTGGTCGATGCCCTCGTCCAGCATCCGCAGCACGGCGCGGCGCAGGAACGCCCGGTTGGATCCGGCGATCTGGGCGCCGTTGGGCAGCACCTTGAGGACCTGTTCCCCCACCGCGCGGTCCACCTGGAAGTTGTGCGCGCCGCCGAGCAGGTAGTCGTACACCCGTGCCGCGCTCGGCACGTCCACGTTGACCTCCGCCGGCACCCACGACGCCCGCTCCGTCATCACCCGTCCCCTCGCCACGCCCGCCCTCGCCGCGGACCGGACGACCAACCTATCGTCACGTCGGACAACGCCGCCGGAGCGAGGAGCCGTCGATGACCGACCACACCGCGACGTTCGACGCGGCGAGCACCGACTTCGCGCGGCTCGCGCCGCGGCTGTGGGACCCCCTGGGCGAGCGGCTCGCGGCGTACGCCGGAGCGGGGCCCGGCGACCGCGTGCTGGACGTGTGCTGCGGCTCCGGGGCCTCGGCGCTGCCGGCC
>DASWTI010000119.1:0-3596 GCA_036402215.1 Pseudonocardiaceae bacterium
GGCGGCCGCCGCCAGGTCGGCGCCGGCCGGCAGCTCCACGGAACGCAGCACGCCGGCGGCACCCACCGCGTCCACGGCGTCCACGGCGTCCGCTGCACCCGCTGCGTCCACGGCCTCCACCGCGTCCACGACGCGGACGGCGCCCTCGGCGGGGTCGGCCACGAACCGGGAGCGCAGCAGGTCGTGCCGCCGGAGCAGCGCGGTCACGGCGGCGGCGAGGGCCGCGGCGTCCGGCGGCGGGTCCACCGTCACCGCCGCGGCGTCGTTGTACGCCGGGCTGTCCGGGGTGGCGGCGTGCAGCAGCCACAGCGACTGCTGCCCGACCGACAGCGGCCGGATGTCGGGCCGACCCACTCAGCCGGCCCGCAGGACGAAGTCGGTCAGGTCGCTCACCTGCACGAAGCTGCCGACCTCCTCGTCGGGCACCTCGACGCTGAAGTGGTACTCGGCGGCGCCCAGCAGGTCGACGAGCTTGAGCGAGTCCATGCCGAGGTCCTGGAAGGTGGCCGACGGGCTGATCGGCCCGGCCGGCAGCGCGGGCATCAGCTCCCGGATGAGGCGCTCGACGTCGGCGGCGATCTCGGTGCTGGTCATGGCGGGTTCCCTCTCCGGCGGACGGGATGGCGGGGCTGACGGGGCTGGTGGGGCTGGCGGGGGTGACGGCATCACGGCAGGCGCACGACCTGGCCGGCGTAGGTGAGCCCGGCGCCGAAACCCAGCACCAGGGCCAGGTCGCCGGGGCTGGTGCGGCCGCTGTCCCGCAGGGCGCCGAGCGCCAGCGGCACGGACGCGGCCGAGGTGTTGCCCGTGTCCACGACGTCGCGGGCGACCTTCTCGTCGGGGATGCCGAGGCGGCCGGCGAGGTTGTCCACGATGCGCCGGTTCGCCTGGTGCGGCACGAACCAGTCGAGGTCGGCGAGCTCCACGCCGGCCAGCTCACAGGCCCGGCGGGCCACGGCGGGCATGGTGACGGTCGACCACTTGTAGACCAGCGGGCCGTCCATCGCGACGTACTGCTCGCCGTCGTCGAACACCCGGGTCTCCAGCACCGGGGCGCGGCCGCCGTCGCTGCCCCACACCACGGGGCCGATGTCCGCCGTCGCCGAGCGGGAGATCACCACCGCCCCGGCGCCGTCACCGAAGATGACGTAGGTCGCCGGGTCCTCGGGGTAGATGTAGTCGGTCATCCGGTCGGCGCCGACCACCACGACGTTGCGCGCCTCGCCGAGCCGTACCGCGTTCGAGGCGAGCGACACCGCGTAGGTGAAGCCCGCGCACACCGCGTTGACGTCGAACGCGCCGCACGCCGGGATGCCGACCCGGTGCGCCACCCTGGGCGCGGCGCCCGGCATCCGCTGCCGCTTGGTGGCGGTGGCGACGATCAGCAGGTCGATCTCGTCGAGCCCGACGCCGGCCGAGCCGACGGCCTTGCGGGCCGCCTCGGCCGCCATCGTCACCACGTCCTCGCCGTCGGCGGCGTGGTGGCGGGTGGCGATCCCGGTGCGCTCCAGGATCCAGTCCGGGCCCACCGTGGTGGCCGCGGACAGCTCCTCGTTGGTCATCAACCGGCCGGGGCGGTAGGCACCGAGCCCGGTGATCGTCGAACCGTGGACGTGCGCCATCGCTCTCCTTCCGTTCCCGTCCCGGCCCGGTGCACGGGCGGGACGGACACGGCGGAGAGCGTCGGAGCGGCACCTATATTTTCCCTCTATCGGTACGGCCGCCCGGGCCGTATAGAGAACATATAGCGGAACGGCCCAGGCTCGCCGGAGTTGCGATTGTTCGTCACCATCCGACGACGAGGGGAACGGCTGTGCCGCTGCTGGCCGACAATGACGAGGTCACCGCCGAGTTGTGCGTCGAGCTGGCAACGCGGTACGGGTCGCCGCTGTTCGTCTACGACGGCACGACGGCGGTGCGCTCGCTCGGCGAGCTGCGCGGCGCGCTGCCGGACGGCGTGGAGGTCTTCTACTCGCTCAAGGCGAACCCGAACCTGGGGCTGGTGCAGCTGCTGGCGGCGCACGGCGCGCGCGCCGAGGTGTCCTCGCTGGTCGAGCTGCGCACCGCGCTGCTGGCCGGGGTGGCCGGGCACGACGTGGTGTTCGTCGGGCCGGGCAAGAGCGCCGGGGAGCTGGCGGCCTGCCTCGACGCCGGCGTGTACGCGGTGGTCGCCGAGTCGTTCGGCGAGCTGGACGAGCTGCAGGCGCTGGCCGCCGCGCGCGGCGTCACCCAGCGGGTGCTGGTGCGGGTGAACCCCAAGGAGGCCCCGGCCGGGGCCCGGCTCGCGATGGGCGGCCGGGCACGGCAGTTCGGCATCGACGAGGAGCAGGTGCTGGCGGCCGGCGACCTGCCCGGCCGGTACCCGGCGCTGCGGTTCGCCGGGGTGCACGGCTACCTGGGCACCCGGATCCTGGACGCGGCCACCATGGTGGCGAACACCCGGCAGGTGCTGGACCTGGCCGAGCGGGTGGCGGCGGCGACCGGCATCGCCCTGGACGCGGTGGACGTCGGCGGCGGGCTCGGCGTCGCGTACTTCGCCACCGAGCGCGACCCGGATCTCGGCGAGCTGCGCGCCGGGCTGGCCGCGGCGGTCGCCCCGTTCCGGGCGCGGCACCCGCACGCCCGGCTCATCGTGGAGTCCGGCCGGTTCGTGGCCGCCCGGTGCGGCACGTACGTGGTGCGGGTGCGCGACGTGAAGCGGTCGATGGGCGTGCGGTTCGCGGTGACCGACGGCGGCACCCACCACCACATGGCCGCCGTGGGCCTCGGCTCGCCGCTGCGCCGGGACTTCCCGATGGTGGCGCTGGACCGCCCCGACGCGCCGGCCACCGGCGGCTGGCAGCTCACCGGGCCGCTGTGCACCCCGAACGACACGCTCGCCAAGGAGGCGGAGCTGCCGGACCTGGCGCCCGGCGATCTGGTGGGCATCCGCCGCTCCGGCGCCTACGGGCCGACCGCCTCGCCCGGGCTGTTCCTGGGGCACGGCTTCCCGGCCGAGGTGCTGGTGCACGACGGCGCCGCGCACCTGGTGCGGGAGCGCGACGAGCCGGCCGACCTGCTGCGCAAGCAGCGGCCGTACCCCGTACCCGGCGCGCCCGCGCCCGGGACCGGCACGAGGGAGAGGCACGCATGGACCGTGACGACGTGATCGAGCGGATCAGGCTGGTGGTGGAGCGGGTGCTCAACCGGGGCGTGCCGGCGCTGGGGCCGGACACCCGGCTGCTCAACGACCTGGGCCTGGACTCGGTCGGCATCCTGGAGACGCTCATCGCCCTGGAGGACCAGGTCGGCTTCGAGGTGGACATCGACAACCTCGACCCCGGGGTGTTCGACACCGCCGGCAGCCTCGCCGACTACGTGACCTCGATGACGGCGAAGGTCTGACCCTGGTGACCGTCACCGTGGCCGGCACCGTGGCCGGCGCCGGGCTGGTGGCCGGGCTGTCCGCGCTCGTCGCCGGCGGCGCCGCGGTCCCCTGTTCCCGGGACGGACACACGGTGGTGCCCGCCGGCGTGCCGGTCCACCGCTGGCTGCCGGAGGGCGGCGGGGTGCTGCCGGCCCGGCGGGCCGCGGTCACCGAGCTGCCGCACCCGGCG
>DASWTI010000120.1:0-1561 GCA_036402215.1 Pseudonocardiaceae bacterium
GTCGGCACCGGGCCGGTGCTCCGCCGCCGACCACGGCTCCGCGCCCGGCCGGTATCCCGGTGCCTGCCGCTGCTCGCCGCCCGTCCGGCCCTCCGTTGCCTGCCACGGTTCCGCTGTCGGCCGGTGTTCCGGTGCCTGCCGTTGCTCGCCGCCTGTCCGGCCGTCGGTTGCCTGCCACGGTTCCGTTGCCGGCCGGTGGTTCGGCGCCTGCCGTGGGTCCGCCGGGGGCCTGAGGGGCGGCCGACCCTCGCCGCCCCGCCGCTCGGGTACTGCCGGCATCGCGCGCCGGTCCGCGAGCCGGTGCGGTTCGTCGTCCGGCCCGGGCGCTTCGTCGCCGTCGTCCGGGTGGGCGCCCGGGCCTGCCGGGGGGAGAGACCCGGGACCGGGACCGCGGGTGGCGACGAAGGCCGCGAGCGCGGTGGTGATGGGCACGGCGGCCACCAGGCCGATGCTGCCGACCAGGGTCCGCACGATCTCCTGCGCCACCTGCTGCGCCGTCAGCACGTCGCCCAGCCCCCGGCCGGACACGGACAGGGCGAGCAGCAGGGGCAGGGCCGCGCCGGTGTACGCCATGACGAGGGTGTTCACCACGGACGACACGTGATCGCGGCCGATCCGCTGCCCGGCGGCGAACAGCTCACGCCAGCCGAGCGCCGGATTGGCGCGCCGTAGCTCCCAGACCGCGCTGGTCTGGGTCACGGTCACGTCGTCCAGCACGCCGAGCGCGCCGATCACCACGCCGGCCAGCAACAGGCCGCGGGTGTCGATCCCGTGTCCCAGCAGGCCGATCAGCCCGGCGGTGTCCTCGTCCACCCCGGTCAGCCGGGCCAGCGCGGAGAACCCGGTCCCCAGCACGCCGATGATCGCCAGGCTCAGCAGCGTGCCGAGCACGGCGGTGGACGTCCGGGCGGACACGCCGTGTGTCAGGTACAGCACCACGAACATGATCAGCCCGGCGCCCACCAGCCCGACCAGCAACGGGTCCCGCCCCGCCAGGATCGCCGGCAGCACGAACACCAGCAGCACCACGAAGCTCAGCACCATGGCGCCGAGCGCGGCGAGCCCCTGCCAGCGGCCCAGCAGCAGCACGGCCCCCGCGAACAGCACGGCGAGCACGGCCAGCGGGAAGCCGCGCTGGTAGTCGACGACCTCGAAGGACTCGCCGCTCTGCGGGTCCGACCCGGAGTAGGCCACCACCACCGCGTCGCCGACGGTCCAGCGCGGGGCGCTCGGGTCCCCGGACGCGGCGATCGTCACCGACCGCCCGCTGAACTCGCCGTCGGTGAACCGCACGGTGACCGTCACGCACTGCCGGCCGCCGCCCACGTCGCCCACATCGCCGACGCCGCCGTCGCACGGCTGTTCCACGACGGCCGTCACGTCGGCGTCCATCGGCACCCGGCTCAGGCCGAGCTCCTGACCGCTGCGCTGCTCGTGACCGAACGGGTGCAGCAGCAGCGCGCCGATCAGCGTGGCCAGCGCGCACGGCACCAGCAGCATCGCCAGCACCCGCCGCACCCGGGCCGGCGCCGGCGGAACCGGGCCGTGCGAGTGCCCGTGC
>DASWTI010000121.1:0-17630 GCA_036402215.1 Pseudonocardiaceae bacterium
CGGCGCCCGCCACCGCGGACGGGGCGGAGAACCTGCGCGAGGGCGCGCGCTCCTGGCTGCACGAGCTGGCCGTCGTCGGCTGGCGCGGCGTCGGCCACGACCTGGTGTCGGCCGCCGACCGCACGGTGCAGGCACTGCTCGCGGAGCCGTCGCTGCGGCGGCTGGCGGTGCTGCTGGACGGGTTCGCCGCGGAGCTGCGCGCCAGCAGCCCGGTGGCCACCGTGCGGCTGCTGCCGTCGCGGCGCTGGGCGGACCTGTGGACGCGCGCGCTGGTGCTCTCCCACCGCGGCGCCGGCGCCGGGGCACCCGGGACGGTGTCCGGGCGGCTGCTCGTGATCGGCGCCGAGCTGCGCGAGCACGGCACCGTGACCGGCGTCCAGGTGCACGCGGTGCTGGAGCCGAACGGCGGCGCACCCCCGCGGCTGGTGCGGTTCGCGGTCACCGCGGCCAAGGTGGACACCATCGTCGGACCGGCGACGTGGGGGCTGCTGCAGGCGTACCCGGTGCTGCTGACCGCGCTCGCCGAGGGCCGGGCGCCGGAGGTCACCGACGTGACGCTGTGGCCGGGCGGCGACCTCGTGTGGGACGAGTCGCGCGCGGTGGCCGGGGCGCCGGCCGATCCGTTCGTCACGGCACGGCTGCACCTGGGTGGTGCGCTCGCCGCCCCGGTGCCGCCGCTCGACCGGCACCCGGTGGCGATCGCCGAGCCGGTGCTGGTGGAGGGCCACGCGGCCCGGCTCGACGGCGACGCGGTGACGTTCGAGCTGGACGGTCGTGCGATCGCGGTGGACGCGCCACCGGCGGCGGGACCGCTGACGCCCGCGCTGCTCGCCGCCTCGACGGCCTGCCTGGGGCTGCTGCGCTGGGACGGCGCCTGGTCGCTGCGGCCGCTCGCCGTGCAGGCCGTGGTGAAGAAGAAGCCCGTCGCCGTGCACACCGCCGACTGGGCGCTCGGCCCCACCGACCCGAAGGCCGCCAAGGCCGCCGCCGTGGCGGGCGACGCCGTGGCCGTGCTGCGCGAACGTGCCGGAAGGCTGCTGCGGAGGTGACGGCGGACATGACGAACGACGTGAACCGGCGCCAGGTCCTGTACTGGCGCCTGCTGGCCCGGCTGTTCGACGGCGAGGAGCAGCACTCGCTGGAGTCGGCCGCGGTGGCCGTGGTGGACGACATCGGGCTGCCCGCGGCGCTGCTCGACCCCGGCGTGTCGGTGGACACCGTGGTGCAGCGCTTTCCCGAGCTGGCCACCGAGTTCCGCGGCCTCCTCACCGACGCCGAGCCGGCCGAGGGCGAGCCGGCCGGGGCCGCGCCGGCCACGGGCGAGCCGGCGACCGGGGACGGCGGGGACGCTGCCGAGCCGGCCGAGGCCGGGATCGGGGCCGCCGAGGTGCGGCGGGCGGCGGTCGTCTCCAAGCTGCTGCTGAACGTGTTCGACACCGGCTCCGGTGAGGTCACGGCCACCCAGCTCGCCCGCTGGCAGCAGGACGCCGCCTGGTTCGAGCAGGCGCTGGGAGCCGAGCCCGGTTCCGCCCGCCACCCAGGGGGCGCGCTCGCCGGCCTGGAGTCCGACCTGGTGCGGCGGATGCGGCTGCGTGAGGTGCTGGCCGACCGCTCCCTCGCCCGGCAGCTCACCCCGAGCATGTCGCTCATCGAGCAACTCCTGCGGGACAAGGACAACCTCTCCCCCGAGGCACTGGCCAACGCCAAGGCCCTGATCCGCCGCTTCGTCGACGAGGTCGCCGAGGTGCTGCGGACCCAGGTGGAGAAGGCGAGCACCGGCACCATCGACCGCTCGGTGCCGCCGAAGCGCGTGTTCCGCAACCTGGACCTCGACCGCACGATCTGGAAGAACCTGCCGAACTGGAACCCGGACGACGAGCGGCTGTACGTCGACCGGCTCTTCTACCGGCAGACCGCGCGGCGCACCACGCCGGCCCGGCTGATCGTGGTGGTCGACCAGTCCGGCTCGATGGTGGACTCGATGGTCAACTGCACCATCCTGGCCTCGATCTTCGCCGGGCTGCCCAAGGTCGACGTGCACCTCATCGCCTACGACACCCGCGCGCTCGACCTCACGCCCTGGGTTCATGACCCGTTCGAGGTGCTGCTGCGCACCCGGCTCGGCGGCGGCAACGACGGCCCGGTGGCGCTCGCCATGGCCCGTCCCAAGATCGCCGAGCCGCGCAACACCGCGCTGGTCTGGATCTCGGACTTCTACGAGTTCGACCGCTCGCAGCCGTTGTTCGACGGCCTCGCCGAGGTGCACCGCTCCGGCGTGCGGCTGATCCCGGTCGGCTCGGTCACCAGCGGCGGCCAGCAGAACGTCAACCCCTGGTTCCGCCAACGCTTCGCCGACCTCGGCACGCCCGTGCTGTCCGGCCACATCCGCAAACTCGTGTTCGAGCTCAAGAGCTTCCTGGCCTAGGAGAACCG
Source organism: Pseudonocardiaceae bacterium (assembly GCA_036402215.1). Lineage (GTDB taxonomy): Bacteria > Actinomycetota > Actinomycetes > Mycobacteriales > Pseudonocardiaceae > DASXTS01. The sequence continues at coordinate 2,434 of DASWTI010000121.1, forward strand.
CATGACCACCGAGGCGCTGCGCGCCCCCGCCGAGATCAAGTACGCCGACGAGCTGGACTGGCTGGAGTCGATCGACGACGCTCCCAAGCCGTTCTCCTGGCGGCTGAGCCCGCGCATGGTGCGGCTGTTCGTCCTGGGCTCGGAGCGCTCCGACGGCCTGGACCGCCGGATCGACCAGAAGTGGTTCGGCGACCGCAGCTTCGTCGAGCGCAGCATCGTCACCCTGGCCTCCGACCGCGGCCTGCTGCTGATCGGCGATCCCGGCACCGGCAAGAGCTGGCTCGCCGAACTGCTGGCCGCGGCCATCTCCCGCAACTCCACGCTCGTCGTGCAGGGCACCGCCGGCACCACCGAGGACCACATCAAGTACTCGTGGAACGTCTCGATGGTGATCGCCCGCGGGCAGTCCAGGGAGTCGATGATCCCGTCGCCGATCATGACCGCCATGGAGCAGGGCGTCATCGGCCGCTTCGAGGAGCTGACCCGCTCCACCAGCGACGTGCAGGACGCGCTCATCTCCATCCTGTCCGAGAAGTACGTGTCGATCCCCGAGCTGGACACCGACAACATCGTGTTCGCCAGGCCCGGCTTCTCGATCATCGCCACGGCCAACAGCCGCGACCGCGGCGTCAACGACCTGTCGTCGGCGCTCAAGCGGCGCTTCAACTTCGTACGCATCCCGGTCGTGACGAACAAGCGCAGCGAGGCCGAGATCGTCCGCTTCCGCACCGCCGAGCTGCTGCGCCGGCACCGCATCGAGCTGGAGGTGCCACCGACCCTGCTGGACATCCTGCTGCAGAGCTTCGCCGACCTGCGGGCCGCGGCCGAGTCGGCCACCGGCGAGGACGAGAAGCTGGAGTCGGCCCTGTCCACCGCCGAGCAGATCGGCGTGCTGGAGGACGCGATCCTGCACAGCCAGTTCTTCGGCGACCGCACGCTGCGCGCCGACACCCTCGGCGGTTCGCTGGTCGGCTCGCTGACCCGCCGCACGCCGGAGGACCTGGCGATCCTGAACAAGTACTGGCACGGCGTGGTCGAGCCACGCAGCCGGCAGGACGGCGGCGACTGGCCGGCCTTCCTGGAAGGCGGCCGCCAGGCGATCACCACCCTGTCGTGACCACCGCCGACGTGACGCCGCCGCGGTCCACGCCGCCCGGCGGCCCGGCGCCGTTCGACGCCCTGCGTCAGCAGCTGCTGGACGCCGCGACGGCGTTCGCCGACGGGCCGGAGGCGTTGTCCGGGCTGCTGTCCGGGCTGGTCGACGACGTGGACCGGGCGCTGCGCGAGGAGCTGGAGATCTTCCCGGTCTGCCACCACTCGCCGGCCTCGGCGGCGGCGATGGCCCGGCGGCTGCGGGAGAAGCGGCCGAAGGTCATCTACCTGGAGCTGTGCGAGGACCTGCGGCCGCTGCTGGACGAGCTGCGCAACTGCCGGCTGCCGGTGGCACTGCAGGCGTTCGCCACCGAGGTGGACGGCTTCCCCGCGGACTGGGCGCCGCTCAGCGTGGTCGCCCCGATCACCGAGGCCTCCGCGGAGTACCAGGCGATCGCCTACGCGCTGGACGACCCGGAGGTCGAGCTGGTCCTGGTGGACCGCTCCGCCGACCACGTGTTCCAGCAGCTGCCCGGCGAGCAGCCGCCCGACGTGGCGGGCACCGCGGACCTGGACGAGGAGGCCGCGCTGCACGGCGACGCGGTCGGCGTGGAGATCGGCGACCTGCGACCGCGCTTCGCCGAGCTGGAGCGGCACCTGCTGCACCACGGCAAGGTGCGGCACTGGTCGGAGTGGTGGGACCAGTACGTCGAGCAGCCGCTGACCGGCGCCGACCACCACACCTACCGGCAGGTGATGGTGCTGATCGGCAGCCTGTTCCGGCGGCTGGAGCCGAGCGGCGAGCGCCTGGCCCGCGACGAGCACCGCGAGCGGCACATGTGGACCCGGATGCGCGAGCACCGCGCGGCCACCGGCGTCGCGGTCGCGGACTGCCTGTACGTGTGCGGGGCGGCGCACGCCGCGAGCCGCGTCGAGCAGTTCGGGGCGGCGTCCACCGCGCCCTACGAGGTGCCGGCCCGCACCGCGACCCGCTGGCGCTACGGCCTGATCCCGTCGAGCCACTCGGCGATCGAGGCCCAGTTCGCGCTGGCCCCGGGCACGGTGTCGATCGCATCGGCGACCTGGGGCAAGGCCGTGCAACGGCACGGCGTGCGGCCGTTCCGCCTGGCCGGGCAGCGGGGCGGCGGCGCCAAGGGCCGCGGCCGCGTGACGGCACCGGTGGCGGACACCCCGGTGACCGACCGGCTGTCCGGGTTCCTGGCGAACCCGCCGCGGCAGGATGCGCTCGACGAGGCGGAGCTGCTCACCTGGTGCGTGGACATCGTGCGGCTGGCCCGGCGCAACAACTACCTGGCCAGCACGGCGGACTCCATCGCGATCTTCGAGACGTCGGTGCTGCTGGCCGGGCTGCGCAACCGCGCGCGGCCCACGCCGTACGACTTCCAGGACGCGGCGGTGACCTGCCTGGAGAAGGACACCGTGCCGGGCCGCCGCGACGTGCGGCACCTGTGCGAGATCCTGCTGGGCGGCGACCGCATCGGCCAGGTCGGCTACGAGGCGCTGCCACCGCTGGCCCGCGACGTGTTCGACCGGCTCGCGCCGCTGGACGTCGACCCGGCCCGGCGCACGCAGCAGCGGGTGCTGCTCGACCTGACGGCCAACCCGGAGCTCACGCCCTGCTCGGACCTGCTGTGGACGCTGCGGCACCTGCTGCCCGGTGGCGTGGTGCGCCCGATCATGGGCGAGCGCGCCCTCGGCGAGCGGTCCACCCAGGAGAGCTGGGACGTCGCGCTCGGCCGCGACCAGCGCGCCGTCATCGAGCTCGGCTACGAGGGCGTGACGATCGAACAGGTGCTGGAGCAGCGCCTGCGCCGCGCCGTGCGCGGACCCCGCGCCACCGCCGCCGTCGCCCTGCGCGCCGTCGAGGACTCGGTGCTGTACCTGGGTTCCCGGCGCTTCACCGACGAACTCGGGATGCGCGCCGTCGAGCTGCTGGCCACCGAGCGCACCGCCGACGACGCCCCCGAGGTGCTGCACCGCATCCGGCGGTTGCTCGCCCACTACCGCGCCACGTCCCCCGCGCTGCCGTCCTGGTGCGAGGCGTTCGCCACCACCGGGTACGCCCAGTACTGCACGCTGCTGCCGTCCGCGGCGGCCGGCGAGGACACCGGCGTGCGCGAGGTCGCCGCCATGCTGGGCTTCCTGTTCACCATGGAGAGCCTGGTGCTGTCGCTGGGCTGCGACCGGACGCAGCTCGAACTCGCCGTGCGGCAGTCCCACCCCGAGCAGCCCGCGAAGGTCGCGCTGCTGTGGGCCGCGCGCACCCAACTGGGGTTGATGTCACTCGCGGACCTGCGGGCACGCTGCGACGAGCTGCTGGCCAACCCCTTGGTACTGCCCGCTTTCCCGCAGTACGTGAGCGGTTTCGTGCAGGCCCTCGAACCCGCGCCCACCCTCGCCCCGTTCGTCGTCGAGACGGTGTCCAAGGCGTTCGCACGGCTGCCCGACCCCGTGCTGCTGCCCTGGCTGCCCACCCTGATCAAGACCCTCCGCCACCAGGCCGGCGAACTCGTGCCCACCCTGGTCCGCGAGGCCGGCCGGACCTTCCCCGGCACCCTGGCCGCGGTGGACACCTGGGCACCCCCCTGGACCCCCGGCGCCACCGAGGCCGCAGCCACCACACCCCCGGCCGACACATCGTCGGTGGCCGCCCTCCTCGCCGCCCACCCCGAGGCCGCCGCCGCCCTGGCCACCCTGACCTGAGGCGGCCGCCATCCCAATCACCCTGATCTGAGGCGGCGGCCGTCCCCATCACCGTGGTCGGAAGACGGCGGCCGCACCCATCAACCCGACCGGAAGGCGGCCGCCACTCCCATCACCCTCACCGGAGGCGACGGCCGCCCATCACCCTGACCGGAGGCGACGGCCGCTGCCCATCACGCTGGCCCGAGGCGACCGCCGCCGTAACGTGCCCGGTCGCCGAGACCACGGCCACCGCCGGCTGTGGACAACCGCCCCTCCACGCCCCAGAACTGTCAGTCCCCTCCCGTACGGTCGCAAGACCCCAGGGCGGGTGGGGGTTAGGGATGGCGGGTGGGGGTTAGGGATGGCGGGTGGCTGGCGTCGCTGGCCGGGCCGGCGATGGCACGCCGCCTTGGCTGGAAGTCGGTGCCGGACCCTCGACAGCGTGGGGCGGACGGACCATTGCACCCACCTGGCGGGGCAGATGGTCCATTCGCCCCGGGTGTCCGCGGGCCGAGCGGTGCGCCGGGTGAGTTCTCGGGACACGCGCGCTATGGACGGCGCGCGGTTCTGCGTGGGCGGATCGCGTCCTGGGCGGCCACTACGTGGCAGGCGCCGTAGCCGCTGGCGCGCGCGACGATCCGGTTGCCGGTCATCAGGGCGGCGGCCTGCGTGGCGTCGCCGGGGTCGGTGACTCCTACCGCTCGGGCGACCGCGCCGTGCTCGTCGCACAGCACGCGCAGCGGCGGCCAGGTGTGCGGTGGGAAGGCGCGCCGCAGGTGGTTGCGCAGGTCGGCCACGGCGAGGCGTACGAGGGGGGCCAGTTCGGCCGGCTCGGACATGACGACGACGGCGGTGACCTGGTGGCCGGTGCGCAGCGCCTGTTCGACGGCCGCCAGGTGGCGTACTCCGAGGACGGCGACGACTCCGTGTTCCGGCCAGTCGCACGGACGGTCGGCCAGGAGGTCGGGCGCCGGCGGCGGCGCCCATGGCTCGTCGACGGCCCGCGCGGTGGCCGCCGCCTGTGGGGGCAGCCGATGGTCGCCGAGGTCGAGCGTGGCCAGCCCGGCGCACGCGCCGATCACGTCGAACGGCTCCACGAAGCCGGGCGCCGCGGAGGCGAGCTGACCGGCGCCGTGCAGCAGCGTCAGCGCCGCCTCCGCCAACCGCACCCGCCGCGGCCCGCCGCGGTGCGGCCGGTCCGGCCGCTCCGGCCGCTCCGGCGGGTCCGGCGGGCCTGGTGACTCCAGCGCCTCCAGCGCCAGGCCCAGCGTCACCGCCTGCAGCTTCAGGAGTTGCGCGTAGGCAGCGCGCACGGCCTCGTCCGCGGACACCTCGGCAAGGAGGGCGGTGCCCAGCCGGGCGGCGCCGTGCCGCTCGTCGGAGACCAGCGGCAGCCGCGTCACCCACGCCCTGGCCAGCGCGGCCAGGGCCTCGGGCACGGTGGCGCCCGGCTCCGCCTCGCCGACCGGCTCGGCGAGGGCCTCCTCGGCCAGCACCGCGAAGTACAGGGCGCGCTTGCCGGGGAAGTTCGAGTAGACGGCGCCGCGGGTCAGTTCGGCGCGTGCGGCGATGTCGTCGACGCGCGCGTCCCGATAGCCGCGCTCGGCGAACTCGGACCGCGCCGCCGCCAGCACCCGCGCACGGTTGCGCTCCTGCGCCTGAGCCCTGGTGAGCCGCCCCACGAGCCGTCAAGATACTCTCGGCACTCAGATGATGAGAACATTCGAAACGGAGGCGCCGTGCTCCCCGAGATCGACCCGACGGACCCCGAGGTGCTGCGCGACCCGTTCACCGCGCACAACGCCGCCCGCGAGGCGTCCCCCGTGGCCCGGCTGCTGGTGCCCGGTTTCCCGATGTGGATGGCGACCCGGCTGGCGGAAGGCCGCACGGTGCTGAGCGACCCGCGGTTCGCGCCGAGCGCCGGCAGCTTCCAGGGCATCCCGGGCGTCCCGGACGAGTACCGCCCGTACCTGCGCACGATGGCCGAGATGAGCGGCGACGAGCACCGGCGGATCCGGCGGCTCGCCGGGCCCGCGTTCACCGCGCGCCGCGCCGCCGACTTCCGGCCGCGCATCGAGCGCATCGTGGACGCGCTGCTGGACGCGGCGCCCGACGACCTGCTCACCGGGTTCGCGTTGCCGCTGCCGATGGAGGTCATCTGCGAGCTCGTCGGCATCCCGGTGGCGGACCGGCCACGCTGGCGGCTGCACGGCGCCGCGGTGGCGGCCGGCGACATCCTGGCGTTCGCCGAGGCCGTCCCGGAGCTGGTCGAGGGCGCGCGCCGCGCGGTGGCGGCCCGTCGCGCCGAGCCGGCCGACGACCTGCTGACCGACCTGATCTCGGCCACCGCCGAGGGCATCGAGCCGCTGTCCGATGACGAGGTGGTGACGACCGTCTGGCACCTCGTGCTCGCGGGGCAGGTCCCGACGCACCTGGTGGCGAACGGCCTGTTCGAGCTGCACCGGCACCCCGGCCAGCTGGCGATCCTGCGTGCGCGGCCCGAGCTGATGCCGGGTGCCGTCGAGGAGCTGACCCGGTGGTGCGGCCCGCAACTGCTGTCCGTGCCGCGGTTCACCCAGGAGGACGTGGAGCTGGGTGGCGTGCCGATCCCGGCCGGGCAGCCCGTCACGGTGTCGATCGCCGGGGCGAACCGGGACCCGCGGGCGTTCGCCGACCCGGACCGGCTGGACGTCACGCGCACCGACGCCGGCGGCCACCTCGGCTACGCGCACGGTCCGCACTTCTGCCTGGGCGCCGCGCTGTCCCGCGTGGAGGTGGCCGCCGCGCTCACCGGCGTGCTGAACCGGGCGCCGGACCTGCCGTTCGCCGAGGAGCCGCGCTACCTGCCGGACGGCGGCACCCTGCGCCTGGCCTCACTGCGCGTGGCGGCGGCGTAGCGGAAAGTTCTCGTCGCGGTCGTGTCGATCCGGGCGGGGCTCGCTCGTGGAGGGGGTGACAGCGAGCCTTCCGACCACGAGGAGCACGACATGACCACCACCATCCCCGCGCCTGCCGTCACCACGCGGGCGCTGCTCGGCTGCGGCCTGGCCGCCGGGCCGCTGTACGTGACGGTGTCGCTCGCCCAGGCGTTCACCCGGGACGGCTTCGACGTGCGCCGGCACGCCTGGAGCCTGCTGGCCAACGGCGAGCACGGCTGGATCCAGGTGACGAACCTGGCGCTCACCGGCGTGCTGCTGCTGGCCTTCGCCGCCGGGCTGCGCCGCGCACTCGGCGGCGCACCCACCGCCGGGCTGCGCGATGCACCCACCGCCGGCGGACGGGCGGCGCCGCGGCTGATCGGGGCGTTCGGCGCGAGCATGGTCGTCGCGGCGGCGTTCCGGGCGGACCCGGCGCTCGGCTTCCCGGCCGGCACGCCGGACGGCCCGGGTGCCGTGAGCTGGCACGGCCTGGTGCACCTGGCGGCCGGCGGCGTCGGCTTCACGTGCCTGGCGATCGGCTGCCTGGTGCTCGGCCGTCGCTACGCCGCCGAGGGCCGCCGCCGCTGGGCCGCCGCCGCCCGGGTGACCGGCGTGGCGTTCCTCGCCGGCTTCGCCGGGGTGGCGTCCGGGCAGGGCGGCGCGGTGACCGTGCTGGGCTTCGTGGCCGCGGTCCTGCTGGTGTTCGGCTGGCTGACCGCCGTGTCCGCGGACCTCCTCCGCGCCACCGCCTGACATCCTGATCACAACGGGAAGGGACCACGATGCACTACCTGATCATGCTGCAGGGCACCCAGCCGGCCGAGCCGCCGCCCCCGGCGCTGATGGACGCGATCATGAACCTGGGTGCCGAGGCGACCGCCGCCGGCGCGCTGCTGGACACCGCGGGGCTCGCCCCGAGCGCGCTGGGCGGGGCGCGGGTGAGCCTCGCGGGCGGGCACCTGAGCGTCATGGACGGCCCGTTCGCCGAGTCCAAGGAGTTCATCAGCTACGCGCTCTACCAGGTGCGCAGCCGCGAGGAGGCCGTCGAGTGGGCGTCGCGGTTCCTGCGCCTGCACCAGGAGCACTGGCCGGCCTGGGAGGGCGAGGCGACCGTGCTGAAGGTCTTCGGCCCCGAGGACGCACCCGCGCCGTGACGCCATGACCGACCAGCCCGCCGGAGCAGCCGGCCCCACCGGAGCCGCCACGGAGCAGCCCGCCGGGACCGCCGCCGCTGTGCACCGCACGGTGGCGGCGGTCTGGCGCATGGAGGCGGCGCGCATCATCGCGGGCCTGGCCCGGGTGACCGGCGACGTCGGGCTGGCCGAGGAGCTGGCGCAGGACGCGCTGGTCACCGCGCTGGAGCAGTGGCCGCGCACCGGCGTGCCGCCGAACCCGGCCGGCTGGCTCACCACCACCGCGCGGAACCGCGCGATCGACGCGCACCGCCGCCGTGCCGTGGGGCGCCGCGCGGTCGAGACGCTGGGCCGGGAGGCCGTGGGCCGGGGCGCGGACCGGCACGGTGACCCGGCGCCGGAGGACGCCGACCCGATCGGCGACGACCTGCTGCGGCTGCTGTTCACCGCGTGCCACCCGGTGCTCGGCACCCAGGCCAGGGTGGCGCTCACCCTGCGCTGCCTGGGCGGCCTGTCCACCGAGGAGATCGCCCGGGCGTTCCTGGTGCCGGAGAGCACGGCCGCGCAGCGCGTCGTGCGGGCCAAGCGCACCCTCGCCGACCGCGGCGTCACGTTCACGCTGCCGGAGCCACCGGAGCTGGCCGAGCGGCTGGCCTCCGTGCTGGAGGTCATCTACCTGATCTTCAACGAGGGCTACTCGGCCACCGCGGGCGAGGACTGGACGCGGCCGGGGCTGTGCGAGGAGGCGCTGCGGCTCGGCCGGGTGCTCGCCGGGCTGGTGCCGGACGAGCCGGAGGTGCACGGACTGCTGGCGCTCATGGAGATCCAGGCGTCCCGGCTGCCGGCGCGCACCTCGCCGGCGGGTGAGCCGGTGCCGCTCGCCGAGCAGGACCGGCGGCGCTGGGACCGGCTGCTGATCCGCCGCGGCCTGGCCGCGCTGGCCCGCGCCGAGACGCTGCCGGCGCCCATCGGCCCGTACACGCTGCAGGCCGGCATCGCCGCCTGCCACGCCCGCGCGGCCAGCGTGGCGGACACCGACTGGGCACGGATCGCCGCGCTGTACGAGGTGCTCGGCGGGCTGTGGCCGTCGCCCGTGGTGCAGCTCAACCGCGCGGTGGCGGTCGGCATGGCGAACGGCCCGGCGGCCGGGCTCGCGGTGCTCGACGCGGTGGACACCGCCGCGCTGGCCCGCTACCCGCAGCTCCCGGCGGTGCGCGGTGACCTGCTGGAACGCCTGGGCCGTGCCGACGAGGCCCGCGCCGAGTTCCGCCGGGCGGCCGGGCTCACCCGCAACGCCGGGGAACGAGCCCTGTTCCTGCGCCGCGCGGGCGACGCCTGACAGGGGCGACACCTGACGCGGGTGACGGCTGACGCGGACGACAGCTGAGACGGGCGACGGCTGACGGGCGCGGCTCAGCGCGTGGTGACGAGCTCGCCGTCGGCGCGCGGCACGCCTGCGAACGGGGACAGCGTGAACCAGCGCGGCACCTCCCGGCACAACGCCGGCGGCCCGGTCAGCTCGACGGCCCCGCCGCGCAGCGCATCGGCCCAGGGCACGTCGCCGCGCCACACCTCGGTGAGCGCGCGGAGCCCGGCGGTGACCCCCACGGCCACCTCGTGCCCGGGGTCGGTGTCGCACACGTCGGCGTCCTCCGCGGTGAGCACCATCCACCAGCGCCGCGCGGTCGCGGAGCGCACGTCGGGGAACCGGAAGGCGATGACCGTGCGGCCCGGCGGCACGGCGCCGTGGTCGACGTTGCGGTGCATGTCCCAGAGCAGCAGCTTGGGGTCCAGGTCCTCGTCGCCGAGCTCGCCGATCCACCGCGTGCCCCAGACGCCGAGTGCCTCCACCACGGGGCGCAGCTCGTGCCCGGCGGTGGTCAGCACGTAGCGGCCGTCGTCCAGGCGGCGGATCAGGCCGGCGCGGCCGAGCTGGTGCAGCCGCCGGGAGAGCAGCGTGGGCGACATCCGCGGCACCCCGCGGCGCAGCTCGTTGAAGTTCTCCGTGCCGAGCAGCAGCTCGCGCAGCACCAGCAGCGTCCAGCGCTCGTCGAGCAGCTCCATCGCCTTGGCGACGGGGCAGAACTGGCGGTACGAGGAACCCATGGACGAAGGCTAGGCCCCGGTGAAGCCGCAGGCCAGGGCCGGTACAGATCGTGTACTGGAGCGGCGGCGCGCGACAGCCGAGACTTCCCGGCGAACCATCCACGGGAGGCGAACCACCATGACCACATCCACCGACCCGGCCACCGCGCTCAAGGCGCGGCACCGTGCCATGTGGGCGCTCGGCGACTACTCCGCCGTCGCCACCGAGCTGATCCCCGAGCTGGGCCCGGTTCTCGTTGCCGCGGCGGGGGTGCGGCCCGGCGACCGCGTGCTCGACGTGGCCGCCGGCACCGGCAACGCGGCCGTGCCCGCGGCCCGCGCCGGCGCGCACGTGGTCGCCTCGGACCTGACGCCGGAGCTGCTGGAGGCCGGGCGCCGGCTGGCACCGAACGCGGCGGTCGACTGGCGCACCGCGGACGCCGAGGCGCTGCCCTTCGCCGACGGCGAGTTCGACGTCGTGATGTCCTGCGTCGGCGTCATGTTCGCGCCGCACCACCAGGCCGCGGCCGACGAGCTGACCCGGGTGTGCCGGCCGGGCGGCACCATCGCGCTGCTGAGCTGGACGCCGGAGGGCTTCATCGGGCGGATGTTCGCCACCATGAAGCCGTACGCGCCGCCGCCCCCGCCCGGCGCGAGCCCGCCGCCGCTGTGGGGCGACGAGGCGCACGTCCGCGCCCTGCTGGGCGACCGCGTCACCGACGTGACGGCCGAGCGGCGCACGGTGCGGATCACCCGTTTCCCTGACGGCGCCGCGTTCCGCGACTACTTCCGGGCCCACTACGGCCCGACGATCGCGGCGTACCGCGGGCTCGCCGGCGACCCGGTGCGCACCGCCGGCCTGGACGACGACCTCGCCGCCCACGGCGACCGCCACCACGACGGCGACGGCATGGACTGGGAGTACCTGCTCCTCACCGCGCGCCGCGTCTAGGAGTCCGGCGACCCCGGCTCCGGCGGCGCGCCGGCCCCGGCTCCACGGAACGCTCGGCGGCACGCACCGAGGGGGGTGTGCGCCGCCGGGACCGCCGGGCTCACAGGTCCAGGTCCACCCACACCGCGGCGTGGTCGGAGGCCGCGTGCCGCGCCGCGGTGATCTCCGGGTAGACCGGCCAGCGCGCCGGGGGCTTCTTGTTCTTGGGATTGCCCCACAACCCGGTGCGATGCACGCCGCCGCCGGTGGCCTTCGCCGCCAGCTCCGGCGACAGCAGGATGTAGTCCAGCCGCTCGGCCAGCCCGCAGGACTGGAAGCTGCCGGGCCGTGGGCCGATCCCGAAGTCCGGCAGCGAGTACCCGTCGACCAGCGGGGAGTCGTTGCCCAGCAACGGTTCCAGCGTCGGGTGCAGGCTCGGGTCGTGGCGGTCCGGCCCCTTGTTGAGGTCGCCGAGCACCGCGATGTGCTCGGCGCCCTCGGCGCGCAGCGCGTCGTACAGCCCGCGGACCGCCGTGCTCTGCCTGCGCCGCAACGGATCGGGGTCACCACCGGCGAAGGACTGCGACTTGAAGTGGTTGAGCAGCAGGAAGAGGTCCGCGCCGCTCGGCAGCCGCAGCTGGTAGAGCGGGCAGTCCCGGCTGAACAGCGGACGCCCCGGCCGCAGCGGGTCGGGCACGTCGACGTGGCTGCGCACCCAGCGGACCTCGACGCCGGCCACGCAGCACAGCCCCACGTCGATCCCCCGCGGGTCGTTGCCGTCGATCAGCATGCAGTGCGCGTACCGGTCGTTCAGCAGCTCGGAGTTGAAGCGCGCCAACGACCTGCGGTCCTCCGCCTCCACCAGGCACAGCACGTCGGCCGCCACGTCCGACACCACCCGCGCGGTCATCCGGGTGGCCAGCTCGTCGACCGGCTCGGTGATCAGCTCCACCCAGCCGATCCAGTCGGCGCGCCCGAGGGCCACGATCCGCGGCGGCCGGTCGTCCGGCGCCACCAGGAAGTCCCCGCGGTTCTCCCGCAGCAACGCCCACGCGGAGAACGGATCCCGCGCCCGCCGCAGCTCTCCCGCGGCGTTCCGCCGCAGCACCCCGAGCGTCTCCAGCGCCTCCAGCATCACCGCCCGGTCGGTGTCGTCGTACACCAGCCGCTCGGCCACCGCGGTGAACGAGGCGAACGCAGCCAGCACCGGCTCCCCCGCCGCCCGGTCCTCCGGCCGCAGCGCCCGCGCCCGCTCGAACAGGTTCTCCACGTTGTACGTCGCCAGTCGCATCGCGCACCTCCGAGGCCCCCCACTCCCAGGAGGCCGCACCGTCCGCGGTGATACGCCGCCGGTGCGGTGACGCGGGGCCGCGTGGTGCGGTGTACTTCCTGTCGCTCCGCGCCGGCGCCGTCGGCGGGTGGATGTCAGGGAGGGCCGCGGATGGCAGGCACCGTGCACTGGATCGGCACCGGGTTGTCCACGGGGGGTGGGCTGCGGCTGCTCGCCGAACGGGCGCCGCGGCTGGTGATGTGGGGGCGGACGGTGGCGCGGGCGGAGGACTGCCTGGAGCGGGTCGGCCTGGCCGGCCGGGTGGAATGCCGGGCGCTGTCCGCGGCGGCGACGCCGGTGGCCGCGGTGGCGGCGGCCGTCGAGGCGGGCGACGTGGTGGTGTCGATGCTGCCGGCCACCGAGCACACCGCGATGGCCCGGCTGTGCGTGGAGCGCGGCGCGCACTTCGCGTGCAGCAGCTACACCTCGCCGGAGCTGGCGGCGCTGGCGGACGAGGCGCGCACGGCGGGCGTGGTGCTGCTGACCGAGGCGGGGCTGGACCCGGGGATCGACCACCTGTTCGCCGACGTCCTGGTGCACGAGGCGCTGGCGGCGGTCGGCGACGGCCCGGCCGAGGTGGAGTTCACCTCGTACTGCGGCGGGATTCCGGCCGTGCCCAACGACTTCCGCTACCGGTTCAGCTGGGCGCCGCGCGGCGTGCTGACCGCGCTGTGCTCCCCCGCCCGTTACGTGGCGGGCGGCGAGCCGACGACGGTCGAGCGGCCGTGGGAGGCGACGCGGCCGCACGTGCTGGGCGCGGAGACGTTCGAGGTCTACCCGAACCGGGACAGCGTGCCGTTCATCGAGCAGTACCGGTTCCCGGCGGGCTGGCGGGTGGGCACGTTCGTCCGTGGCACGTTGCGGCTCGACGGCTGGCGCCAGGCGTGGGCCGGGGTGTTCGACGTGCTGCGCACCGGCGACGACGAGCGGATCACCGCGCTGGCCGCCGAGCTGGCCGCCCGCTACCCGACCACGCCGGCCGACCTGGACCGCGTCGTGCTGGCGGTGGTGCTGTCCGTGACGCCGCCCGGCGGCGACGGCTACCGCGGCGAGTACCTGCTGGACCTGACCGGCACCGAGACCGACTCCGCCATGTCCCGCTGCGTCTCGCTGCCGCTCGCGGTCGCCGTCCTCGACGTGCTCTCCGGCGCGCTGCCGGCCGGCCTCGGCCGCGCCGCGCCGGACGTCGCGACCGCCCGGCGCTGGCTCGACACCCTGGCGGGCCACGGCGTCCCGTTCACCCACGCCTCCGGGACGGCATGAGGGACGCCGCGGCGAGCCGTCAGGGAACCACTTCGAAGTACGAGTTGCGGTAGGCCACCACCTCGTCGCACACGGCCGTCGACGTCCCGTTGCCGGTGACGACCGTGCCGTCGGCGTAGATGGCACCCCAGCCGCCGATGACCGCGCAGAGCACGACCAGCCGCCACCGCTGGCCGGCCGGCCGATCGGTGCAGGTGAGGTGGGTGGTGGCCAGGTTGGGCTTGGCCACCGTGCAGTCCGCCGGCACGGAGGCGAGCGCCGCGGCCGCCGGCGCGGAGGTGGCCTCCGCCGCCACCGCGGCCGCCGGTGCCACGCACAGTCCGGCCAGGGCCATCACCGCGGCCGCCACCATGAGCTGGAGCCTGGTACGCACGTCGGATCTCCCTTCGAGCTGAAGCTGGGGCTGGGGCTTGGGCTGAGGCCACCCAGCGTGCCCGCCCGGCCGCCCCGGACCGGCGTTTCCCGAACATTTCCGAACACGCCGCCCGCCATCGACCCGCTGAAGGCGCCTTTCAGTCACATCGTGCGGCTGTGCCGGGGTTCGCCGACCTCCCGCGGACGGCCGTCAGCGGGTGGCGGAGCGGCCCCACGTGATGCGGAACGGGCTGTGGATGGTGAACAGGCCGAAGCGCCAGGCCTTGGGGTGCTGCACCTTGATGTCCCCCATGGTCACCGTGCCGCGCACCACGAAGTGCAGCGCGCCGGGGATGGGGTGCCGGTCGCCGGTGCGGTTCTTGATGGCGCCGACGATGCAGCGGGCCTCGCTGAGGTCGACGGACGCGCCGTCCGGGATCACGATGGTGAGGTCGCCCATGCCGAGGTTGGCCACCACGGTGGTGATCGGCGAGGTCAGCTCGGCCTGGGCGAAGTCGAGCACGATGTCGCCGAGCCCGCTGTTGACGTCCACCACCGCGGGGGCGATCCAGCGGCCGCGCCGGGCGATGTCCCCCATGGGGTTGCGCAGCACCATCTCCGGCCGTGGTCGGCGGATGATCTCGGTGCCGGGCACGGACACCGGCAGCCCCGCCCGCGGCACCGGTTCCTCGTCCCGGCGCTCGCGCCGGCGGCCGGTGCCGGAGTGCCCCTGGTACCCGCCGGCGACCACCCGCGGCTGCGGTGTGGTGGGCGTGTCCGGGAACGGGTCGTCCTCGGTGTCGGTCAGGTCGGCGACCAGCGCGTCGAGGTCACCACGGGTCCGGGTGGACGGCAGCACGGCCATCCGGCGGTTGAAGTCGTCCACCGTGATGCGGCCCTGACCGAGGCAGCGGTGCAGCGTCTGACCGAGGCGTGTTCGATCCGTGTCGCTCACCAAGCGGTGGCTCGGCTCGAACGCGCCCGTCATATCACCAACGGTAATCGCCCGGAGCGTTTCGGACGAGGGTTGCGTGTTGGCCGCTCTTCCGGTATCGGCCGAATGTCGCACCGGCCGACCGGCGCCTGTCCGTACCAACTGGTACGGACGGGTTCCGCGAGGGATGCCCGAATGACGATCTCCTCTGTCAGACTGCTGGGCACACGGACCTGGGCAGGGGGTTCTCGCGTGGTCGGCGATGTCGGGCGCGGCACCGGGCGCGCTGTGCGGCGCGCTCCGCGGCACGATCTCGATCACGCACCCCCGCGGGCGGCCACCACGGCCGATCAGGCGCCCCGGCCCGAGCCCGCCTCCACCGGCGGTCGAGCGGCGGTGGACGGCACCACGGCTCCGGCACCCGGACGGACACCCGCGCCACCCCCGCCGA
>DASWTI010000122.1:0-6703 GCA_036402215.1 Pseudonocardiaceae bacterium
GAGCGCCGCGGCCTCGCCGTGCAGCCGCTCCAGCAGCACGTCCAGGTCACGCACCGGGCCGAGCGCGCGGCCGACGTCGCCGAGCCGGGCGCGCAGCCCGTCGGCCCAGCGCCGGTCCAGCAGCGGGCGTGCGGCGCGCAACACCGCCCGGGTGCGCCGCACCGCCACCCGCATCTGGTGCAGGTCCTCGGGATCCACCCCGGAGCGGGTGCCGGCCTCGTGCGCCAGCATCGCGCGCAGCCGGGTGTCCAGCGCGACCCGCACCTGGTGCTCCGGCGGGTCGTCCGGCCGCGCGGTCAGCGGTTCACCCAGGTCAACGGTCACGGCGCTCGCATCGGGGCTCACCGGCCCAGGCTAGCGAGCGGCCGGCGGGCTCAGTTGGCGTGCAGCGCGGCGTTCAGCGTGACGCCGGTCCGCGAGCCGCGCGGCAGCACCCGCACGGTGCCGCTCACCGAGTCCCGGATGAACAGCAGCCCGGACTGCCCGCCGAGCTCGCGGGCCTTCACCACGGCGCCGTCCGGCAGCGTCACCTTGGTGCCGGCCGTGACGTACAGCCCGGCCTCCACCACGCAGTCGTCGCCCAGCGAGATGCCGATGCCGGCGTTCGCCCCGATCAGGCAGCGCTCGCCGACGGAGATGACCTCCTGCCCGCCACCGGAGAGCGTGCCCATGATGGACGCCCCGCCGCCGACGTCCGAGCCGTCACCGACCAGGACGCCCGCCGAGACCCGGCCCTCGATCATCGAGTGCCCGAGCGTGCCGGCGTTGAAGTTCACGAAGCCCTCGTGCATCACCGTGGTGCCCTCGGCCAGGTGCGCGCCGAGCCGCACCCGGTCGGCGTCCGCGATCCGCACGCCGGCGGGCAGCACGTAGTCGACCATCCGCGGGAACTTGTCCACGCCGTACACCGACACGGGGCCGCGGCCGCGCAGCCGCCCGCGGGTGGCCTCGAAGCCGGCCGGGTGGCACGGCCCGTGGTTGGTCCACACCACGTTCGCCAGCAGCCCGAACACGCCGGTCAGGTCACACTCGTGCGGCCGCACCAGGCGGTGCGACAGCAGGTGCAGCCGCAGGTACACGTCGTGCGCGTCCGCCGGGGGCGTGGCCAGCGAGCCGATCACGGTGTGCACCGCGACCACCTCGACGTCGCGCGCCTGGTCGGGGCCGAGCTGCGCCGCCAGGTGCGCGCCGAGCGCGGTCGTGGCCTCGTCGGTGCTCAGCCGGGTGGTGCCGGCGGCCGTCTCCCCGGGCGCGGTGCCGGTGGCGGGCGCGGGGTACCAGGTGTCCAGCACGGTGCCGTCGCCGGCGATGGTGGCCACGCCGTGGCCATGGGCCCCGATGGTCAGCATGGCCCGACGCTACCGTGGGCCCGTGGCCGACCTGGACCTGACCGCCGACCCCATCGCGCTCACCACCGCGCTCGTCGACACCCCCAGCGTGTCCGGCGACGAGGCGGTGATCGCCGACGCCGTCGAGGACGCGCTGCGGGCCCAGGCGCCGCACCTGGAGGTGCTCCGCGACGGCAACGCGGTGCTCGCCCGCACCACGCTCGGCCGGCCGAGCCGGGTGCTGCTGGCCGGTCACCTGGACACCGTGCCGATCGCGGACAACCTGCCGTCGCACCGGCAGGGCGACCTGCTGTACGGCTGCGGCTCGTGCGACATGAAGGGCGGCGCCGCCGTCATCGCGCACGTGGCCGCCACCGTCGCCGAGCCGGTGCACGACGTCACCCTGCTGCTGTACGACTGCGAGGAGGTGGAGGCGGAGCGCAACGGCCTCGGCCGCGTCGAGCGCACCCGGCCGGACTGGCTGGCCGGTGACCTCGCGGTGCTGGCGGAGCCCACCGCGGCCGCCGTCGAGGCCGGTTGCCAGGGCACGCTGCGCGCCGAGATCCGCACCACGGGCCGCCGCGCGCACAGCGCCCGCTCCTGGCTCGGGGTGAACGCCATCCACCGGGCCGCGCCGGTCCTCGCCGTGCTCGCCGGGTACCGGGCGCGCGATGTGGAGATCGACGGCTGCGGCTACCGCGAGGGCCTGCAGGCGGTCGGCGTCCGTGGCGGCGTGGCGGGCAACGTGGTGCCCGACGAGTGCGTGGTCACGGTGAACTTCCGGTTCGCCCCGGACCGCTCGCTGGACGCGGCCCGCGACCACGTGCGCGAGGTGTTCGACGGGTACGCCGTGGCGTTCACCGACGGCGCCGAGGGGGCGTTGCCCGGCCTCGGGGCGCCGGCCGCGCGGCGGTTCCTGGCGGCCGCGGGCGCCGAGCCGGTCGGCAAGTACGGCTGGACCGACGTGTCCCGGTTCGCCCGCCTCGGCATCCCCGCCGTGAACTACGGCCCGGGAGATCCGTCGCTCGCCCACACCCGCGAGGAACACGTGGACGTTTCCCAGATCACCCACTGCGCCGCCGTCCTGCGCCGCTTCCTCACCACCCTCTGACCTAGGGTGTCGCGCATGAGCGCCGAGCAGGGGAGCGACGGGTACGACGAGGAGCACCCGCGCGAGAAGCAGCGCGGCCCGGTGGTGCTGCGCCGCTCCCGCAGCAACGAGGCCACCACCACCGACCAGCGGCTGCTGGACTCGCGTGGCCCGTCGGACTGGGTGCACACCGACCCGTGGCGGGTCATGCGCATCCAGGCCGAGTTCGTGGAGGGCTTCGGCGCGCTCGCCGAGCTGCCCCGGGCGGTGACCGTGTTCGGCTCCGCGCGCACGCCCCGCGAGCACCCGGAGTACCAGCTCGGCCGTGACATCGGCGCGGCGCTGGCCGCAGCGGGCTTCGCGGTGATCACCGGCGGCGGGCCGGGCGCCATGGAGGCCGTGAACCGCGGCGCCTCCGAGGCCGGTGGGATGTCCGTGGGCCTCGGCATCGAGCTGCCGTTCGAGCAGGGCCTCAACCCGTGGGTCGACCTCGGCATCAACTTCCGCTACTTCTTCACCCGCAAGACCATGTTCATCAAGTACGCCCAGGCGTTCGTCTGCCTGCCGGGCGGCTTCGGCACCCTGGACGAGCTGTTCGAGGCGCTCACCCTGGTGCAGACCAAGAAGGTCACCAAGTTCCCGGTGGTGCTGTTCGGCTCGTCGTACTGGGGCGGCCTGTACGACTGGCTGGCCCGCACCGTGTACGAGGCCGGCAAGATCAACGACCGGGACCTGGCGCTGCTGCACGTCACCGACGACATCGGCGACGCGGTGCGGGTGGTCGAGGACGCCTACCGCGCCTGGGAGGAGACCCACTGACGCCGTCGCGGCACCGTGGTGCCCGGTACCGCGACGACGGCGGCGGAACGCGGCGGCGCCGCGGCTAGGGAACGGTGCGGAACGCGACCGGCCCCATCAGCCAGTTCTCGTCGAACGCGGCGCAGCTGGCGTACGAGGTGCCGTTGCCGGTGACGGTGCCCCCGATCGCGGTGCGCGGCGGGAAGCCGCCGCACTGGAACCGGCCCTGCCAGGCCTGTCCGGCCGGGCGGCTCCCGCAGGTCAGGTGCGCGTCGGACATCGAGGTCCTGGTGGCCGCGCAGTCCGGCGGCAGCTGGTTGCCGTCCAGGATGGTGCCGATCCCGGTGTCGGTGATCACCACGGGCCGGCTGGCGCTGGTCAGCCGCACCCGCAGCGTCTCGGTGCCCTCCGTCAGGGTGTCGGTGACGATGTCCAGCGCGACCGTCGCCGAGCCGGTGCCGCCGGTGGTGACGGTGTCGGCCGGGGCGTGCGGGAACGGCACCCAGTCCACGCCGGCGGTCGCCGTGATGCCCTCGACCACGAAGCCGTAGGTGATCGGCGCGCCGCTGAAGTTCGACGTGCTGATCGGCACCAGCAGCCGCCGCAGGTACCGGACGTCGCACGGCCCCGGCGTGCTGCGGCAGGAGATCTCGTGCTCCAGGGACTGCACGTCGCCGACGGTCGCCACCATGGTCGTCGCGACGCCGCCGGTGGCGCCGGCCGGTCCGGCGGTGGCGGGCAACGCGGGGAGCCATCCGATACCGAGCGCCACGGCCGCGGCCACGGCCGCCCGGCGAGCGATCCGACTCACGCGAACTCCTTCGGTCACAGGAACAGGGGCCGCCACTGTGGCACCGCCGGGGCGGCCGGCGGCGCGAACCCGAACATCGCCGAACACCGGCGCGCGGCCGGCCGTGCGACGATCGCGGGCGTGAGCAGGCCGCTGCGGTTCGGCCGGCGCGCGGTTCGCGACGACCGCGCGCTGGTGATGGCCATCGTCAACCGCACCCCGGACTCCTTCTACGACCGGGGTGCCACGTTCACCGACGAGGCCGCGCTGGCCGCCGTGGACCAGGTGGTCGCCGAGGGCGCGGACATCGTGGACATCGGCGGGGTCAAGGCCGGCACCGCGGGCGCCTGGGTGGATGCCGGTGAGGAGCGGCGGCGCGTCGTGCCGTTCGTCGCCGCCGTGCGTGAGCGGCACCCGGACCTGGTGATCAGCGTGGACACCTGGCGTCACGAGGTGGCCGACGCGGCGTGCCTGGCCGGTGCGGACCTGGTCAACGACACCTGGGCGGGGGCCGACCCGGAGCTGGCCCGGGTGGTCGCCCACCACGGCGTCGGCGTGGTCTGCTCGCACACCGGCGGGCTGCCGCCGCGCACCGACCCGTTCCGGGTGCGGCACGAGGACGTGGTGCGCGCCGTGCTGGACGAGGTGACCTCCGCCGCCGAGCGCATGGTGGGCCTGGGCGTGCCACCGGAGGGCATCCTCATCGACCCGACGCACGACTTCGGCAAGAACACCTGGCACGGCCTGGAGCTGCTGCGCCGCACCGGGGAGCTGGTCGCCACCGGCTGGCCGGTGCTGATGGCGTTGTCCAACAAGGACTTCGTGGGCGAGACGCTGGGCGCCGGGCTGGCCGACCGGGTGGACGGCACGCTGGCCGCCACGGCGCTCGCCGCGGCGGCCGGCGCCCGGGTGTTCCGCGCCCACCAGGTGCGGCGCACCCGGCACGTGCTGGAGATGGTCGCCTCCGTGGCCGGCACCCGCCCACCGGCCCGCTGCGTGCGGGCGCTCGCCTGATGCTGCCGGCCACCGAGGACTGGTTCCGCCGCCGCACCTGGCACCGGCCGTGCTGGACGGTGCCCGAGCTGGTGCGGGCCAAGGCGGGGCGCGCGGTGTCCGTGGTGCTGCCCGCGCTGGACGAGGAGCGCACCGTGGGCGCCGTGGTGGCCGGTATCGCGCCGCTGCTGGGCGCCGGGCTGGTGGACGAGCTGGTGGTGCTGGACTCCGGCTGCACCGACCGCACCGCGGAGCGCGCGGCGGCCGCCGGGGCCCGCGTCGTGCGCCGCGGCGACGTGCTGCCCGGCGTGCCGGTCCGTCCCGGCAAGGGCGAGGCGCTCTGGCGCTCGCTGGCGGCCACCACCGGCGACCTCGTGGTGTTCGTGGACGCCGACCTGGTGGACCCCGGCCCCGGCTTCGTGCCCGCGCTGCTCGGCCCGGCGCTCACCGTGCCCGGTACGCAGCTGGTGAAGGGCTGCTACCGCCGCCCGCTCGACGGCGGACCGGCCGACGGCGGCGGCCGCGTCACGGAGATCATGGCCCGCCCGCTGCTCGCCGCGCTGCGCCCGGAACTGGCCGGCGTGGTGCAGCCGCTCGGCGGCGAGTACGCGGTGAGCCGCGAGTTCGCCGAGTCGGTGCCGTTCGCGGCGGGCTACGGCGTGGAGGTGGGGCTGCTGCTCGACGCGCACGCCCGGTACGGGCTGGACGCCCTGGCCCAGGTGAACCTGGGGGAGCGGCGGCACCGCAACCGGTCGCTCGCCGAGCTGGGCGTGATGGCGCACCAGGTGGCGGCCACCGTGCTGGACCGCTGCGCGGTGTTCACGGGCGCCGGGACCACGGACGGTCCGGCCGCGGACGGCGGGCCGCTCACCCGGTTCGTCGAGGTCGGCGGCGAATGGCTGCCCGATCACGCGCCCGCGCCGCTGCCCGACCGGCCGCCGCTGCGCGAGGTCCGCGCCGGTCGGTGACGGTGGCCCGTGGGACCATCTCGGGGTGCTGACCGCGTTGCTGTACCTCGTCGTGATGGTCGCGGTGGCGGCCGTGATCTACCTGTTCGCCGCGCTCGTCTTCGGTCGCGGCGAGGAGCTCGCGCCGCTCGCCCCCGGGGCCACGCCGACGCGGCTGCCGGAGCAGGGCATCACCGGCGACGACGTGCGTGAGCTGCGGTTCCAGCAGACGGTGCGCGGCTACAAGATGTCCGAGGTGGACTGGGCGCTGCGCCGGCTGGCCACCGAGCTGGACGAGCTGCGCGCCCGGGTCGCCGAGCTGGAGAGCGGGGACGTGCCGCGGTGAGCACCCGCTTCGAGGTCCGCATCGACGTGGACGCCCCGCCCGGGCTGGTCTGGTCGGTGGTCACCGACTGGCCCGCGCAGCGCGACTGGATCCCGGCCACCACGGTGCACGTCATCGCCGGTGACGGCCGCTCGACCGGCTCCCGGATCGTGGCGTTCAGCGGGCTCGCCGACATCGGCGTGCTGGACACCATGGAGATCACCGAGTGGGAGCCGCCGCGACGCTGCCGGGTGCGGCACCTGGGGCGGCTGCTGCGCGGCACCGGCGAGTTCGCCGTCGAGCCGCGCGGCGCCGGGTCGACGTTCGTGTGGGTGGAGGACCTGGAGCCGCCGTTCGGGCCGCTCGGGCGCGTCGGGCTGCCGCTGGTGCGGCCGCTGTTCGAGGCCGGGCTGCGCCGTGGCGGCCCGCGGC
>DASWTI010000123.1:0-4103 GCA_036402215.1 Pseudonocardiaceae bacterium
CGACGTCGGCCTGGTCAACGCGCACGGCACGGCCACCCGGCTGAACGACGCCGCCGAGGCCGCCGCCCTGCGCGCCGCCCTCGGGCCGGCCGTGGACGGCGTGCCGGTGGCCGCCACCAAGTCGATCATCGGGCACACCCTGGGCGCGGCCGGGGCCATCGAGGCGGTGGCCACCGTGCAGGCGATCGCCAGCGGCCTGGTGCCGCCGACGGCGAACCTGGACGACCCGGAGGACCTGGGCATCGACGTGGTGCGGGGCGCGCCGCGCCGGGCCTCGGTGGGGCTGGCGCTGTCCAGCTCGTTCGCCTTCGGCGGGCACAACGTCGTGCTGGCCATCGCCCGGCCGTAGGCCGGCGCCCGGCGGCGGCGCGGCGTGCGCCACGATCCACCCGGACCTTCGAGGGGGTGGATGACGTGGCGACGACGGTGATCGTGGTGGTGGCCGTGCTGTTCCTCGGCATGGGCGGCTACGGGCTGGCCGCCCCGGCGGCGCTGACCCGGCCGTTCGGGATCGCGCTGTCCGGGCCGGCGGCACGCGCCGAGGTGCGGGCGGTGTACGGCGGCTTCGGCCTGGCGGTCGGCGCGCTGCTGGTCACCGCGGCCCTGGGCGACGGCGAGTTCCGCGACGGCGTGGTGGTCGCGGTCGCGGTGGCGCTGCTCGGGATGGCGGCCGGTCGCCTGCTGGCCCGGTTCGCCGAGGCCCAGGACGGCTTCTACCCGAGCTGGTTCTACTTCTGGGTCGAGGTGGTGGCCGGGGGCGCGCTGCTCGCCGCGGTCGGGTTCTGAGGTGCCGGGTCAGTACTCGTAGGGGTCGGGGGGCGCGGCGACCGGGGTCAGGCCGGTGACGTCGAAGGTGGGCACGAAGTGGTTGGCCTCGGTGGCGGAGTCGGGGACCATCCGGCCGCGGACCTCCAGCCAGGTGTCGGCGGGGTAGGCGTCCACGTCGGGGCCGGTCAGCCGGACCTTGATCGGGGCGGCGTCGGCGGCGCAGCAGCCGATGGTCAGCCGGGCCAGGTGCACGGTGCCGTCACCCATCACGACCACGAAGCCGACCAGCCGGATCTCCCGGCCGTCCAGGCTGCCGGAGTCGTCCCAGACGGCGCGGGTCACGGCGTCGCCGAGCTTGAGCACCGGGGCGTCCTCGTCCGGCAGGGCGACGAAGCCGGCACCGCCGGGGTCGGGTGCCGGGGCGGACACCGAGCCGGAGCGGATGACCTTGTCGGCGCCGAGGGCGGGCGGCGCGACCAGGAAGATGGCCAGCGCCGGCAGCAGGAGCAGCCACGGGCTGCGCGAGGAGTGCGCGTGCCCGTGCGCGTCGTGCGCGCCCTCGTGGGCGCCGTGGGCGCCGTGGGTGTCGTGGGTGTCGTCGTCACGGCCGGAGCGGAGGTCGCGGACGATGCCGACCACCGCGATCAGGATGGTGAACACCCCGGCCGCGAGGAGCCAGGGTTGCAGCGACGGCTTGACGTAGCGGGTGAAGTCGCCGTTGACGCAGATCTTGACCACCGCGCCGCCGAGCAGCACCAGCAGCACGTTCTGGGTCTCCCGCCTCACCGCACACCTCCCAGCACGAGAATCCCGGCCAGCACCCCGCACAGGATCGCCACCACGAACGTCGCGGGCGCGAACCGCACCGCGAACGAGCGGCCGAACGTCCCGGACTGCAACGCGAACAGCTTCACGTCGATGGCCGGTCCGACCACCAGGAACACCAGCCGCGGCAGCAGCGGCAGCATGGACAGCGACGCCGCGATGAACGCGTCGGCCTCGCTGCACAGCGCCAGCACCACCGCGAGCACCGCCATCACCAGCACGCCGAGCACGACCTGCCCGGCGAGCGTGTCGAACACCGAGGCCGGCACCACCACGTTGAGCACCGCCGCCATCAGCGCGCCGAGCACCAGGAAGCCACCGGCCTCGGCCAGGTCGTGCCGCGCGGTCTCGCTGAACACGTGCCAGCGGGAACGGCCGTCGTCGCCGGAGGTGATCCGGCGGGCCCGCTCGGCGATCCACTCGGCGCGGCCGAACCGCGCCCACAACCAGCCCATCACCACGGCGGTGGCCATCGACCCCAGGAACCGGGCCACCACCATGCGCGGCTCGTTCGGGAACGCCACCGCGGTCGACACCAGCACCACCGGGTTCACCGCGGGCGCCGCCAGCAGGAACGTCAGCGCCGCGGCCGGCGGTACCCCCTGCTGCATGAGCCGCCGCGACACCGGCACCGACGCGCACTCGCAGCCCGGCAGGGCCACCCCGGCCAGCCCGGCCACCGGCACCGCAGCGGCCTCCCGCCGGGGCAGCACCCGGCGGAACACGCTCGGCGGCACGAACGCCGCGATCAGCCCGGAGATCAGCACCCCGAGCACCAGGAACGGCAACGCCTGCACGCACACCGCCACGAACACCGTCGCCCCGGTGCGCACCCCCGGCCCGTCCAGCAGCCGGCTCAGCGGCCCGGCGAACGCGATGGCCAGGATGATGACGCCGCAGAACACCTCCAGCGAGGTGATCCGCCGGCGCCGGCGCGGCCGCTCACCGGGCGGCCGGCTCTCGGCGAGCTCGCCGGTCTCCGGCGCGTCGGGCGGCTCGGGAGTGGGCCCGGACGGCGCCGGGACGGAGGCCCGGTCCACCTCAGGCTCCCGTCAGCAGCTCGGTCCGCAGCTGCGAGGCCGTGGAGATCACCAGCATCAGCAGCGTGCCCAGCGCGGCGGACGTGAGCCCGGTCGCCGGGAAGGCGTAGCGGAGGATGACGTCGAACCCCTTGTCGGTGCGCACCGCGCCCAGGGTGCCGAACAGGCCCTCCCCGGCCCGCAGGGCGACCCTGGACGGCACGTCGGAGCCGGCCGGTAGGTCCCAGGCCACGACGCAGGTGAGGCTCAGCATCACCAGGCCCTCCGCCAGCTCGACGGCCTGCACCGCGCCGGGCACGTCGGCGTGCCGGAACGACAGCGCCCCGTCGTCGTCCACGTGGACGTCGAGGAACCGTTCGAGCGCCTCCTTCACCGCGTCCAGCGAGCCGGTCGTGCTGATCACCACAGCGTCGGTCTCCGCCACCTAGCCCGATACCTCCGTCACGTCGCGCGCGCCGCCGAACCGCCGCTCCCGCGCCGCGTAGATCTCGCACGCCTGCCACAGGTGCCGGCGGTCGAAGTCGGGGAACAACGTGTCCAGGAACACCATCTCCGCGTAGGCAGACTGCCACAGCAGGAAGTTCGATGTCCGCTGCTCACCGGAGGAGCGGACGAACAGGTCAACGTCGGGCATGTCCGGTTCGTCCAGATGGCGGGCCAGCACGCGCTCGTCGACCCGCTCCGGGTCGAGCCGCCCGGCGGCCACCTCGCGGGCCACGGCGCGCGCCGCGTCGGCGATCTCGGCCCGCCCGCCGTAGTTGACGCACATGGTCAGGGTCAGCACGTCGTTGGCCCGGGTGAGTTCCTCGGCGGCCTGCAACTCGGTGATGACGCTGCGCCAGAGGCGCGGGCGGCGGCCGGCCCAGCGCACCCGCACGCCCATCTCGTGCATCTGGTCGCGGCGGCGGCGGATGACGTCGCGGTTGAAGCCCATCAGGAAGCGCACCTCGTCCGGGCTGCGCTTCCAGTTCTCGGTGCTGAACGCGTACGCCGAGATCCAGCGCACGCCCAGCTCGATGCAGCCGGCCACGACGTCCAGCAGGGCGGCCTCGCCGCGCCGGTGGCCCTCGGTCCTGGGCAGCCCGCGGGCGTTGGCCCAGCGGCCGTTGCCGTCCATCACGAGCGCCACGTGCCGCGGCACCAGCTCCGCCGGGATGGCCGGCGGGCGGGCACCCGACGGATGCGGGAACGGCGGCTTGACGGTCGGTTCGCCGCGTCCCCGCAGCGTGCTGGAGCGGCGGCCTCGCATGCGCCCATCCTGCCGCACCCCTGGTACCGGCCCCGGGCGGCACCCGGGCCGGGCCCGCTCAGCGGCGCTCGACCAGGGGCAGCGAGCGGAGCTGGCGCTCCAGGTGCCACTGCAGGTGCGCCGCCACCAGGCCGCTGGCCTCGCGCCGCACCACGGCGGGGGCGCCGTCGGCGGCGTCCCAGTCGCCGTGCAGGAGCGCGTCGAGCAGCCCGAAGGTGTCC
>DASWTI010000124.1:0-2407 GCA_036402215.1 Pseudonocardiaceae bacterium
CCCGCGCCGGGGCCCCCCCCCCCGCCTCCCGGCGCGCCGCCCCGGCCCCCCCCCGCCCCCCCCCGCCCGTTCAAACCCCCGCTGGGGTGTTTTTTTTGGCCGGGGGGGCGGGCCGGCCGGCCTCGGACCGGAACGCTACGAGGCGAACGTGAACCAGTTGAGGTTGACGAAGCTCGCGGGCTGGCCGCTGGCGAACGTCAGGAACACGGTGTGCGTCCCGGTGGTCGCCGCCATGTTGGCCGGCACCGTGCGCCAGGACTGCCAGCCGCCGGTGTTCGCCAGCGCGAAGCTGCCGATCGGCGGGTTGGACCGGCTGCCGAGCCGCACCTCGACCAGCCCGCTCACGCCGGTGCCCGCACCCGAGGCCACCCGCGCCAGGAACTGGGTGCACGGCGACGTGCCGAAGCGCACCCCGTCGAACCGCAGCCAGTCGCCGTTGGCCACCCCGCCGATGTTCTGGCCGCCGCCGATGTCCGTGGTGGGCTCGGTGATGGTGCCGGACTGGGCGCTGTACGCCTCGGCCTGGATGGTGGAGCGCGCGTCGAAGCCGCCGCTGCCCGGCGCGGTGGTCACCTGCACCGCGGCGGACGGCCCCGAGGTGTTGCCCGCGGCGTCGCGCGCCCGCACGGTGAAGGTGTACGCGGTGGACGGCGTGAGTCCGCCGACGGTCGCGGACAGCCCGGTCACCGGCACCACCGACGGGCCGCCGTGCACGTCGTACCCGGTGACGCCCACGTTGTCGGTGGACGCGTTCCAGGCGAGCGAGACCGAGGTGGACGTGACGCCGGTGCCGCGCAGGCCGCCGGGCACGGTCGGCGCCTGGGTGTCCGAGGAGCCGCCCACCGGGTGGAACGTGATGCGGTAACCCACGTCGCGGCAGGTGAACGTGGAGAGCTGGTCGTCGTAGGCGTAGCTGTAGGCGTCCGGGCACCGGCTCTTGAAGTAGGCCGGGTAGTTCACCGGCCAGTCCGTCGAGCGGCAGGTCTCCGGGCGGTCGTGCGCGCCGCGGCAGCAGTACTGGTCGGTGTTGAACGCCAGGCACGCGCTCATGCAGCCGACGGTCTGGCCGGCCGCGTTGCGGTAGCGCAGCTCGGTCGGGCAGGTCGGGTTGAGGTCGACGGTGCAGCCCGCGCGGGTGCACCGGTAGCGGTCGTTCGGGTCGGTCACGCCGCCGATCGGGTCGATCGTCACCGGCAGGTTGGAGCCGTCCACGAAGCTCACGTCGTAGAAGTCGCTGGCGGTGCCGTTGCCGAGGGTGAACTCGGCGAGCGAGGCGGGCGGCTCGCCGCCGTTCCCGTTGCACAGCAGGCGGTTGCCGCAGTCGCCGGTCTCGCAGCGGCCGTTGCCGGCGCCGTCGAACACGCAGCCGGTGCGGCCCCACACCCGGCCGGCCCAGTCACCGGCCACGGTGTGCGAGACGGTCTGGCCGTTGGCCAGGGCGAAGCCGCCGGCGGCCGGCTGGCCCTTGCCGGGGTTGCCGAGCGCGCCGACCCAGACGGTGCGGCCGGAGTTGTTGACGAACACCAGGTTCTGCGGTGCGGCCCGGGCACGGCCGGGCCGCCCGAGCAGGCCGAGGCCGACCAGGCCGCCGCCGAGCACGCCGAGGAAGCTGCGCCGGCTGGTGCGGCTCGCCGCCCGCCGGGTGAGGGATTCGCCGATGCGGTCGAAGGACATGGGTTCTCCCGGTTGGGGACGCCGCTCAGGACACGTCGGTGAGCGGGAGCAGGGTGGGCCGGGCGGCGCGGACCTCACGGCCCTGGTCGAGCAGGAACTCGACCTGTTCGAGGCTGCCGATGCCGCCCGCGGTCAGCACGACGCCGCCGCCGTCGGTGACCACGAGGAACGGCGTGCCGGGAACGCGCGAGCCGCGCAGCGCGTTGGCCACGGTGATCGCCGGCAGGTCGCCGGCCGGGAACTCGTCGCCCTCGTCCAGGACCAGGGTGAGCGCCTCCCCGGCGATCAGCGTGGACGCGACGGCGCGCAGCGACGGCAGCATCGCGGCGCAGGTGCCGCACCGCGAGGAGACGAAGCAGAACAGCACGAGCGAGTTGCCGGCCGGCGGCGGCACCGCCAGCCGCGAACCGATCGCCGGGCCGTACTGCACGCCGTGCGCCGGCATGGGCCGCACCCGCAGGTGCAGCACCCCGACCTGGCGCACCAGGCCGATCACCGCGACCGAGTTGAGCAGCGTGAGGACGGACAGCACCACCACGACGGCGGTCACGACGATCCCCTCTCGGTGGACGGGAGCGCGCCGAGCCGGACCAGCTCGGGCAGCAGGAACACGAGCGCCGCAACGAGCGCGGCGAGCAGCGGCACGGCAGGCGCCCAGGCCGCCGCCGGGTCCAGCGCCACGGCGGCCGCGAGGCCGAGCAGCGCCGCCGTCCGGGTGAGCGCCGGCGCGCCC
>DASWTI010000125.1:0-10074 GCA_036402215.1 Pseudonocardiaceae bacterium
GCCGCCGGGCCGGCCGGGCCGCTGCCGCTGGACGACTGGTTCGCCGTGCCGACGTGGCGGCAGCTACCGCCCGCGCGGCCGTCCTCGGAGTCCTCGGAGTCGGGGCTGTCCGGGTTGCCCGGCGCGTGCCTGGTGATCGCCGCCGGCCCGCGCGGCGAGATGGTCGCCCAGGCCCTGCGCGACGCCGGCGTCTCCGTCACGGTCCGCGGCCCCGGCTCACCCGGTGCGGTGAGTACTCAGAGCAAGGCGTCCGCCGATCCAGTGAGTACTCAGAGCTGGATCGTGCACTGCGCGGCGCTGGACGGTGACCCGGCCGGGGGTCGGGTGGACGCGGCGGTGGCGGCGCAGGACGGTGGGTTCCTGGACCTGCTGGCGCTCGTGCGCGAGCTCGCCGCGGACGATCCCGGCGCGGTGCGGCTGGACGTGCTGTCGGCCGGCACCGTGGCGGTGGTCGGTGGGGACCTGACGCGGCCGGAGCACGCCACGCTGGACGGCATCGCGCGCGTGCTGCCGCTGGAGCTGCCGTGGCTGACGGTGCGCCGCGTGGACCTGCCCGACGTGCCGGCCGCCGGGAACGGCGGGACGGCCGCCGTGCTCGGCGTGGACGGTGCGCGGCTGGTCGCCGAGCTGGCCGCGGCGGACGCCCCGGAGCTGGTGGCGTTGCGCGGCGGGCGCCGGTGGACGCGGGAGTTCGAGCAGGTACGCGCCACGGCCACCGACGCCGGGCTGCGCGAGGGGGGCCGCTACCTGGTGACCGGCGGCCTCGGCGGCATCGGCATCACCGTGGCCGAGGACCTGGCGAACCGGGTACGCGCCCGGCTGGTGCTCACCGCCCGCACGGGGCTGCCGCCGCGCGCGGACTGGGACACCCACCTCGCGGTGCACGGCGACTCCGGGCGCACCGGGCGGGCCATCGCGGCCGTACGGCGCATGGAGGCGGCCGGGGCCACGGTGCACGTGGTGGCCGCGGACGTCACCGACGCCGAGGGCCTGCGCCGGGTGCGCGCCCTGGTGGACGCCGAGCTCGGCGGGCTGGACGGCATCGTGCACGCCGCGGGCATCGCGGGCGGCGGCATGGCCGAGCTCAAGGACCGCGACACCGCGGCGGCGGTGCTGGCCCCGAAGGTCGCGGGCACGCTGGAGCTGCGCGCGGCGTTCGGCGACCTCGACCTGGACTGGGTGGCGCTGTGCGCCTCGGTCACCGGCATCGCGGGCGGTTTCGGGCAGGTCGACTACTGCGCGGGGAACGCCTTCCTGGACGCCCACGCGAGCGGCGACCACGGCTGGCGCGGCCGCGTGGTCTCGCTGGACTGGGGCGGCTGGCGCGACGTCGGCATGGTGGTGGAGACGGGGCGTGCCCAGCCGGCCGAGCCGGTGCGCGAGGCCGCCGTGGACCATCCGCTGCTCACCGACCGCGGGCCGTCCGGCGCCTGGGGCGTGGTCTCCGCCGGCACGCACTGGCTGCTCGACGAGCACCGCATCGACGGCGTGGGCGTGGTGCCCGGCACCGGCCACCTGGAGGCGGTGCGCGCGGCCGTCACGGCCTGCCGCCCCGGCCCGGCGGGGTCCGTGCTGGAGCTGCGCGACGTGGCCTTCACCGAGCCGCTCGCGGTGCCGGACGGCGCGGCCGCCCGGTACGCCGTCGAGCTGGACGGCGCGGCGTTCACGGTCACCGGCACCCGCGGCGGGGTGCGCACGGCGCACGCGGCCGGCCAGGCGTCCTGGGTGCCGGCGGACGCCCCGGCGCCG
The DNA here is from genome assembly GCA_036402215.1 of Pseudonocardiaceae bacterium. Taxonomy (GTDB): domain Bacteria; phylum Actinomycetota; class Actinomycetes; order Mycobacteriales; family Pseudonocardiaceae; genus DASXTS01. Next base: position 1,750 of record DASWTI010000125.1, read on the forward strand.
GTGGACGTGGCGGCGCTGCGGGACCGGATGCGGCCGGTGCACGACGCCGCGGACGACGTGTTCCGTGAGGGCGGGCGCACCAGCCTGCTCACCTTCGGGCCGCGCTGGGGCGTGCTGCGCGAGTCGTACTCCGGCCGGGACGAGGAGCTGGCGCTGCTCGCGGGCGGCGACCCCGGCGAGGGCTGGGGCCTGCACCCGGCGCTGCTCGACGTGGCCACCTCGTTCGGCAGCCGTGGCGAGGGCTCCTACCTGCCGCTCGGCTACGGCCGCGTGGTCGTGCACCACCCGCTGCCCGGCCGGTTCTGGAGCCACCTGCGGCACCGCGGCGGCGGCACCGACGTGCTCACGGCGGACCTCACGCTGATCGCCGAGGACGGCACGGTGCTCGTCACCGTCGAGGAGTACGTGCTGCGCCAGGTCACCGCCCCGCCGGTGGGCGCGGAACCCCGGGCCGCCACGGCCACCGACCGCACCGAGGCCCCCGACGCGCGTGGCATCGCGCCGGCCGATGGCGTCGAGGCGCTGCTGCGCATGGTCGGCACGGACCTCGGGCCGCAGGTCGTGGTCAACCCGGAGACGGTCGAGCAGCTGTTCGCCCGGGCCCGGCGCACCACCACGGAGGCCGTGGCCGACGACGCCCCGGACACCGGCGAGCCGGTGACGGCCGAGGTCGCCGCCGACGAGGAGCTGACCGGGCTGGAGGCCACGCTGGCCGCCGTCTGGCGGGAGATCCTCGGCGTCGACCGGGTGGGCGCGGACGACGACTTCTTCGCGCTCGGCGGCAATTCCCTGGTGGCGGTGCAGCTCGTGGCCCAGGTGCGCAAGGCGGTCGGCGTGCGGCTGCCGATGCGCAGCCTGTTCGAGACCCCCACCGTGCGCGGCCTGGCCGCCCGGGTCGAGCAGCTCCGCGGGGAGGCCGCGGCCGCGGCGCCACCGGCGGCGGCCGTCACCGTGCCGCGGCTGGATCGGGGGCGGGGATGAGCGAGGCACCCGGCACCAGCGTGGCCGGCGCCGCCGAGGCGTTCGTCGCGCCCGCCTCGTACGCCCAGGAGCGGGTGTGGTTCGCCGACCGGCTGGCCGGCCACTCGCTCGTCTACCACGTGTTCGACTGGTTCCCGCTGCGCTTCGACCTGACCGCCGAGCAGGTGCTGGCCGCGCTCGCCGAGGTGGTGCGCCGCCACGAGTCGCTGCGCACCGGGTTCCGGCTCGACCAGGGCCGGCTGCACCAGGTGGTGCACCCCTCGGTCGAGCTGCCGGTGACCCACGCCGACGTGTCGGCGCTCGCCCCGGCGGAGCGCGAGGACGAGCTGCGCCGGCTCTACCACGCGCAGGCCGACCGGCGCATCGACCCGGACGCCGCGCCGCTCTGGCGGGCCACCCTGGTGCGTGGCGGACCCGCCGAGTGGCACCTCATGTTCGTCGCCCACCACGCCGTGGTGGACGCGGCCAGCGAGGCGATCCTGCTGGCCGAGCTGACCGAGCTGTGCGCCGCGGCCGAGCGCGGCCGTCCCGCCGAGCTGCCCGAGCTGCCCGTCCAGTGCGCCGACCACGCGGTGTGGCAGCGCGACCAGCTGGCCGGGCCGCGGATGGCCGAGCTGCTGGACTTCTGGCGGGCCACCCTGGCCGACCTGCCGGTGGTGCACCGGCTGCCCACCGACCGGCCGCGCCCCGCGGTCCGCTCGTTCGCCGGCGGCGACGTGGCGGCGACCCTGCCGCCGGACGTGGCGGACGCGCTGCCCGCGGTGTGCGCGGCCACCACGAGCACGCCGTTCATGGTGCTGCTCAGCGGCTACGTGGCGCTGCTGCGCCGGCTCACCGGCGAGGACGACACGGTGGTCGGCATCCCGGTGGACGGCCGGGACCTGCCCGAGCTGCGGCCGCTCGTCGGCATGTTCGTGAACCTGCTGGTGCTGCGGGTGGACGCGGGCGGCGACCCGACGTTCGCCGAGCTGATCGGCCGGGTGCGCGCCGCGCTGCTGGCCGCGCTCGACCACCAGGACCTGCCGTACCAGCGGCTCGTCGAGGAGCTGGGGCGCCACCGGGTGCCGCCGTACCAGCTCGGCTTCAACGACGTGGGCGCGCGGGCGTTCGCCGGGTCCAGCGGCGGCGGCACCGCCGAGGACGACCTGATGCTCGAGGTGGGCAGCGACGTGCTGCGCGTGGAGTACGACAGCGCGCTCTTCGACGAGGCCACCGCGCACGGCATCGCCGCCTGCTACCTCGACGTGCTCACCACCGCCCTGGCCGACCCCGGCACCCGGCTGTCCGCCCTGCCGGTGGAGCCGCTGGCCGGCCGGGTCACCGCCGAGGTGCCCGCCGAGGACGCCCCGGCGCCGTACGTGGAGCCGGCCACCTCCGCCGAGCTGCTCGTCGCCGACGTGTGGGCCGAGGTGCTCGGCGTGGAGCGGGTGGGCGCGCGGGACGACTTCTTCGCGCTCGGCGGGCACTCGCTGCTCGCGCTGCGGGTGATCGCCCGGCTGTCCGCCGCGGCCGAGGTGCCGCTGTCCATCCAGGAGTTCTTCGCCGACACCACGGTCGCCGGGGTGGCCGCCGCGCTGGAACGTGCGCTGGCCGCCGAGATCGACGCCATGTCCGACGAGGACGCCCGAGTTCGCCTTGACGAGGGGAGGGCCCCGTGACCACCGAGGCCCAGCCGCGCTCCGCGGCCAAGCAGGCGCTGCTGGAGCAGCGGCTGCGCCGACTGCGGCCCGGCGGCGACGCCCAGGGTGCCGCCGGGTCCGGCGCCCGGGTGCCACGCCGCCCGGACGGCGAGGAGCCCTGCCTCTCGTTCGCCCAGGAGCGGCTGTGGTTCATGGAGCAGTACGCGCCCGGTACCGCCGCCTACGGCGTGCCGCTGCTGCTGCGCTTCGGCCCCGGCCTGGACCGCGCGGCGCTCGCCGGGGCGCTGCGTGACCTCACCGAGCGGCACGACGTGCTGCGCTCGCGCTTCCCGGCCACCGAGGACGGCCGTCCGCGCCTGGTGATCGACCCGGTGGCCGACGTGCCGCTCGCGGTGCACGCCGTGCCGGACGAGACGGCGGCCGAGGAGTTCGTCGCGACCGACCCGGTGCGGCCGTTCGACCTGGCCACCGGCCCGCTGCTGCGGGTGTCGCTCGTGGAGGTCGCCGGGGGCGCCGACCACCTCGTGGTCCTGGACCTGCACCACATCGTGACCGACGGCTGGTCCAACGACGTGCTGCTCGCCGACCTGGCCGCGCTGTACCGGGCACGCCGGGACGGCACCGAGGCCGGCCTGGCGCCGCTGCCGGTGCGTTACTCGGACTTCGCGCGCTGGCAGCGTGACCGCGCCGACGGCGCGCCGGGCGACGCCGGCCCGGCCGGTGACGACGTGGCGTACTGGTCGCGCACGCTGCGCGGCGTGCCCGCCCTGGAGCTGCCGACCGACGCCCCGCGGCCGGCCACCCAGACCTACGACGGCGCGTCGCACCACTTCGACCTCGGCCCGGAGCTGGTCGCCGCGCTGGACGCCCTGGGCCGGCGGCACCGGGCCACCCGGTTCATGGTGCTGCTCGCCGGCTACCGCGCGCTGCTCGCCCGGTACACCGGCCAGGACGACCTGGCGATCGGCACCCCGGTGGCCGGCCGCTCGGCGCCCGAGCTGGACGGCCTGGCCGGCATGTTCGTCAACATGCTGCCGCTGCGGCTGGCCTGCGGCACCGGCCCGGGCGGTGACGACCCCACCGGGGCCGGCCTGGTGGCCCGCTGCCGCGACACCGTGCTCGACGCGCTGGCCCATCAGGACGTGCCGTTCGAGAAGGTCATCACCGAGCTGGGCCTGGTCCGCGACGTGAGCCGCTCGCCGCTGTTCCAGACCATGCTGGTGCTGCAGAACTACGAGCGGCCGGACCAGGCGGCCGCCGTCGGCCGCGGCACGGACATCGGCTGGCGGCCGGTGGAGCTGCCGGCCACCCGCTACGACCTGGAGCTGCACGCCTACGGCACGCCGGACGGCGGGCTGCGCTGCCGCTTCGTCTACAACACCGCGCTGTTCGAGCCGGACACCCCGGCGCGGATGGCCGCACACCTGACCACGCTGCTCACCGACCTGGTGGCCCGGCCGGACACCCCGGTGTCGCGGCTGCGGCTGCTCGGCGAGGACGCCCGCGCCGCGCTCATCGCCGCGGCCACCGGCGCCGGGAGCACCGACGGCACCGACGGCACCGACGGCACCGAGAGCGCCGTCGGCGGCGCCGCCCCGGTGACCGGCACGCTGCACGGGCTGTTCGAGGCCCGGGCCGCGCGCACGCCGGACGCCCCGGCGGTGAGTTGCGGCGACGACCGGCTGACCTACGGCGAGCTCAACCGCGCGGCGAACCGGGTGGCGCACCGGCTGCTGGCGCACGGCGTCGGCCCGGACTCGCTGGTCGCGGTGGCCGCCGAGCGCGGCGTGCCGATGATCGTCGCCGTGCTCGGCGTGCTCAAGGCGGGCGCCGGGTACGTGCCGCTCGACCCGGCCTACCCCGCGGAGCGGCTGCGCTTCATCGTCGAGGACACCGGCGCCGACGTGCTGGTCGCCGAGCCGGCGCTGCGCGACCTGGTGCCGGCGCGCGTCGTGGTCGAGCTGGACGACACCCCGGCCGAGGAGACCGATCCCGCCGCCGGTGCCGGGGCCGCGAACGCCGCGTACGTCATCTACACCTCGGGCTCCACCGGCCGCCCCAAGGGCGTGCTCGTCGAGCACCGGCAGGTGCTGCGGCTGCTGACGGCCACCGAGCCGCACTTCGGCTTCGGCGCCGGCGACGTGTGGGCGATGCTGCACTCCTACGCGTTCGACTTCTCCGTCTGGGAGCTGTGGGGCGCGCTCGCGTACGGCGGGCGGCTCGTGGTGGTGCCCACCGAGGTGGTGCGTGACCACGACGCGCTGCTCGACGTGCTGCGCACCGAGCGGGTGACCGTGCTCAACCAGACGCCGGCCGCGTTCCGCGGGCTGCGCGCCACGCTCGCGGCGACCGGCCGGGACCTGCGCGGCCTGGACGTGCGGGTGATCGTGTTCGGCGGCGACGCGCTGCGGGTGCGTGAGCTGGGCGACTGGTTCGGCACCCACGGCGACGCGGCGCCCCGCCTGGTCAACATGTACGGGATCACCGAGACCACGGTGCACGTCACCGTGCGGCCGCTCACCGAGGCGGACGCCCGGCGCGGCGTGAGCTCGCCGATCGGCGTGCCGCTCGGCGACCTGCGCGCCCTGGTGCTGGACCGGCACGCCGAGCCGGTGCCGGTGGGCGTGCCGGGGGAGCTGTACGTCTCCGGCGCCGGCCTCGCGCGCGGCTACCTGAACCGGCCGGACCTCAACGCCGAGCGGTTCCCGGTGCTGCACGGCGAACGCCGCTACCGCACCGGCGACCTGGTGCGCGCGCTGCCGTCCGGGGAGCTGGAGTTCCTCGGCCGCGTCGACCAGCAGGTCAAGGTCCGCGGCTACCGCATCGAGCTGGGCGAGATCGAGTCCGCGCTGCTCGCCCACGACGGCGTGCGGCAGGCCGTGGTGCTGGCCCGCGAGGACGGCACCGGCGACCGCACGCTCGTCGCCTACGTGGTGCCGTCAGGGGAGCCGCCCGCCCCGGCGGAGCTGCGCGACCACCTGGGGCGCACCCTGCCGAAGTACATGGTGCCCTCGGTGTTCGTGCCGCTGGAGGCGCTGCCGCTCACCCCGAACGGCAAGCTCGACGCGGCGGCCCTGCCCGCCCCCGACGCGGCGGCCAGGGACACCGGCGAGTACGTCGCGCCGTCCACCGAGGCCGAGCACGCCGTCGCCGCCATCTGGCGCGAGGTGCTCGGCACCGACCGGGTGGGCGTGGACGACGACTTCTTCGCGCTCGGCGGGCACTCGCTGCTCGCCACTCAGGTGATCGCCCGGATGCGCGCGCTCACCGAGGGCACCGGCGCCCAGGTGGGCGTGATGGACCTGTTCCAGCACCCCACGGTGCGCGGCCTGGCGGCCCTCGTGTCGGACGGCGGCGAGCGCACCCGGCACCTGCTGTACAAGCTCACCAAGCACTCCGGTCCGGCCGAGTGCACGTACGTGTGCGTGCCCTACGGCGGCGGCTCCGCGGTGGTGTACCAGCCGATCGCCGACGCCATGCCGGCCGGGCACGACCTGTGGTCGGTCGCCATCCCCGGGCACGACGTGGGCCTGGACGAGGACTCGCTGCCGTTCGACGAGCTGGCCGCGCGCTGCGCCGAGGAGATCCTGGACCGCGTCCGGGGGCCGCTGGTCCTCTACGGGCACTGCGGCGTCGGCGGCGCGCTCACCGTCGAGCTGGCCCGGCGCCTGGAGGCCGCGGGCCGCGAGCTGGAGGCCGTGTACGTCGGCGGCATCTTCCCGTTCGCCAAGCCCGCCGGCCGGCTCAGCCGCCTGCACGCCTGGTTCGAGGAGCGCGCCAGCAACCGCACCCACGCCAACTGGCTCAAGGCCATGGGCGTGGACATGGACGACATCGACCCGGCCCAGGCGGACCGGATCATCAGCAACATGCGCCGCGACGGCGTGGAGGCCGAGGAGCACTTCACCCGGCTGCTGGAGCAGGGCACCTCGACGCTGCGCGCCCCGGTGATCTCCGTGGTGGGCGAGCGCGACCCGGTCACCGAGTTCTACTCGGAGCGCTTCCGCGAGTGGCGGTTCGTGGCCGACTCGGTGGCGCTCGTGGTGCTGGACGAGGCCGGCCACTTCTTCCTGCGCTACCGCGCCGACGAGCTGGTTCGGATCATCACCCGCACCCACCTGGAGCTCACCGCCGGCACGCTGCCGGAGTACTCCGACCACCCCCGGCCACGCTGGTGGCTGCACGACGTGGACCTGCCGGCGGCGCGCGCCACCACCTCCGGCGGCACCGCCGGTACCGCCGGCACCGGCGCCCACCGGCCGACCATGCGCCGGTTCGCCCTGGTGTCCACCGGGCAGCTGGTGTCCACGGCGGGCTCGGCGCTCACCGCATGGGCCATCCCGATCCACATCCTGCAGACCACGGGCTCGCTGGTCTGGTTCGGGCTGTCCGGGGCGATCACGTTCATCCCGCTGCTGCTGGCCATGCCGGTGGCGGGCGCGGTGGCCGACCGCTTCGACCGCCGCAAGGTCATGTTCGCCGCCGGCTGCGTCGCGGTGAGCGTCGAGCTGGTCTTCGCGATCATGCTGCTGCTGGGCCGATTGCCCGTGGGTTTCCTGTTCCTCATCGTGCTGGCCATCGGGTTCGCGTCCACGTTCCAGCGGCTCGCGTTCATCTCGGCGATCCCGCAGCTCGTGCCCAAGCGCCACCTCGGCCGGGCCAACGGCGTCTCGCAGCTCATCAACGGCTTCACCATGATGTTCGTGCCGATGATGGCCGCGGCCATGCTGGCGCTCATCGGCCTGCGCGGCATCCTGATCATCGACCTGGTGAGCTACGCGTTCGCGCTCACCGTGCTCGCCCTGGTGCGCTTCCCGGCCACCCTCGGCCGGGTCCGCCGGGAGAGCTTCGGCCGGCAGCTCCTCGGCGGGCTGCGGTTGTCCTGGGGCCAGCCGCACTTCCGCGCCATGCTGCTCTACTTCGGCATCGGCAACCTGCTGTACTCGCCGGCGCTGCTGCTGATGCCGCCGCTGATCCTGGCGTTCGCCACCCTGGGCGACGTCGGCCGGGCCGGGGTCGCGGAAGGGCTCGGCGCGGCGATCGGCGCCATCACGATCATGCTGTGGGGCGGGCCGAAGCGCCGCCGGATGCGCACCATCATGCTGGTCATCGCCGTGGCCGGGCTGTTCGTCGCGCTCACCGGCCTGCGGCCCAGCCTGCCGATGATCATGATCGCGCTGTTCGGCACCGGGCTCGCGCTGGCCGTCGCGGACGGCATCTACCTGACCATCATCGAGACCAAGGTGCCGCAGCGCTTCCACGCCAGGGTCATCGCGCTCAACCAGACGATCGCCTGGTCGGTGTTCCCGCTCGGCTTCGCGTTCATCGGGCCGCTCGCCGCGACCCTGTCCGAGCTGGCGCTCGCCGAGGGCGGGTCGCTCGCCGGGTCGGTGGGCGCGGTGATCGGCGTCGGCGAGGGCCGCGGCGTGGCGTTCGTGTTCGTGCTGTGCGGGCTCGCGATGACGCTCAACGCCCTCGGCTGGATGGCCGTGCGCCGGCTGCGGCGGCTCGACGTCGACCTGCCGGACGCGCTGCCCGACGACCTGGTGGGCGTGCGGGAGCTGGAGGCCCGCGCCGCGGCCGGGCCCCCGGCCGACCGTTCGCTCTCGGAGGTGTCCCGGTGATCGAACCCACGCCGCTGCCCACCTGGACCACGGCGCCCGCGGCCGGCACCGGTGCCCACGAGGTGCCGCTCCCGCCGGTC
>DASWTI010000126.1:0-2117 GCA_036402215.1 Pseudonocardiaceae bacterium
GCAGCGCGGCGTCGCGCAGCACGGCGGCCAGCCGCAGCCGGGCGGCACGACGGTTGGCGAGCTGCGTGCGGTGCTCGCTCGCCGCGATGGTGAGCACGCCGTCCACCAGCCGGCCGGCCAGCCGCGCCAGCAGCCGGGGGCGCAGCGCGTCCGGGACCGACGGCGAGCCCGCCACGTCGAACGAGAGCTCCACCCGACTGTCCGCCGTGTTCACGCCCTGGCCGCCGGGGCCGGAGGACCGGGAGAACCGCTCACGCAGCTCACCGGCGCCGATCACCAGCGCCGTCGTCACCACCAGGTCCCCGTCCACGACCTCCGAGGATGCCGCACCGGCCGCCGGCCGTCGACGTGAAATCAGTTCAGGTGCTGAGCGCCCGCGCCGTCAGGCCGACCAGGAGAAGCGGATGGTGTCCGGGTGGCGCAGGTCCGGGGTGGCCGTCAGGTGGTCGTGCGCCGGCACCCGCATCAGGACGCCGAACGTGGTGGCCGCGCCGAACATGTCGGACAGCACCTGCTCGTTGACCTGACGCAGGTCGCGGTCGGTCAGGAAGCGGACCGAGCCGAACACGCCGCGGGTGTAGACGCCGCCGCAGATGGTGAGCGTGCGGTCCACGTTGTGCGGGTTCGGGGTGCGCAGGAACCAGCCGACGTCCTCGATCACCTCATTGGCCGGGTCGCCGCCGACGAAGCTCGGCAGGAACAGCCGCTCCGGGTCACCGTCCAGCCGGAACACCTCACCGTCCGGCAGGCCCTCGTGCGGCACCTGGCGCACCGGCACGTCGGTGAGCAGCGCGGACGTCTGCAGCAGCGCCGGGTTGGTGGCGCTGCTGCCGAGCAGCACCAGGTGCGAGCGCAGGTCCTTCGGCCCCATCCGGTGCGCGAGCTGGTAACCGATGTCGGAGTGCGGGTTCTCCGCCTTGAGCTGGCCGTAGAGCTGCACCAGGGAGTCCACGTCGGCGTAGCCGCTGAGCTGCATGTAGTTGTGGCTGCGGCCGCTCGCGGTGGCCGGCCGCTCGCCGGACATGCCGCAGATGATCTGCACCGGGCCGCCGTCCGGGAAGTGCCACAGCGAGCGGCGCGCGGCCGGGGACGCGGTGGCCGGCTCACCGACCGCGGCCAGCCGCAGCCGCTCCAGCTCGGCGACCAGCCGGTCCCGCTCGGCGCGCTGGCCGGCGCTGAGCTCGTCCGGGCCGAGCAGCCGGGCCTCGCCGGGCGGCCCGGCGAAGAAGCGCGCGTACTCGTCCAGCCGGCCCGGCGGGGGCGGCTTGAGCGCCGTGGTGCTCTCCCAGGCGGACACGCTGGAGACGCCGACCCCGAGCGCGCTGGCCACGTGCTGCTGGGTGAGATTGCGCCGCACGCGCAGCTCCCGCAACCGCCGGGGCAGCGCGGCGGCCGCATTCCGCTCGTCCATGACCGCTCTCCCCATTGTTCACCGTAGTTCAGTGAAGTCCGCTCGATCCTCCCACCGGCCCATACCGTGCGGCAAACACGCTGGCTTCCGTGTTGCCGGTGGCCGGGGCCCCGGGAGCCGACAAACCCGTTGACCCGGCCGGATCGGCGTCCTTACACTCAATTCGACCGACTTCACCGAAGTAGATCGAAGTTCGGTGAAGTTCGGCGGATGGGAGGTGAGCCGCGATGGAACCGACTCTCACCGGCGTCACCGGCAGCCCTGCGGGGCAGCCGGCGGCCTGAACCACCGCACCGATCCCGACGGCCCGCGCGGCCGTCCGCGACGCGGCCCGGTGTCCTCGGGGGGCCGAGGGCACCGGCCCGCACAACCCAGCTCGGGAGTTGCTCGGCACGGGGGTGACCATGTTCGGTTCGACGTACACCCAGTTGTTCCTCGCCGGATCCGCCGACCTGATCGGGCCACGCGGCACGCTGGCCGTGCTGCTCACCGGCGTCATCGGCATGGTGGTCGCCGGCGGCCTGCTGACCACGGGCGCCGAGGCCTACCGGGAGGCGTTCGCCGCGATCGGCCGGCTGTTCGCCGGGCCGTTGCGGGTGGCCGTGGTCGGCACGCTGCTGGTGGCGACGCTGCTGCTCGTCGTCGGCAGCGGCTGACGTCCCGGCCCGGCGGCGCCGCGGCGCGGGAGTCCGGGGCGCCGCGGCGC
>DASWTI010000127.1:0-14610 GCA_036402215.1 Pseudonocardiaceae bacterium
TGTCGCTGCGCGCGCTGCGGGCGCACCCGCACGGCCTGGACCTCGGCCCGCTGCGCCGACGGCTGCCTGGGCGGCTGCGGACCCGGGACCGGCGGGTGCACCTGGCGCCCGCGCTGTACCTGGCCGACGTGCCCCGGCTGCTGGCCCGGCTGCACCGCCCGCCCGAGCCGCTCGTGCTGATCGGACGACGCCACGTACGCAGCAACAACTCCTGGCTGCACAACAGCCCGCGGCTGATGAAGGGCCGGGCGCGCTGCACCCTGCTGGTGCACCCGGACGACGCCGCCACGCTCGGCCTCACCGACGGCGCCGGGGCCGTCGTCACCAGCCGGGTCGGCCAGGTGGTCGTTCCGGTCGAGGTCACCGACGCCGTCATGCCTGGCGTGGTGAGCCTGCCGCACGGCTGGGGCCACGGCCGCGCCGGCGTCCGCCTGCGGGTCGCCGCCGCGCACGCCGGCGTCAGCCTCAACGACCTCACGGACCCCGCGCTGGCCGACCCGCTCACCGGAACGGCCGCGCTCACCGGCACCCCGGTCACCGTCGTTGCGGCCAACGGCACCGGCCCGCACGACCCTCCGTTCGAAGAGACGTTCGAGTGACGCCCCAGCGGGTACACCGAACGCATGCGAACGATTACGGGAGGAGCCGATCGGCGTCAGGTTCAGCACCATTCAGGCGAGTCTCGACCGGCCCCCGTACGCTTACACTGGACGACCCACGCGGGATCGGCGTGTCGTACTACAACGACACGCGTGTAAGTATCCTGACCGCACGCGGTGACCAGGCAGAGTAGGTGGTCAACGGGCCCGAGCTCGTCCCGGCAAACGACGCAGGAGCGTGACACATGAGCCCGAAACCGGTCGCCAAGAGCAAGCGCGGCGAGCCCATCATCAAGCAATCCCCGGTGGTCAAGCACAAGAACTCACGGGTGGTCATTCTGCCCGGTGGGGTGGGCACCATCTCGGCGGCGAAGCCGCGGAGCGCCTGATCCGGACCACCGGCCTCCGGCGTCGGCAGGCCACCACCCACGCCCGCCGGCACGGCGTCAGCAGGGCGTGAGCACCGCGTCCGCGGCGTGCAGGATGCTCGCCCGGACGCGCCGCATCTCCTCGTCGTCGAACAGCGTCATGATCGACTTACCGGTGCCGACAGAATGGTCGGCGGCGGCCACGAGATGCGTCGAGTTCAGCGTGATGGCGCCCACGGTGAGGATGTCGGCCGGGCTGTCGCCGACCCGTAGATCGGGATTCATCGAATCCAGCACGATCGGCATGGCGATCATTCCCCGCCAGATCGGCGAACCGGCCTGCTGCTGGACGTCCACGGCCAGCGGTGCATTGTAGAAGACCGCCTGGGCGGCCACCATGACGCTGCCCCGCACGATCTCCACCTCGGTGCGGATCGACCATTTCTCACGGTGCAGGTACGCCGACATCCCGACCAGGTTCAACGCGTACGGGGACGGCCCGCCACGGTGCGCCCGGGAACGCAGCCAGAGGAACAGCGACAGTTTCTCGGCGCTGCGACGGAAGTTGTAGGCGAAGTTCGTCCTGGCGATCTCGGAGATGACCCCGACCGGCCCTTCCGGCGCGTGCAGCGCCGCGTACAGGCGGTCGTTCAGGGTCGCGGCCATCGGCCCGTCCGGCACCCGCTGCCGGCGACCGCAGCCCACCGCGCGGTAACAGCGGTCCAGCGCCCGGTCCATGCGCGCGCTGTAGACCAGCGAGTCGGGGTCCTCGGCCGGCGTCCGCAGGTACCGCCGCGGCTGCAGGATGACCAGGCTGAGGTCGGCGAGCACCTGGTTGAGCTGCGAGTAGGACCTCAGCATCACGGTGCGCAGGTGCAGCTTGGCGTCCATGAACTTGGCGAGCTCCAGCGCGTACTCGCCGGATTCGTGGTGGTCCTCGGCGCCCGGCGCCATGGCCGGCACGGTGAGCGCGAAACGCGGGGCGGTGGCCGCGGCGCCGCCCGAGTCGTAGAGCGGGCCGACCACGTTGGGGTCGGACATGCTGAGGCCCACGAACAGCGAGCAGGCGCCCTCCAGGTTGTCCGAGATGAACCGCCGGACCTCGGCGCCGTGCCGGAAGAACTGGGACTCCGCCAGCACCACCGGGCCCTCGGACGGCCCGGTCTGCGGCACCATGCCGTGCACGTGCATCACGCCGATCCGGCCGCCCGCGGCCGCCGCGTGCCAGCCCTCGACGCCGGCCTCGCTCAGGCCGAAGGAGCGGATCCGGTCGGCCGGCAGGTACTCCAGCAGCGCCTCCTCCAGGAGCGTGTCGAAGTTCGTGGTGATCAGCCGCACGCCGTCCCGGCGCAGGTAGGCCAGCTTGGCGATGGAGCGCGCCAGGTCGCCCGGCGCCAGCGTGAGGCCGTCCGGGTACAACGCGCGGCGAATGATCTCGGTCTCGTCCCGGCGCACCGCCCGGCCGCCGTTGATCAGCTGCAGAATGATCTCGACCTTGCGCATCAGGTCGGACCGGTCGCGCAGCACGATCTTCTGGAACTTCTCGGCGTCGATCTGGAGGGCCATCTGGTCGACGAGTTCCTCCCAGGACCGCAGCCCCGCATTCATGGAAACCCCGGCGCCGACCACGATCGTCAACGGCACGCTCGCGTCGCACACCAACTCCACGAGATCCTTCAGGTACGGCTGGTCCTCGAAGGACAGTGCCTGCCCCTTCCGGAACGCCTCGTGCGTGATGAGCCCACCCATCTACCTGATCCGCCGCCCCTCGGACGCCGCATTACCGCCCGCCATTCAACGATCGATCCACGACCGTCGTTCCCCGCCCCCCGATGTGTCCCCGTGCGAATCATCGGTGTCTCTACGGTAGCAACAACCGGGGGCCGGCGCCGCCGCGCGATCATGGAATTGTCACGGCGTCAGGAAAGTGGCAGTGGAATGTCCAGTTCAGCGTCGTCGGCCACCGACGTGAGAACGGTGAGCGTGGGGTGACCGGCGAGCAGCAGGGCCGCGTCGGTGCCCGGCTCGTACTCGGTGCCGGCCGGGTCGACGGTCACGATCTCCAGGCGGCCGTCGTCCAGCCGGTGCACCTTGGCCTGCACCTGGCCGTAGCGGACCAGCCGCGCGCGGCGCAGCGGGCCGAGCTCACCGGCCGGCACGTTCGGCACGTTGAGGTTGAGCACCGTGCCCTCCGGCAGGTCCGGCAGCACGTCGAGCACGGAGCGGGTCACCGCCGCCGCCGTGTCCCAGTGGTACTCGATGTCGCGGTCCCAGCCGCAGTCCAGCGAAACGGCCAGCGTGCGCACGCCGTACAGCGACGCGGTGAGCGCGGCGCCCACGGTGCCGGAGTGCAGCACGGCGCGGCCCACGTTGGCGCCGCGGTTGATACCGGACAGCAGCACGTCGGGGCGTTCGCCGAAGCCACCGAGGCTCGCCGTGAAGGCGATCAGCCCGGGGTGCGCGGCCACGGCGTACGCCGGCACCGGCCAGTCGTCACGGGCCGTCGTGGCCACCCGGCGGGCGTCGTCGTCGGCCGCCGCCGTGAGGCTCGCGCTCGTACCGCTGGCTTCCTGGGCGGGCGCGGCCACCGTTACCGAGTGCCCCGCGTCGACGGCGCAGCGGGCGAGCGCCGTCAGGCCGGGGGAGTCGATGCCGTCGTCGTTGGTCACCAGGACACGTAGGTCGCTCATGCCTCCACCGTGCCAGTGACCGGGCGCAGTTCGACACGCCGCGCCAGCGCCTCGACCGCCTCGCCGTCGCCCGACCCCAGCCCGTGCCGCGCGATGTTCAGCGCCCCCGCCGCCGCCCCGATGCGCAGCCCGTCGAGCACCGGCCTGCCGTGGGCCAGCGCGGCGGCCAGGCCGGCGGTCATCGAGTCACCACCACCCCGCGTGTCCACCGGGCTGAGCGCGGGCACGTGCACGGTGAACAGCTCGCCCTCGACCAGCGCCAACGCCGGCTCCGCCGCCCGCGACACCACCACGGTGCCCGGCCCGTGCCCGGCGATGCCGCGCGCCGCCGCGGCCAGCTCGGCCACCGACCCGCCCGACGCCAGGCCGTCCGCCAGCAGCTCCTCGTGGCTGATCTTGACGAACGTCGGTCCGGCCGGCAGCGCCGTCGCGAGCCGCTCCCCGGCCAGGTCCAGCAGCACCTGGCAGCCGTTGGCCGTCAGGTCCGCCGTGAGCCGTTCGTAGAGCGTGTGCGGCACCACGCGATCGTCGCTCGGCCCGCTCAGCACCGCGACGCCGGCCTCCATGCCGCGCACCAGCGTCACCTCGTACAGGTCGTCCAGCGCGTGCCGGGTGAGCGGGTCGCCGTGCATCTGGACCACCTCGTCCCGGTGGCCGTCCCGCCGATCGTGCACGTAGGCGCCGTTGCGCGAGCTCACCTCGCGGGCGTGCACCGTGATGCCCGGCCCCTCCAGCAGGTGCCGCAGCACCTCTCCGATCTCGCCGCCGAGCGTCACGCACAGCTCGACCCCCCCCAGCGAGGTGATCATCCGCGCCTGCCACACCCCCTGCCCGCCAGGGTGCACATGGATGTCCGGCTCCCCGGCCAGATCCTCCACGGTGACGGTCAGCTGCGGTGAGGGCGCCAGAACGACAACTCGTGCGGTCACCCCCGCCTCGTACCCAGCCACGCTCACTGCAACCCCCCGCAATCCTTTGCTCTGAGTACACCCACGACAGGGGGAGGGCTCAGCTCTGAGTACTCACTCGGCCGGGGCAGTGCGCGACAGCGGACAGTGGGCGGCAGCGCGGTGAGCAGGAGGGGCGGGGCGGCGGGGCGAGAAGGGTGTCGGAGTGCGGCGCGATGGGGCTGGGGCACCAGCCGTGGCGGCTGGCGACGGTCGTCGGCAGGCGCTACGCCGTTCGGGGGAAGTCCGATCGGTCGGTCAGGTCGCTACTTTCTGCGGTCTCAGCGGCACTGCGTGCTGGCCTATGGTGCCTGGGTCGTCCGATTGAACCCCCAAAGGATGATCAATGACGTCACCCCGTAGCTACTTGGCCGTCGCGGCGTGTGCCGCGGTCGCGCTGAGCATCCTGGCGCCCACGGCCGGCGCGGATCCGGTCTCGACCGATGCCGCGGCCGCCCAGGGAGCCCAGGGCAAGGGCCACCGACCCACCGACCCACCGACCCCCGCGATCCCCCAGCGCTACCTGGACCAGCAGATCCAGTGGAGCGTGTGCTCCTTCGACGCCACGGTGAAGAGCCTCTACCCGGCGGCACCGACCACGAACTGCGCCACCGTCATGGTGCCGATGGACTGGCACAACCCCGACGCGCACCCGGACGTCCGCGTCGCGATCGCGTACAGCCGGGCCACCGGCACCTCGCGCGGGCTGATGTCCAGCAACCCCGGCGGCCCGGGCGGCGCCGGCCTCACGCTGAGCGCGGCGCTGGCGATCGACAAGCCGCAGCTGTTCAGCGACTTCGACCTGCTGGGCTTCGACCCGCGCGGCTTCGGCCGCAGCGAGCCGCTGCGGTGCCTGACCACCACGGAGAAGCTCGCGGCGCTGCCCACCACGCCGGACTACAAGGAGCGCACGGCCCAGACGCACCGCACCGAGATCGCCGAGGCGCGGCTCTTCGCGGAGGCGTGCGACGCCACCGAGTTCGGCAAGTTCGTCAGCAGCCAGCAGACCGTGTACGACATGGACTTCCTGCGGGCGCTGCTCGGCCACCGGCAGCTCAACTTCATCGGCTACAGCTACGGCACCTGGCTCGGCGGCTGGTACGCCGACACCTACCCGCAGCACACCGGCCGGCTGGTGCTCGACTCGAACATGGACTGGACCCACACCCAGTGGGACAACGTGAACTTCGACCCGTTCTCGTTCCAGCGCCGCCGCGACACCATGCTGCTGCCGTGGATCGCGCGGCACGCCGACCAGATCACCTCGCCGCTCGGCACCACGCCGCAGCAGGTGCTGCGGGAGTACGACCGGGTGCGCGCGGAGCTGGTGCGGCTGGTGAAGGCCGGCACGAGCTTCGTCGCGCCGTACAACCTGGACGGCAACGTCGCGTCCGCCATCTACGGCAACACCCGGTTCATCCGGGCGACGCTGGACATCCTGGTGCACCAGGAGTACGTGGCGGCGCCGTCGGCGTCCGGCGATGTCGAGGCCGTGCACGTCGAGCGGGCCTGGGCGCGCCTCGCCCCGGCGCTGCAGCAGTACGACTCGCTCGCCGGGACCAAGAGCCGCTACGGCGTGCCGGCCACCGCGGCCGCCGCCTCGCTGCTGGCGGCCTCCGGCGCGGACACCGACGCGGACACCGACGCCTCGGTGAAGACGCTGCCCGGCATCATCGCCGATGCCCGTCGCGCCGCCGCCGCGCCGGGCGCCCGCTCCACCGGCGACGCCGTGGTGAACCTCGGCGCCGTCGGCACCACGGTGCGCTGCAACGACACCGAGTGGGTCACCGACCCGCGGTTCTACCTCCGTGAGGCCGACCGGATGACGCGCGAGTACCCGTTCTTCGGGTACCTCAACGGCGTGCCGATGTGCGCGTTCTGGCCGCACGAGCCGCTGGACCGGCGGCTGGACATGACCGGCTCCCCGCGGCTGCTCATGATCACCAGCGAGATCGACCCGGCGACCGCGTACGAGGGCGCGCTGCGCACCCACGAGGACACCGAGCGGTACACCCGCCTGGTGTCGATCGACGACGAGGGCCAGCACGGCCAGTACGTCGGGTCCGCGTCGGCCTGCGCCGAGGCCATCGGTGACCGGTTCGTGTTCACCGGCGAGCTGCCGGGACGCGACGAGGTGTGCGGGACGACGCCGCTGCCCGAGGACCTGGTCGTGTACCCGGTCGACGGGCCGGTGGACGGCAACGCCGTGCCGCTGCCCCGCGGTTCCCGGCCGCGCGTCGTGAACCCCGCTCTGCAGGCGCTGCTGGACGAGGTCGCCCGGCACGCGCTGATCTAGTTCCCTCCATCCCGCCGGCCCACCACGCCGGCGGTGACGCGGCCCCGGTACCGGCACCATCCGGTCCGGGGCCGCGTCATGCTTATATAAGCTCCTGCTGATAACGTCGGGCCTCGCCGGTCGGATGGAACTGACGTCGGAGTTGGAGAGGAGCCCGAGATGGACGTCGAGCACGAGATCTCCCGCGTGGAGCGGACCGTCGGCAGCCGCGTGCTGCCCGCCGGCGACGCCCGCGTGGTCACCGTGAGCCGCACCTACCGCACCCCCGCCGAGGACGTCTGGGACGCCTGCACCAGCGCCGAGCGCATCGCCCGCTGGTTCATGCCGGTCAGCGGCACCCTGGAGGTGGGTGGCCACTACCAGCTGGAGGGCAACGCCGGGGGCACCATCTCGTCCTGCGACCCGCCGCGGTCCTTCGCCGCCACCTGGGAGTACGGCGGCGACGTCAGCTGGATCGAGGTCACCCTCACCCCGACGGACGACGGGACCCGGTTCACCCTCGACCACATCTCTCACGTCGACGACGAACGCTGGGCCGAGTACGGCCCCGGCGCCGTGGGTGTCGGCTGGGACCTCGGCCTGTACGGCCTCACCCAGCACCTCGCCGACCCCTCCGCCGACGTCCACGCCCAGGGCATGGAGTGGGCCGGCACCGACGAGGCCCGCCGGTTCATGACCCTCAGCAGCGAAGCCTGGTACCGCGCCGCAGTGGCCGGCGGCGACACCCCCACCATCGCCCGCGCCGCCGCCGACCGCACCATCGCCGCCTACACCGGCACCTGACCGGCCGCCCCCGGCGGAACAACGCACCCGCCCGTTCAGCCGTCGTCCCACCGGCCGGCCCGACGAGGCGGCGCACCGCCCCTCCCGAGCCGCCCACCTCACCCGCACTCCCGGCCACCCCGGCGCGGTCGCGCCGAAGCCGAAGCCGAAGCCGAGAGCATCCCCCAACGGGCGAACAACCTCGTCCGCCCTCAGCCCACTCGTTACGATGAGCCCGCGCCACGGCCCGGCCGCCACCGAGCCGGCGCACTCCTCGGCCCGGCTCCCAGTCCACGCGGAGCCGGGCCGAGCCCATCCCGGCCCACCTCGCCGACAACCACACCCCCACGCCGCCCAGCCCGCACGCCGCACACACCCCCGCCATCCGTATGTACTCAGAGCAAAGGCCCGCTGCCGCACGCTCGCGCCCACCCCGCCGTTCGTATGTACTCAGAGCAAAGGATTCGCGCGGCCACCCCGGCGCCGCGCGCCGGGCGCCACCCGCCACTCGGATGTACTCAGAGCAAAGGTTCTGCTGAGGCACCCTCGGCCGCGGCCTCGGGAGGCGCTCGCAGGTGGCGGCCACCTGCCGCCCAGGCACACCACCGCGGGCTGCCGCTGAGCCAGGACGCCGCCGAAATTCCTTCCTACGGGTGACCGCCCGCCGGGGGTTTCTTGAGGGGTGCGGAATGCCGGGCGAGGCGTTGTCCGGGGTGGCCCGGGGCTGTCACCGTCGAGCGGTGGAGCCGAGCATCTCGCGCAGCATCGACGTGGCGGCGCCGGCGGAGGTGGTGTGGTCGCTGGTGAGCGATCTGCCGCGGATGGACCGCTTCAGCCCGGAGAACATCGGGGGCCGCTGGGTCGGCGTGGACGGGCCGGCGCTCGGCGCGCGGTTCCGGGGGACGAACCGCAACGGTGCGCGGACGTGGCACACGACGGCGCACGTGGTGGAGTTCGAGGACGGGCGGGCATTCGCGTTCGATGTGTACAGCCAGATCCGGCTCCGGGTCTCGCGCTGGGGATACGTGGTCACGCCGACCTCGACGGGGTGCCGCCTGACCGAGAACTGGTACCGCGTGGGCAACTGGTTCGTCCGCTCGTTCCTCGGTCCGAAGGTGACCGGACGCAAGGACCGGCCGGGGTTCAACACCCATTCGATAGAGCACACGCTGGACAAGGTGAAGGCGTACGCGGAGCGCCTGGTCCAGCCAGGGACGGCGCCCGGTCACACGTTCGCCGAGCCGGGCCGGGCTGCCGCCACGCCGGGCGACCGGCAGTAGGTGGCGGCCCGGCGCCTCGCGGCGTCGGCTAGCCGGAGCCGACTCCGTAGGCTCGCCGGATGAGACCTGGGACCGGCACGTGAGCAGGCGCTTCGAGCAGCTCGACGAGCGCGACACCCCGATGGGCACGATCAGCCTGCGGCGGCGGCTCGACCCGACGCTCAAGGTGGACGTGTACGAGGTGAAGCTCGGCGACGAGTTCCTGATGTCCAGCCTGTTCACGGTGGCCGAGGAGGAACTCGCGCACCTCGGGCTGGCGGCCGTGGCGGGCGGCGAGCTGGACGTGGTGGTGGGCGGGCTGGGGCTCGGCTGCACGGCGCGGGCGGCCCTGACCGATCCACGGGTGCGCACGCTCACGGTCGTCGACGCGCTGGCCGAGGTGATCGACTGGCACCACCGGGGGCTGGTGCCGCACGCGGCTGAGCTGACCGGCGACCCGCGGGTCCGGCTGCTGCACGGGGACTTCTTCGCCCTGGTCCGCGCGGGCGGCCTCGGACCGGCGGACGCCATCCTGCTGGACGTCGACCACTCGCCGCGGCACGTCCTGCATCCGAGCCACGCCGGGCTGTACACGGCCGACGGGCTGCGCGGGCTGGCCGGGCTGCTGCGACCCGGCGGGGTGTTCGCGCTGTGGGCGGACGGCGCGCCGGACGAGGAGTTCACGGGGGTGCTCCGGCGGGTGTTCGCCACCGCGACCGCGCACACGGTGCGCTTCCCGAACCCGTTGCTGCGCACCGAGTCGGCCAGCACCGTGTACGTGGCGGCCACCCCGGTCCTGCGGCCGGGGACGGCGGGGGACGCGCCGGCGGTCGCCGTGATCTGGCGCGACGGGTGGCGGGACGGCCACCTCGGCCACGTGCCGGATGACCTGCTGCGCGGTCGCACGCCGGAGTCCTTCGACCGGCGCGCCGCCGAGCGCGTCGCGGACACGACGGTGGCGACCGTGGAGGGCGCGGTGGCGGGCTTCGTGATGATCGCCGGCGACGAGGTGGAGCAGGTGTACGTGGCGGCGGCGCACCGCGGCACCGGGGTGGCGGCGGCGTTGCTGGCGGCCGCCGAACGCCTGGTGGCGGACGGTGGGCACCGCCGGGCCTGGCTCGCCGTGGTCGCCGGCAACGGCCGTGCCCGCCGTTTCTACGAGCGCCACGGCTGGGCCGACGACGGGCCGTTCGACAACGTGGTCACCACGGACATCGGCGTCGTCCGCGTTCCGTGCCGCCGCTACGTCAAGGACGTCACCGCCCGGGGGCCATCGGGGTGACGGGGCGACCACATGAAGCGCCGCTCAGGTGGCGTTCATGTGGGGCACATCGGTGATCGGCACTGTCGGCACGTCCGAAGTCACCGACCCGGGGGCGAGACGCCGATGGGAACCGCGCCGGTCCGAACTCACCACGACGCGTCGACGGGCGTCCGGCTGCCGTCGCGGCGGCCACCGTGGGCGGACCGGCGTCCGACGAGACCTGGTCCGGTCCGCCCGACCCCCGGGCCGGAGCGCCCGGAGCGGGCCGGCCAGGAGCCGGCACGGCGGGCGGCGCGGCGATGGTGGTTGCCGGGGCTCGCGCTCATGGTGGTCGCCTTCGGCCTGTTCGGCCTGACGGTCGGCGGTGGGTGGCCGGACGGGCCGGACGCCGTGCCCGCCGTCGGCTCCCCGGGGTGGTGGCTGCTGACGCTCGCGCTGCACCTGCCGCTGGTGGTGATCCTGCCGTTCCTGGTGGGCGGGCTCGTCGAACGCCTCGGGTACTTCCGGCACGGTCGTACCCCCGCGGTGCCGGGCCGGCTGCCGGTGCGGTTGCCGCGGGTGTGCGTGCAGCTGCCGATGTTCAACGAGCACGCGGTGGCGCGGCGGGTCATCGAGGCGGCCTGCGCGCTGATCTGGCCGCCGGACCGGCTCACGGTGCAGGTGCTCGACGACTCCACCGACGAGGACACCCGGGCGCTGGTGAAGTCGATCTGCGCCAAGCTGCGGGCGGCGACCGGCGTGGACTGCGTGGTGCTGCACCGCGCCGACCGGGTGGGTTACAAGGCCGGCGCGCTGGAGGCCGGGCGCCGGCGGACGAACGCCGAGTACCTGGCCATCTTCGACGCGGACTTCGTGCCGCCGCGCGACTACCTGCTGCGCACCGTCCCGCACTTCCACCGGGCCGACGGCACCTCCGACGAGGGGCTCGCCGTCGTCCAGGCGCAGTGGGGGCACCTGAACCACGACGACTCCGCGCTCACCCGGGCACAGTCGCTCTGGGTGGACGACCACCACACGCTGCAGATGTCCTGGCGGGCGGCGCGCTGGCGGTTCGTGAACTTCACCGGCACGGCCGGCGTGTGGCGGGCGTCCGCGATCGACGCCGTGGGCGGCTGGCGGGCGGCGAGCCTGGTGGAGGACTGCGAGCTGAGCTTCCGCGCGCTGTTCGCCGGCTACCGCACCACGTTCGTCAAGGAGATCGTGGTGCCGGCCGAGCTGCCGGCCACGTACACCGCGTACAAGGCGCAGCAGCGGCGGTGGACGCGGGGCTGGGTGCAGTTGCAGCGGCTGCACCTGGCACGGCTGGCGCTGCGGCACCGCACGCCGTGGCCGCGGCGGCTGCACCTGCTGTACCACATGTGCATCCCGTGGCAGTGGCCCGCGTGGGCGATCTGGGTGACGCTGCTGCCGTTCCTCGTCGCCCACGACCTGTGGCTCGGCGCGTACGGGAGCGCGGCCGGGCTCGCGGTGTACCTGGCGCCGACCGCGCTGTGGACGACGCTGGCCGCCACGCTCGCCTCGCTGGAGACCCGCCGCACCTATGCCGGGCCGATGACGCCGCGCGTGCTGGCCCGCCGCATCGCCCGGGTCCTGCCGTACACGGTGATCAACATCGGGATGCTGCCCCACCAGTTCAGCGCCTTCTGCGAGGGCCTGCTCGGGCCGATGCACGGGGAGTTCGAGCGCACCCCGAAGGCCGGCTCCGGGGTGGGCGGCGCACCCCGGTACCGCGTCCGCATCCACTGGCCGTACGTGGTCGCCGAGGTCGCGTTCGGTGGCTACCAGCTGGCATGGGCCGCCGTGTTCGCCGCGCAGGGCCGCTACCTGTGGGCCGCCGGGGCCGCGGTCGTCGCCGCCTGCGTGCTCACGCTCACGGTCCGGTACGGCGACCATGCCGACCGTCCCCGGCTCGACGACGCCCCGGCCGTCCCCCGGGCCCACGCCACCGCACGCCGCTGACCAGGGACACGGTGGGCCCGGGTCGAGGCCGGGGTCAAGGCAGGGGGTCCGGGTCAGGGCCGGCGGAACCTCGGGTCGGGCGTCCACCGCACGGCGCAGCTCACCAGCACGCCGACGAGCATCACGGCGCCCAGCGCGAGCAGGCCCAGGCCGATCAGCTCCAGGTCGCTGAACCCACCCTCCGACACGTCGGCGCCATTGCCGTTGGTGAGCACGATCAGCCCGGCGAACACCGCCAGCACGCCGCCCGCCCCGAGCGTGGCCGACCACGGGTTCGGCCTGGTCCCCGCCGCCGTCGGCGTCGTCTCCGTCGAGTCATCGCTCATGGCGGGGAGTCTCTCCCAGCCCGCCCCCGGTTCCGTCACGCCGCGGGGCGCGTGCGGCAGCCGAGCTGGTTCCAGTAGCCGTGCGAGTTGGCCTGCACGCACACGGTGTGCGACGCGGTGGCCGAGGCCCGGAACGGGGCCGAGTACGCCCGGTTGCCGGTGCCGCCGGCGCTGTACCGGTAGCTCTCCGGGTCGATCACGCCGTCGACGGTGACCCGTACCTGGATCGGGTAGTCCCACCAGTTGGTCATCGTCACCACTCCGGCGGCGGTGCCCGACCCGCTGGTGCCACTCATGCCGGCGAAGGTGCCGGTCGCGGTCCAGCGGCACGGCCCCATCGGGTGCCAGTAGCCGTAGCTGTTGCCCTGCAGGCACACCGACCGCGAGGACAGCGCGCCGGTGAGCGTGAACGGCGCCGAGAAGGGCTGGTAGTCGGTGCCGCCGCCGGTCGTGAGGACCGAGGGCTGCGGTACGCCGTTCACCACCGCCCGCACCGCGAGCGTCCCGCTCCAGCCGGGGACCTTCGCCACGCCGAGCAGCCGGCCGCTGGGGGCCGGGCCGCCGGTCATCGAGTTCGACCACCCGACGGCCGTGTGCAGGCACGTGCCGATCTGCTGCCAGGCGGCGCCGTCGAAGGCGTGCACGCAGATCGGGGGGTTCGCCGTCACCGAGATGGTGAACGGCGTGTCGAACGCCCGGGGACCGGTGCCGCTCACGCTGTGCGTGACGTCGTGCGGCAACCCGCCGACCACGGCCCGCACGGCGAGCACGCCGACGTGACCGGGCAGGTCCACGGTGCCGCGTACCCGGCCCTGCCCGGCGGCCCCGGTCATGGAGGTGAGGGTGCCGGTCGGCACCGCGAGCGTGGCGGTCGCCTCCCGGTGAACCGCGCCGGCCGCGCCGGCCGTGCGATCCGTGCCGGCCGTGCGGTCCGCGCCGGCCGCGCCCGCCTGCGCCGAGGGCCCCACCAGCGGTGCCACCGTCACGAGCGCCAGCAACGCCATCGCCCGGGTCACCCGCCCGGGCCGCTTCGAGATCGTTCTCATCGGGATCGGCTCTCCTCTCGTGTGAGGTGGGTGGCGCGTGGGCACCGGCCGCACGCGCCACCCACGGCGGCCGTCAGGTGACCGTCACCCAGCGGGTGCCGATGAGCGTGTAGCCGCCGGAGAGCCCGGAGGCGTCGATGGCGTAGACCTCGACCTTCGTGGAGCCACGCGGGAGACTGCCGATCACGGTGTCCCAGCCGTGGTAGTTGCCGTAGCCGGGGTAGGCGGACCCGACGTCGGGGCGGTAGCCGTTGGCGATGTCGGGGTGGTAGGTCCGGACCCCGTTGGACGCCGTGACGTAGATGTGCACGGCGAGGGCCGTGGTCCTGGCGTCCGGGTCCATCGCCCAGCCGTAGAGGCCGATGGCCCCGCCGCCGCGCGCCGCCAGGCTGTCGAAGCGGCCGAACGGGTTGTAGGCGTCGCCGCCACCGCCGACCTTGGGCCAGGTGATCACGTAGGGGTAGGGGTCCACGGTGTTGACGCCGTCGGGACGCAGCTCGAAGTGCAGGTGCGGGCCGCCACCGCCGCAGCTGGGGTGCGCGTTGCCGGTCTGGCCGAGGGTGCCGATGACCTGCCCGCGGGCCACGGTGCTGGTGTTGCCGACGTAGCGCACGTTCAGGTGGCCGAAGTAGTAGCGGGTGCCGCTGTTGCCGCGGATGCTCACCGAGGTGGACGTGGTGCACCCGCTGGCGTCGGTGTGGCGGTCCACCACGCCGGCCTCGACGGCCACGATGGGCGTGCCGATGCCGGCCGGCGAGAAGCAGTCGACGCCCTCGTGGATCCGGCCGCCGGGGCGCGGGTCGCCGTAGCTGTCGGTGCAGGCGGCGCCGCTGTGCGCGATGGGGAAGACGTTGGTGGTGGGTACCGCCGCGGTGGCGGTGCCGGACAGGGGTAGTGCCGAGAGCACGGCGAGCGCCACGGCGGCCGCCGCACCACGGAGCGCGATGCGTATCCCGCGCATTTCTCCTCCTGAGCTGGAGCCGTGCCGCCCGGGGTCGGAGCGGCCCCAGGAGCGTCGCGGTGGCCGCTTGCCGCGCACCTGACGTGGCTTGTCGCCCGCTTGCCGCCGCGGCGGCGTCGACCGGCGGCCCGGG
>DASWTI010000128.1:0-18583 GCA_036402215.1 Pseudonocardiaceae bacterium
CCGGCGGCACCGGCGGCACCGGCGGCACCGGCAGCACTGCCGGCACCGGCGGCACCCGCGAGCCCCGGCGCACCGGGGAGTCCTGCCGCGCCCGCGAGCCCGGCGGACGCGGCGACCGCCGTGGACGTGCCGTACGAGGTGGTGGACGGGCTGGAGCGGCGCGAGGTGCTCGACGCGGCCTGCCTGTTCGTGTTCGACCCGCGCACCCGGCGGCTGCACTGCCTCAACCTGGCCGCCTGGGGGGTGTTCGAGCTGTGCCGCGGCCAGGACCCGGCGCTGCTCGCCGCGGAGTACGCGGACCTCGTCGCCGCCAAGGCGTCCCCGGCCGAGGCGGACGCGATGCTGCGTCAGGGCATCGCGCTGCTGCGGGCCGGTGGGCTCATCCGCCCGACCAGTGAGGGGAGGTGACAACAGCATGGTGGCAGCACTGCGTGACCTGATCGCCCGGTCCGAGGAGCTGGCCGAGCCGTCGGTGACCGCGAGCACCCAGGAGGAGCGCGCGTGGTACCCGGAGGACCTCGTGGCCGAGGCCTGACCGACGAGGCCGGGGGTGACCGGCCGTGAGCGACGGCGCGGCCGCGCGGCAGGTGAGCGCGGCCGCGCCGTCCCACGTGGTGACGCCGCGTCGATGATCGAGTACCCGGTTGCCCCTGTCGCTGCTAGCCCGATCGTCGTAGCGTGATCCGGTATGGACGTCGAGGTCGTCGGGCGCGTGCACGGCCCGCTGCCCGAGGACGACGACCGGCCGCCGTACCCGACGCCCGTGGGGCGAGGCGGCCCGCGGCCGCCGTGCGGCCTGACGCCCATCGAGGACCCCGGGCCGGCCGGCACCGGCGATTCCGGTGCGCCGCAACGGATGTTCCCCCTTGCGCGGGTCCGGCTCCCCGAGCGGGTGGCCGGTGGCGCCGGCGCGGCGTGGGCTCCCGGCGTTGCGGTGCGGGGCCTCCATCATCACGAAGAGTCGCCCCACACCCCGGCAAAGAGGTGAGGTCTGTGGTCGGAATCCGAGTGACCGTCGATGGCACCCGCTACGACGACGACGTGGAGCCGCGCACCCTGCTGGTGCACTACCTCCGCGAACGCGTCGGCAAGGTGGGCACCGTCGTCGGCTGTGACACCAGCAACTGTGGGGCGTGCACCGTCCACCTCGACGGCCGGAGCGTGAAGTCCTGTTCCGTCCTCGCGGTGCAGGCCGACGGGCGCGAGGTCACCACGATCGAGGGGCTGGCCCGCGACGGCACGTTGCATCCGATGCAGCAGGCGTTCCACGAGAACCACGCGTTGCAGTGCGGGTTCTGCACGCCCGGCATGATCATGCAGGCGATCGACCTGCTGGGGGACAACCCGGACCCGGACGAGCACCAGGTGCGCGAGGGCCTGGAGGGCAACCTCTGCCGCTGCACCGGCTACCAGAACATCGTGCGCGCCGTGCTCGACGCGGCGCGGAAGATGAGCCCCGGCGCCGGGCCGGACCGGGAGCGCGCCGCCGAGCAGGCCGCGCCGGTGGCGGGAGGTGGCGAGTGACCGCCACCGCCGAGCCCGAGGTCGGCCGCGCGCGCCGCCGCAAGGAGGACGCCCGGCTGATCACCGGCCGTACCCGCTGGACCGACAACCTCCAGCTGCCCGGCATGCTGCACCTGGCCATGCTGCGCAGCCCGGTCGCGCACGGCACGATCACCGGCATCGACGTGTCCGCGGCGCGGGAGATGCCCGGCGTGATCGCCGTCCACACCGGCGCCGACTTCGCCGACGAGCAGGGCAGCCTGCCGTGCGCCTGGCCGATCACCGAGGACATGAAGTCCCCGGCGCACCCGGCGATCGCCGTCGACACGGTGAAGTTCGCCGGCGAGGTGGTGGCCGTGGTGGCCGCCCGCACCGCCGCCGCGGCGGTGGACGCCCTGGAGGCCATCGACGTCGGCTACGACGACCTGCCGGTGGTGCTCGACATGGAGGCCGCGCTCGCCGAGGGTGCCGACCTGGTGCACCCGGACCTGGGGACGAACCGCAACGCGTACTGGGCGTTCGACTCCGCCCAGGCCGGCACCGGTGGCGACGTGGAGCAGGCCATCGCCGAGGCCGAGGTCGTGGTGCGCCGCCGCTTCCGCCAGCAGCGGCTGATCCCGGCGTTCATGGAGCCGCGGTCGATCGTGGTGGACCCGACCGGCGAGCAGTACACGGTCTGGTCGGCCACCCAGGTGCCGCACGTGCTGCGCGTCATGATGGCGCTGACGCTCGGCGTCCCCGAGCACAAGCTGCGGATCATCGCGCCGGACGTCGGTGGTGGCTTCGGCGGCAAGCTGCAGTTCACGCCGGAGGAGGCGATCACCTTCCTGATGGCGCGGCGCCTCGGCCGGCCGGTCAAGTACACCGAGTCGCGCTCGGAGTCGCTGCTCGCCGCGCACCACGGCCGCGACCAGATCCAGGACCTCACGGTGGCCGCCCGCCGCGACGGCACGATCACCGGCCTCAAGGTCGAGCTGATGGCCGACATGGGCGCCTACCTGGGGCTCGTCACGCCGGGCGTGCCGATCCTCGGGGCGCTCATGTTCAACGCCATCTACAAGATCCCCGCGTACCACTTCGGCTGCACCAACGTGTTCACCAACAAGACCTGGACGGACGCCTACCGCGGCGCCGGCCGGCCGGAGGCCACGTTCGGCATCGAGCGGATGATGGACGAGCTCGCCGTCGAGCTGGGCATGGACCCGCTCGACGTGCGCAGGAAGAACTGGATCACCCACGAGGAGTTCCCGTTCACCACGATCGCCGGGCTCACCTACGACTCCGGCAACTACGAGGCGGCCACCGCGCGCGCCGTCGAGCTGTTCGACTACGAGGGGCTCCGTGCGGAGCAGCGGCGGCGCCGGGAGTCGAACGACCCGGTGCAGCTCGGCATCGGCATCTCCACGTTCACCGAGGCCTGCGGGCTGGCGCCGTCGCGGGTGCTCGGTTCGCTGCGCTACGGCGCGGGCGGCTGGGAGCACGCCCAGATCCGGATGCTGCCCACCGGCAAGGTCGAGGTGGTGACCGGGTCGTCGGCGCACGGCCAGGGCCACGAGACGGCCTGGAGCCAGCTCGTGTCCGACAAGCTCGGCGTCGCCTTCGAGGACGTCGAGGTCCTGCACGGCGACACCGCCACCTCGCACAAGGGCATGGACACCTACGGCTCGCGCTCGCTCGTGGTGGGCGGCGTGGCCGTGGTGAAGGCCGCCGACAAGGTGATCGAGAAGGCCAGGCGGATCGCCGCGCACATCCTGGAGAGCTCCGAGGACGACCTGGAGTTCGAGGCCGGGAAGTTCACCGTGCGCGGCACCGACAAGAGCGCGTCCATCCAGGACTGCGCGCTGGCCGTCTTCGCCGGGCACGACTACCCGGAGGGCATGGAGCTCTCGCTGGACTCCGACGCCACGTTCGACCCGGAGAACCTGTCGTACCCGCACGGCACGCACCTGGCGGCCATCGAGGTGGACACCGAGACCGGCGCCGTGCACGTGCGCTCCTACGTGGCAGTGGACGACGTGGGCACCGTGGTCAACCCACTCATCGTGGAGGGTCAGGTGCACGGCGGCCTCGCCCAGGGCATCGCGCAGGCGCTGTTCGAGGAGGCGGTGCACGACGAGGGCGGCACGCTGGTCACCGGCAC
This sequence comes from Pseudonocardiaceae bacterium, assembly GCA_036402215.1. GTDB lineage: Bacteria > Actinomycetota > Actinomycetes > Mycobacteriales > Pseudonocardiaceae > DASXTS01. Next base: position 3,644 of record DASWTI010000128.1, read on the forward strand.
CATGGCCGACTACCTGATCCCGTCGGCCGCGGATCTGCCCTCGTTCACCACGGACCGCACCGAGACGCCGTCCACCTCGAACCCGATCGGCGCCAAGGGCGTCGGCGAGGCCGGCACCATCGCGTCCACCCCGGCCATCGTCAACGGCGTGCTCGACGCCATCCGCCACCTCGGGGTGCGCGACGTCGAGATGCCGTGCTCGCCGCGGCGGGTGTGGGCCGCCCTGCAGGGGGCCAGGGACACCGCCCCCACCGCGCCCGGTCCCGGCGGCGGGCTCGGGTCCATCGACGCGACCGACCCGCAGGAGGAGGTCCAGTGATCCCGGCACCGTTCGACTACACCGCCCCGGCCACGGTGGACGAGGCCGTGCGGGTGCTGCGTGAGGCGGGCGAGGACGTGAAGGTGCTGGCCGGCGGCCAGAGCCTGATGCCGGTGCTGCGGCTGCGGCTGGCCGCGCCGGCGCTCGTCGTGGACCTCGGGCGGATCGCCGAGCTGGTCGGCGTCCGCGACGAGGGCGACGCGCTCGTCATCGGGGCCATGACCACGCACCACGAGGTCACCACGGACGGGCTGGTCGCGGAGCACGCCGCGCTGCTGGCCCGCACCACGGCCACCGTCGCCGACCCGCAGATCCGCCATCGCGGCACCTTCGGCGGCGCGCTCGTGCACGCCGACCCGGCCGGTGACCTCGGGGCGGCGGCGCTCGCGCTGGACGCGGAGTTCGTCCTCGCCGGCGTCGACGGCCGCCGCACCGTGCCCGCCTCGGAGTTCTTCCTGGACTACTTCACCACGGCCGTGCGCGACGGCGAGCTGCTGGTCGAGGTCCGGGTGCCCAAGCACACCGGCTGGGGCGCGCACTACGAGAAGTTCAACCGGACCGCCCAGGCCTGGTCCATCGTCGCCGTCGCCGCCGCCGTGCGGGTGGACGGCGGCCTGGTGGCCGAGGCGAAGGTCGCGCTCACCAACATGGGCCCGACCCCGCTCCGCGCCACCGCCGTCGAACAGGCCCTGATCGGCGGCGAGGCGACCCCCGAGGCGTTCCGCGCCGCCGCCGAGCACGCCGCCGAGGGCACCTCGCCACCGTCCGACGCCAACGGCGACGCGGGCTACCGGCGGCACCTGGCCGGCGTGCTCACCCGCCGGGCCCTGGCCACCGCCGCCGGGGTGACCTGATCTGTCCCCTGGCGACCCGGGGTCCGGCGACGTAGGCTGGCCCCGGGTCACCGGCGATCGGCCGGTGACGCACGGGAAGTGAACGCCAGCGATCGCACACCACGTGCTCCGCTGGTTGCGCCGCCGAGGCCGACCACGGCTGACGGCAGGCGCACCGAAGGGACCCCGCCGCCCCCGGCGCGGGGTCCCTTCGCAATTCGCCCGTCAGCGCGTCCCGCCGGCCCTTCCTGCGTCCGTCGGCGGCGCGCTCCCCACGTACTCCACGGAGTTCCGGTCGCTCGTCGAGTAGGCCAGCAGATACCCCAGGATCTCGTTGCGGGCCCGCTCGTCCCGGGTGTCCACCGGCGCCGTCACCCGCAGCCGGTCGTACAGGGCGAACCGGTTGACCGCGATGACCACGGCCAGCGAACGTCCGTACTCACCCGCCGCGACCACCGCCCCCCGGTAGGACAGGTAGGCCGCCGCGTAGGGGATCAGCGCCGCCAGCAGCCACAACCCGTGCCCTCCCAGGAAGACCACGCCCGACAGGCAGCACAGCAATGACACGATCACCATGCGCACGGCGAGGTCGAGCTGCGAGCGCTGGTCGTTCACGTAGTCCATGTCCCCCGGCGCCGCGACCCGCGAGATGTACGGCAGCACGCGCACCGTGTCCAGCCCGTACGGAGCCCCCGCGTTCCGCTCGTAGTACCGCAGCACGTTGCCCAGCCGGGTCGGCATGATCTGATCGGGCTGCACCGGGAACTCGGCGGTCAGCCGCTCGGCCTCCTCACCCACCGACAGGATCGCGATCCGCTCCCGGACGTCGTCGTCGCTGCGGGTGCGTCCGTGCGGGTCCAGGTCGTTCTGCTCCTCGATGGCCAGGGCGGAGCTGTCCTCGAGGTCGCGCAACGCCGCGATGTGCGAGCGCTGGTGCCAGATCCATCGTTGCCTGATCACCTGGGCCAGCCGGCCGAGACCCCAGTAGCCCTCCAGGAACTGCACGAAGGCGAACTGCAGCGGGTGCAGGACCACGCCGAGCGCCAGGCTCACCGCCAGCAGCAACGCCACGTGGGTCAGGCCGATGTCGGCCAGGCGGGCCGCCGCCGCACGCAGGTCAGGAGGATCCGACCAGGCGCCGCTCGCCACCAGCAGCGCGTGCCACATCACCAGCAGCGTGGCCGGAAGCGCGCTGACCAGCGTGAAGTACCGACCGATCCCGGCCCGTGCCGAGTCGACGGCGGAGGTCAGGTCCGGCATGAGCGGGGCTCCGCCGGCGGATCGGACGAGTGGCCGTCACGACAACGGAACTCACCGTTCCTCCACCGCGCGGGAAGTCCGCACCGGCAGGTGATGGAACGCCTGCGCGGCGTCCCACCGCCCGGTGTCCCCGGCGGCGTCGGACCGGGAACTGTTGTCATGGTGCCCCCCCACGACATGCGATGTGCCGAGCGGCATTCCGGTGAAGAGCGACGATCGTACGTCCGGCACCCGCGGGTTGTCTGCGCCGACGACCGGCTGTCCCTCGAACTCTGCCACCATTGCCCCGATGGCTGGTGACATCACCTCCGCTCCGGCCGGGCGCCGCTGGTCGCCCTGGTTGTGGCCGCCCGTGGCCATCTCGGTCGTCGCCGTCGCCGGGCAGCTGTTCGGGTTGCTGGGCGCCGTGGTCGCCGCCGGCTCGGCGGTGGCCGGGCTGTTGCTGGTGATCAGCGACCTGACGCCGCAGGTTCGGTACCGCAGGGTGGCGGTGATGCTCGCGGTGCTGGTGGCCGCGGGAGCCGTGTCGGTGTGGGCTTGGCGCAGTGACGTCCCGTGGGTGCGGGGCGGGACGTTGACGACGTGGTCCGGGCCGGTCGCGGCCGACGGGCAGCGGGTGCGTCAGGAGACGGTGGCGGTCACCGACTTCCGGGGGGCGCGGCTGGCCGGGGCCGACCTCGCCGGCCTCGATCTGCGGGAGGCCACCCTCGACGGCGCGGTTGCCCGGGGCGCGTCGTTCGCCCGGGCCGATCTCTCCGGGGTGAGCCTGCGGGGCGCCGACCTGCGGGGCGCGGACCTGGCGGACGCCTGCCTGGCTGGCGCGGACCTCGCGGGCGCGCAGTTGGCCGGGGCCGATGTGTCCGGTGCGACGATCACGTTGTCGGCGCAGAACCTGGCCCAGGTGGTGGGCACGCCTGCGCGGCCGGGGGTTCGCGCCGAGGGGTGCCGGAGCTGAGCGGTCCGGCACTACGCTGCCGCGGTGCCGTTGCAGAACCGATGTACCCCGTTCGGCGAGTTGGTGGCGTGCGAGGCGCGCGGCACGATCATGGGCAACCGCGGGGGCAAGTTCCACCGCCCGGACCGGACGCTCGGTGCGCGGCGCTGGGCCAGCCGGCACTGGATCTGCTGCGACATGTTCTACAAGAACAAGAAGCACGACGCGATGGGGCAGTACTACACGAGCGTCTTCTTCCTGGACGAGGTCACGGCGCTGTCCGCCGGCCACCGGCCGTGTTTCTTCTGCCGGCGCAAGGACGCGCAGCGGTTCCTGGGCCTGGCCGATCCGCCGTTGCGGGCGCACGACGCGGACGACATCGCGCATCCGCAGCGGCTGGGGCGCCAGCCGGACGTACCGGTGGCCACGCTGCCGGACGGCGCGATGATCACCACCGACGACGAGACGGCGTGGGCGGTGCGCGGCCCGAACCTGCTGCGCTGGTCGTTCCACGGCTACACGGAGGCCGTCCCGCGCACCGGTACCGGGACCGCACGGCCGCTCACGCCGATGCTCTACGTCGGCATCCTGGCGGCCGGCTTCGAGCCCCGCTGGCACCCGTCGGCGGACGGCTTCTAGGCGCGGCCCCGGGCGGGATCAAGCGCGGTGAGCAGCGTGAGCACGCTGAAGTCCCGCTCCAGGGGATGTCTCAGCGGCAGGCCGGCGTTCAGGGCGTAGCTGTTCCGGCGGCCCGAGCGGTTGACCACCAGGTAACCCTCCTCGGCGAGCTGGCCGATGATGATCTGAACGCCACGGGTGGTGATGCCGACCCGGCCGGCGATCTCCCGGATCGTGAGCTCGGGCTCGCGATGCAGGCACACCATGACGTGCGCGTGGTTGCTGAGGAACGTCCAGCCGCTCGTGCCCGGTCGCGGGCTCTCCCCGGTCATGGCCGCCCCCTCCCCGGGCCGTGCCCGCCGGCCTCGGCGGCCGGCTTGACAGGCGAAGTCCAGTTCGTCATTCTAGGGGTCGCGGAGGGGAGTACCCAGCACACCACGCGATCGTCATCACGGCGGACCACGAGGTCCGCCCGGTCGTGGGGCGCCGCCGTCGTGGGCGTGGGGAGACCTCCGGTCGATGACCGGAGGTGGGTGCTGTGTCGGTGCCGTTGTGGGCCTGGGCGGGTGTCCTGGCCGTCATCCTGGCGATGCTGGCGGTGGACCTGTTCGCCCATCGCGACTCCCACGTGGTCGGGGTGCGGGAGGCCGCCACCTGGTCGGCGATCTGGATCACCCTGGGGCTGGCCTTCGGCGGGCTCGTGTGGTGGGCGTGGGGCGGTGAGCCGGCCGGCCAGTACTACGCCGGCTATCTCATCGAGAAGTCGCTCGCCGTCGACAACGTCTTCGTCTTCGCCATCATCTTCAGCTACTTCGCGGTACCGCGTGAGTATCAGCATCGCGTCCTGTTCTACGGGGTCCTCGGTGCGCTGGTCTTCCGGGCCGTCCTCATCGCGGCCGGCTCGGTCCTGATCGCCAGCTTCGCCTGGATCCTGTACGTCTTCGGCGCCTTCCTGGTCCTCACCGGGGTCAGGATGGCGCTGCACCGGAACCAGGCCATGGACCCCGCGCGCAGCCTGACCCTGCGGGTGTTCCGCCGCCTGGTGCCGGCCACGGAGACCTATCACGGCAGGCGCTTCCTCGTCCGCGTCGGTGGGCGATGGATGGCCACTCCGCTGCTCGCCGTGCTCGTGCTCGTCGAGATGACCGACATCGTCTTCGCGGTCGACTCCATCCCGGCCATCTTCGCGGTCACCCGGGAACCGTTCCTGGTCTTCGCGTCCAACGCCTTCGCGATCCTCGGCCTCCGGGCCATGTACTTCCTGCTGGCCGACCTCATGCACCGCTTCGTGTACCTCAAGGCCGGCCTGGCCCTGGTGCTGATCTGGGTCGGCGTCAAGATGCTGCTGCTCGACGTCCACAAGATCCCCACGGGCGTGGCGCTGCTCGTGGTGGCGGTCATCCTGACGGTGGCCGTCGCCGCGAGCTGGCTGCGGACGCGCGAGCCCGCCGGGGCCGCGACCCGGGAGCGGCCCGGTGAGCCGGACCGGGACGTCACGGCGGTCTGAGCGGTCAGTCCTGGCCGACGTCGGGGATGGCGGGACCGAGCAGGTCGTCGGCGTCCACGATGCGGTAGGCGTAGCCCTGCTCGGCGAGAAACCGCTGGCGGTGCGCGGCGTAGTCGGTGTCCAGGGTGTCCCGCGCGACCACCGAGTAGAAATGAGCCTGGCGGCCGTCGCCCTTGGGGCGCAACAACCGTCCGAGGCGCTGCGCCTCCTCCTGACGGGAGCCGAAGGTGCCGGAGACCTGCACCGCGACGGACGCCTCCGGCAGGTCGATCGAGAAGTTGGCCACCTTGGACACCACGAGCACCGGCAGCTCGCCGCGGCGGAAGGCGTCGAAAAGCTGCTCCCGCTCGGAGTTGCGGGTGGAGCCCTGCACGATCGGCGCGTCCAGCTCGGCGCCGAGCTCGTCGAGCTGGTCCAGGTAGGCGCCGATCACCAGGGCCGGCTCACCGGGGTGCTGGTCCAGCACGGCGCGCACCACCGGCAGCTTGGTGCGCGCCGTGGAGCACAGCTTGTACCGCTCCTCCGGCTCGGCCACGGCGTACGCCAGCCGCTCCGCCTCGGTGAGGGTCACCCGCACCTCGACGCAGTCCGCGGGCGCTATCCAGCCCTGCGACTCGATGTCCCGCCACGGCGCGTCGTAGCGCTTCGGCCCGATCAGCGAGAAGACGTCGCCCTCGCGGCCGTCCTCCCGGATCAGCGTGGCCGTCAGCCCGAGCCGCCGCCGCGACTGCAGGTCCGCCGTCATCCGGAACACCGGCGCCGGCAGCAGGTGCACCTCGTCGTAGATGACCAGGCCCCAGTCCCGCGAGTCGAACAGCTCCAGGTGCCGGTACTCGCCCTTCGAGCGCCGCGTCATCACCTGGTAGGTGGCGATGGTGACCGGCCGGATCTCCTTGCGCTCGCCCGAGTACTCGCCGATCTCCTCCTCGGTGAGCGAGGTCCGCGCGATCAGCTCGCGCTTCCACTGCCGCCCGGCGACGGTGTTCGTGACCAGGATGAGCGTGGTCGCCGAGGCCTCGGCCATCGCCGCGGCGCCCACCAGCGTCTTGCCCGCGCCGCACGGCAGCACCACCACGCCGGAGCCGCCGGCCCAGAAGCCCTGCACCGCGGCGCGCTGGTAGTCGCGCAGCTCCCAGCCGTCCTGGACGAGCTCGATGGGGTGCGCCTCGCCGTCCACGTAGCCGGCGGTGTCCTCGGCCGGCCAGCCGATCTTGAGCAGCGCCTGCTTGAGCCGGCCGCGCTCCGACGGGTGCACCAGCACGGTGTCCTGGTCGATGCGCGCGCCGAGCATCGGGGTGACCTTCTTCTGGCGCAGCACCTCCTCCAGCACGGCGCGGTCGTGCGACACCAGCACCAGCCCGTGCGCGGGGTCGTTGGTGAGCACCAGGCGGCCGTACCGGGCCATGGTGTCGACGACGTCCACGAGCAGCGGTTGCGGTACTGCGTAACGGGAGAAGCGCACCAGCGCGTCCACCACCTGCTCGGCGTCGTGGCCCGCGGCGCGGGCGTTCCAGAGCGCCAGCGGGGTGACCCGGTAGGTGTGCACGTGCTCGGGCGCGCGCTCCAGTTCGGCGAACGGCGCGATCGCCTGGCGGGCCTCGTCGGCGGCCGGGTGGTCGACCTCGAGCAGCAAGGTCTTGTCTGACTGGACGATCAGTGGGCCATCGGGCACACCGTCTATTGTGCGTGGTGGTCGTGGCGGGGCGGGTGGGAACCCAGGGGACTTGGCCTTCCTCTCAGCACGGCGAGCAGCGTCATCGCGGAGGTGGACCGAATGACCGACCCGTACGACCCGTACCGGCAGAACCCGAACCCGTACGGGCCGCAGCCGGGCCAGGGTCCCCAGGGCCAGCAGCCGTACGGTCAGCAGGGCCAGCCCGGCCAGTACGGACAGCCCGGCCAGTACGGCCAGGGCCAGTACGGCCAGCCGCAGCCCGGCGGTCAGCAGTACGGCCAGCCGCCCGGCGGTTACCCGGGGCAGCCGGGCCCGGCCCACCCGGGCCAGCACGGGCAACCGGGGCAGCCGCCCTACGGCCAGCAGCCCGACGCCACGCGGCAGTTCGACCCGTACGGCAAGACCCAGCAGTTCGACCCGTACGGCCAGCAGCAGCCGTACCAGGGCTCCTACGGGCAGCCCTCGGGCTGGGGCGCCGCCGGGCAGGGCGGTGGTGGCTACCCGCCGCCGCCGCGCAAGTCCAAGGCGCCGCTGGTCGTGGGGGCCATCCTGGGCGTGGTGATCCTGGTGGGCGCCGTGATCGCGGGCGTGCTGTTCTTCCGCGCCGGCGACGAGGACCCGATCGCCGGGCCGACGAGCACCACGGCCGCGCCCTCCACGACCGGCTCGCCCGAGGAGACGACCACCGAGGCCGAGCCCACGACGACGGAGCCGGACGGCGGCGACGACTTCGAGGTCGGCCAGTGCGCCACGCTCACGCCGGAGGAGAACAACCGCGCCACGATCCGCGTCACGCAGTGCGGCGGCGCGCTCTCCGACGTGGTCATCGCCAAGATCGAGACCAGCGAGTGCGCCGAGCCGTTCCTGAGCTTCGACCCCGGCCAGGGCAAGGTCTACTGCCTGGCGATGGACGCGAAGGAGGGCGACTGCTTCCGGCTGGACAACCTCATCAAGCGTGCCCTCGCCTGCGTCGGTGACGACGCCCGCAAGGTCGTCAAGATCTTCGACGGCGTCGCCGACGACTCGCAGTGCGGCTCGGTGCCGGAGACCGTGGACGTGTACGCGTACCCGGACCCGGCGAAGACCCTGTGCCTCGGCAAGGCCGACCTCTAGCGCGACACCGCAGGCCGGACCACGGAGCCGCGACCCCGCGTGGGTCGCGGCTCCGTCACGTCACGGGCGGGGGCGGCACCGGTGCCGGGAACGCGGACGTGCGACACCGGCTCCCGGCCGCGTGGCCGGCCCGTCGTGAGTGGCGCGGCCGCGGCACCCGGGGGCGTCAGTGGCGGAGCAGGCGCGCGGTCTCGGCGCGCAGCTGCACGAAGGTGTCCGACTCGCGCGTCTTGATCTGGTCGCGCTCCGCCGGCAGGTCCACCGTGAGGTCCGCGACGACGGTGCCGGGAGCCCGGGAGAGCACCAGCACCCGGTCGCCCAGGTACACGCTCTCGTCGATGTCGTGGGTCACCAGCAGCACCGTGGTGCCGTGCTCGCGCCGGACCACGAGCAGCAGGTCCTCCAGCTCGAAGCGGGTCTGCGCGTCCACCGAGGCGAACGGCTCGTCCATCAGCATGAGCGCCGGCCGGTAGGCGAGGGCACGCGCGATCGAGACGCGCTGCTGCATGCCGCCGGAGAGCTGCCACGGGTACTTGCCGGCGGTGCCGCCGAGGCCCACCGCGTCCAGCGCCTCGGTGGCCCGGGCGCGGCGCTCGGCGCGGGGCAGCGACCGCAGCGGGAACTGCACGTTGCCGAGCACGGTCAGCCACGGGAACAGGGAGCGGCTGTAGTCCTGGAACACCACGGCGAGGTCGCGCGGTACCCCGTCGACCGTGTCGCCGTGCAGCTTGACCTGGCCGTTCGTCGGCCGTTGCAGCCCGGCGATGGTGCGCAGCAGCGTCGACTTGCCGCAGCCGGACGGGCCGACGATGCACACCAGCTCACGCTCCGCGACCGTGAAGGACACGTCGGCGAGGGCCGTGTGCGTGCCGTAGTCGTGACCGAGGTCGGTCACCTCGAGCATGGAAGTCACGATGGGCCTTTCGCGTGGCGATCTTGTGAGATCAACTGCCGGTCGTAGATCAGTAGCCGCCTGTGGTCCCGTCTGATTGGTCCATCCGGGGGACGAGGGCACCCCCCGGGCAAGACCGCCTACCCGAACGGGTGTCATCCTGCTTCGCGAGCCGATACCGTCCGTCCATCCGTTCGGCCTAGTACGTCTTGTGGGACCAGGAAGGAGCGCTCCGATGACCCTAGCGGTCACCGCTGAGAGGCAGCGCTTACCCTGGTCAGCGGTACATTTGCGTGGCGCTGGTCACGACGGGTTTAGGTTTGGTCACGATTGGGCGGCTGTGACTGACCTGGATCGGGTGGTCGCACACGCCAGGTTGAACCGTTGGGGAGGCCGTGGTCGAGCGCAGCGCGATCGCGGTTCGTGCAGCACGGGGGCTGTTCGAGAACAGGTCAGTGAGATCACGGTGGCAGACCGTGGGCTCACCGAACTCGCGGCATCGCCGGCGCCTGACGGCCGGCGGGAGCTAGCGGGGAGGAGTCCTACTGTGCTGGAATCCTGCGTTGGCGTGGTGAGTCTGCGGGGCTGCGCGCCTGACGATGGCGCGCGGGGAACCGACCCTGTGCCGGTGTGGAGGAAGTGCTAGTCGTGGCCGAGGGCACCGAGAGGGTCCCAGGGACGGTGGCCAATCGAGCACTGTCCCCGGACCTCACAGAGGGTAACAGCTCGACTGCGCAGGGCGCAGGATCTCGCCCGCCGGAGTTCCCCGGCGCGCCGGTCCTGGCGACCTCGCGCCCGCTGCCGAACCGGCGGGACCGCTGGAACCTGTGGAACTGGCGGGTGCGCACCAAGCTCTTCGCGGTGCTGCTGATCCCGGCCATCGCCGCCGTCGTGCTGGGCGGCCTGCAGGTGAGCACCGAGCTCGCCGGCGTGCAGGACCTCGGCCGCACGGTGCGCCAGGTGGAGCTGGGCGTCCGGGTCTCCGACCTGGTGCACGAGCTGCAGCGCGAGCGCGAGCTCATGTCCGGCTACGTGGCCACCGGCCGCCAGGGCGACCGGGCCTCGCTGGACGTGCAGATGCGCCGGGTGGACGGCCTGTCCAGCAGCGTGCGGGCCGCCGGCGCGCAGCTGCAGGGCCTGGACGACCTGGTGCAGTCCGCCTACCAGCAGTCCATCTCGTCCCTCGACAGCCTCAACACCCTGCGCGAGGTCGCGCAGGGGACGCGGTACTCCGACCAGGCGGTCATCACCGCGTACTCCGCGATGATCGGCACCCTGCTCGACCTGCGCCGTGAGGTCACCCGTGCGACGACCAACCGCGACGTCGCCGACATCGCCGGTGCCGCCGACGCGCTGGGCCGCGCCAAGGAGCAGGTGGCCCAGCAGCACGCCGTGCTGCTCGTGGCGAGCCTGCACAACCTGCTGCCGCCGAACGACGTGCAGGCCATCCGGGTCGCCGACTCCCGCTACGGCGCGTCGCTCTCCGAGTTCTACTCGGTGGCCGACCCGGTGGAGCGGCAGAAGTTCTCCGACACCGTGACCGGCCCGGAGGTCGACCTCCGGGAGCGCATCAAGCAGGGCGCGGTGCAGGCCGCCGTCGCCGGCAACGCGCCGAACATCAACCTCGGTGAGTGGGACGTCGCGGCCGGCACCACCGCGGACCGGATCAACACCGTCGAGGCCGGCCTGAACGGCCAGCTCCGCGGCGCCGCGCTGAGCCTGCGCGAGAAGGCCGGCGCCGACGTCGTCCGCGACGCCACGATCCTGCTCGGCTCGCTGTTCGCCACGATGCTGCTGGTGGTCGTGGTGGCCCGCTCCATGCTGGTGCCGCTGCGGACCCTGCGGAACACCGCGTTCGACGTGGCCGACCGCAGGCTGCCGGAGGCCATCCGCCGGATCAGGGACACCGACGACGTGCCGGACATCTCCGTCGCCCCGGTGGCCGTGTACACCCGGGAGGAGATCGGACAGGTCGCCCGGGCGTTCGACGCGGTCCACGGTGAGGCGGTCCGGCTGGCCGCCGAGCAGTCGCTGCTGCGGCGCAACGTCAACGACATGTTCGTCAACCTGTCCCGGCGCAGCCAGGGTCTGGTCGAGCGTCAGCTGCGGCTGATCGACCAGCTGGAGAACTCCGAGCAGGACCCCGAGCAGCTGTCGAACCTGTTCCAGCTCGACCACCTCGCGACCCGCATGCGGCGCAACTCCGAGAACCTGCTGGTCCTCGCGGGCGCCGAGCTCGCCCGGCGGTCGACCCGCCCGGTGCCGGCGGTCGACGTGCTGCGCGCCGCGGTGTCCGAGGTCGAGGAGTACCAGCGGATCGTCGTGCAGACCCCGCCCTCGGTGAACATCCTGGGCCTGGCGGTCAACGACCTCGTGCACCTCGTGGCCGAGCTGCTGGACAACGCCACCACGTTCTCCCCGCCGGACAGCCGGGTCATCGTCGGCAGCTCGCTCACCGAGCACGGCGAGTTCGTCGTGGAGATCACCGACCAGGGCGTCGGCATGCCGTACGAGCAGCTGGTCGAGGCCAACCACCGGCTCACCGACCCGCCGATGATCGACGTCTCGGTGTCCCGCCGCATGGGCCTGTTCGTGGTCGGCCGGCTGGCCTCGCGGCACGGCGTGTTCGTGCGCCTGTCCGGCAACGAGGGCGAGCCGGGCCTGACCGCGGCCGTCACCGTGCCGGCCGACCTGGTGCAGGCCGGCGAGCTGTCCGACTTCGGCCCCACCACCGACTCCGTGCCGGTGCCCGCGCAGCGTCCCGCCGCCGACTTCCTGCCCACGCAGGTCATCGCGCCGCAGGCCCTGGAGCAGCACCCCTGGCAGCAGGCCCAGCAGCAGCGCCAGGAGGAGGAGTGGAACGAGGTGGCGGCCCGCTGGCCCGCCACCGAGGCCGAGCGCGAGCCGGAGCCGGAGCCGTACCCGCCGGGTGCCCCGCCGATGCAGGTCAGCATGGTGGACTCGGTGTCCGGCATGGACCTGTTCACCCCGGCCTCGCTGCCGAACCTGGCCGACCGCGACGAGCGGCCCCAGGAGCAGTACGACCCGTACGACCCGTACTCCGGCAGCTACCCGACGTCCGACGAGCACCTCCGCGAGGTGTTCGGCCGGGAGTACGAGGACCAGCCGACCGGTCAGTGGCCGGACACCGACCAGGACGAGCGCGACCCGTACTCGGCGCCGACGCTCACCAACCTGCAGCCGGTGCACGACTACGCTGCGCCCCCGCCGCCACCGCAGCGGGAGGACCACCTGGGCGTCGGCCGCGAGGTCGCCGCGCAGGCCCAGGCGCCCGCGCCGCCGCCGGAGACCACGCCCATCTACGAGGAGATGGTCTCCGCCTGGTTCCGCGAGCTCACCCCGCCGGCACCCGCGGTGTCGCGCCCGACGCCGACCTACGTCGAGCCGCCGCCGTTCGAGATGCCGACGATGGACGTGCCCCAGCCGCCGCCCGCGCGGCAGCACCAGCACCAGCCGCAGCAGCAGCGCCGTCCGGAGCCGCAGCAGCAGCGACCCGCCGCGATGGCCAACGGCGCCGGGGCGAACGGCGCGCCAGACCCGCTGCGTGGCCGGCACGCGGCCCCCGGGGCCAACGGCACCCCGCAGGCGCCCCAGCGGCAGCACCAGCCGCCGCCGCAGCAGCGTCCGCAGCCAGGACGGGTCCCGGAGCCGGTGGCCGAGCGGACGCCTGAGAGGGTTCCCGACGTGGCACCCGACCACTACGAGCAGTCCGAGCCGGCGGCGGCCGACAACGGCGAGGTGTGGCGTTCCCCGGCCGACGAGGGCTGGCGCGCCGCGAGCGCGCTCGTGGCCCCGGTCGACCACGGGTTCACCGCGGCCGGCCTGCCGAAGCGGCGCCGCGGTGCCCACCTGGTGCCCGGTGCGGCGGCGACCCCGACGAGCGCGGCTCCCACCGCGACCCCGCGGCGGGCCCGCAACGCCGACGACGTCCGCGGCCGGCTGGCGAGCTACCAGCAGGGTCTGCGGCAGGGACGTGACTTCCGGCGCGACCTGGCGCATGTCAGCTCGGACACCGAGCACACCGCCCAGCCGAGCAAGAACGAGGAGAGTCAGTGACCCAGGCAGGCCACTCCCAGCCGAACAGCGCACAGCGCACGGCCGCGCCGAACGGGACGGCGCACTCGTCGACCCCAGCGTCGACCGGCACGGCCGCCGCGGTGGCGACGCCGAACCGGTTCGGCTGGCTGGTGAGCAACTTCGTGGAGCGCGTGCCCGGTGTGGCGCACGCTGCCGTGGTGTCCGCCGACGGCCTGCTGCTGACCTCGTCCCAGGGGTTGCCGAAGGACCGCGCCGATCAGCTCGCGGCGGTGTCCTCCGGTCTGATCAGCCTGACCAGCGGGGCGGCGCGCTGCTTCGACGCCGGGGGCGTCGTGCAGACGGTCGTGGAGATGGAGCGCGGGTTCCTGCTGCTGATGTCGATCAGCGATGGTTCCTGCCTCGCCATCCTCGCGGCACCGAACTGTGACATCGGTCTGATCGGGTACGAGATGACGCTGCTGGTCGACCGGGCCGGTCAGCTCCTGACGCCCGAGCTTCGGGCACAACTACAAGGCGGCTTTCGGCGGTAACGAAGCATTCCGTTGCGGCGCATAGTGGTCGAAGGGAGGTGTCACGATGAGCTTCGATAACGAGTACGAGATGGCCTCGATCGTCCGTCCGTACGCGTGGACGGGCGGCCGAACACGGCCGATGTACGACCTGGCGATCGAGGCCCTCATCGAGACGAGCGATCTCGGCCGCACCGAGACGGCACTGATGCAGGCGGAGCACCGGTCCATCGCGGGCCTGTGCATCCAGACTCGCTCGGTGGCGGAGGTGGCCGCGCTGCTGTCCCTGCCGCTCGGGGTGGCGAGGGTGCTTGTCGGCGACATGGCCGGCATGGGCCTGGTCATCGTTCACCAGACGATCGGAGGCAACGGGGAGCTGCCAGACGTCGCGTTCCTGGAAAGGGTGCTGAGTGGACTCCGACGTCTCTAGCCTGCAGAGGCCGAGCGTCACTGCGACTACCTCGGCGAAGATCGTTGTCGCCGGTGGTTTCGGCGTGGGCAAGACAACGTTCGTCGGCTCCGTATCGGAGATCGCGCCGTTGACCACCGAGGCGGTCATGACCGACGCCAGCATCGGGGTCGACGACCTGGCGGCGACGCCGACGAAGACGACGACGACCGTCGCCATGGACTTCGGCCGGGTGTCGCTCGACGAGGACCTGATCCTGTACCTGTTCGGCACGCCCGGACAGCACAGGTTCTGGTTCATGTGGGACGACCTGGTGCGCGGCGCGATCGGTGCGGTCGTGCTGGTGGACACCCGCCGGCTGGCCGACTGCTTTGCCGCCGTGGACTTCTTCGAGGACCGCGGGCTGCCGTTCGTGATCGGCGTGAACTGCTTCAACGGCCTGCTCCTGCACCACGTGGAGGACATCCGCGAGGCGATGGAGCTGGACCCGGCGGTCCCGATCGTCACGTGTGACGCCCGGGAGCGGGTGTCCACGAAGCAGACGCTGATCACGCTCGTCGAGCACGCGATCGGCAAGCTGGCGGCCAAGCAGCGCTGACCGTCGCCGCGCCGCTCGCCGCGGGCTCAGTCCTCGGCGAGCAGCGCGGCCGACGTGATGCGGTGCAGGGCGAACCGGCGCACCCCGCCGATCGCCGGGTCCAGCGCCTCCAGCACCCCGCCGCCGACGGCCACCGGGTCGACGACGCGGCGGCTGGCGACGCCGTACGCGTCGACGTAGCCGATCCAGACGCTCCGCCGGTCGCGCGCCGCGC
>DASWTI010000129.1:0-6516 GCA_036402215.1 Pseudonocardiaceae bacterium
CCACCCCTACGCGGGCACAGTCCCCAGAGGAGAACGACTACCAATGAGCACCACCGATGCATCCCGCATCCCTGACCGCCCCCGCACCCTGGCCGAGAAGGTCTGGGACGATCACGTCGTCGTGCGCGGGACCGACGGCCACCCCGATCTGATCTACATCGATCTGCATCTACTGCACGAGGTCACGAGCCCGCAGGCGTTCGACGGACTGCGCCTCGCGGGGCGTCCGGTGCGCCGGCCGGATCTCACGATCGCGACCGAGGACCACAACACCCCGACGCTCGACATCGACAAGCCGATCGCCGATCTCACCAGCCGCACGCAGATCGAGACGCTGCGCCGCAATGCCGAGGAGTTCGGCGTGCGCCTGCACTCGCTCGGCGACAAGGAGCAGGGCATCGTCCACGTGGTGGGCCCGCAGCTGGGGCTGACGATGCCGGGCATCACGGTCGTGTGCGGCGACTCGCACACCTCGACCCACGGCGCGTTCGGCGCGCTCGCGTTCGGCATCGGCACCTCCGAGGTGGAGCACGTGCTGGCGACGCAGACGTTGCCGCTGCGGCCGTTCCGCACCCTCGCGGTCACCGTGAACGGCATCCTCGGCCCGGACGTGAGCGCCAAGGACCTGATCCTCGCGGTGATCGCCGAGCTCGGCACCGGCGGCGGGCAGGGCCACGTCATCGAGTACCGGGGGAGCGCGATCACCGCGCTCTCCATGGAGGCCCGCATGACGGTGTGCAACATGTCCATCGAGGCGGGTGCCCGGGCCGGCATGATCGCCCCGGACGACACCACGTTCGCCTACCTGGCCGGCCGCCCGCACGCCCCGTCCGGCGCGGACTGGGACGCCGCCGTGGAGTACTGGCGCTCGCTGCGTACCGACGACGGCGCGGAGTTCGACCGCGAGATCGTGATCGACGCGAGCCGGCTCACGCCGTTCGTCACCTGGGGCACCAACCCCGGCCAGGGACTGCCGCTGGCCGGGCGGGTGCCGGACCCGGCCGCGCTGGCCGACGAGTCCGAGCGCTCCGCCGCCGAGCGCGCGCTGCACTACATGGACCTCACCCCCGGCACGCGGCTGCGCGACATCGAGGTGGACACGGTCTTCCTGGGCTCCTGCACCAATGGCCGCATCGAGGACCTGCGCGCCGCCGCCGCGGTGCTGCGCGGCCGCAAGGTCGCCGGCTCGGTGCGGATGCTCGTGGTGCCGGGCTCCATGCGGGTCCGCGCCCAGGCCGAGTCCGAGGGCCTGCACGAGGTGTTCCTGGACGCGGGCGCGGAGTGGCGGCAGGCCGGCTGCTCCATGTGCCTGGGCATGAACCCGGACCAACTGCGCCCCGGCGAGCGCAGCGCGTCCACGTCCAACCGCAACTTCGAGGGCCGCCAGGGCAAGGGCGGCCGCACGCACCTGGTGTCGCCGCCGGTCGCCGCGGCCACCGCCGTGCGGGGACGGCTGTCCTCGCCGGCCGATCTCGACGAGGAGGACCGCTAGATGGAACCGTTCGGCACCCACACGGGTATCGGCGTGCCGTTGCGCCGCTCCAATGTGGACACCGACCAGATCATTCCGGCGGTGTATCTGAAGCGAGTGAGCCGTACAGGTTTCGAGGACGGGCTGTTCGCCGCATGGCGCTCGGACCCCGACTTCGTGCTCAACCTGGAGCCGTTCCGGCGCGGCAGTGTGCTCGTCGCCGGGCCCGATTTCGGCACTGGGTCATCACGGGAACACGCGGTGTGGGCGTTGTCCGACTACGGCTTCAGAGTCGTCATCTCGTCACGCTTCGCAGACATCTTCCGTGGGAACGCGGGGAAGCAGGGTCTGCTCGCCGCGCAGTGCGAACAGTCCGATGTGGAGCTGCTCTGGAAGCTGCTGGAGGCCGAGCCGGGGACCGAGATCACGGTCGACCTCACCGCGAGGACGGTGCAGGCCAAGGACCTGACGGTGCGGTTCGGCGTCGACGACCACACCCGCCGGCGGCTCCTGGAAGGCCTGGACGACATCGCGGTGACGCTGCGCCGAGGTGAGCTGATTGACACCTTCGAGCGGTCCCGGCCGAACTGGCTGCCCACCACCACACCGGCCCGGTAAGGCGCTTTTCCTTACGCCCCAAGGAAACGCGAGTCGAGAGCGTCCCTCGAACCGGCGAACCCCGGTGCGGCGCAACGAAAAGGCCTGGCGTGGCGCATGGCGTCCGGCGCTTTCTGCGCATACCGTGACCGGCAGTCGGCCCGAGACGGGCCGTGATTGTTTCGGGAGGGACCCGAGGTGAACAAGGCCCAGCTCATCGATGCGCTTGCCGAGAAACTCGGCGACAAGCGGACCGCCGGCGCGGCCGTGGACGGCATCGTGGACGTGATCGTGCGCGCCGTGAACAAGGGCGAGCGAGTGAACATCACCGGCTTCGGCGTGTTCGAGAAGCGGGCCCGCGCGGCCCGCATGGCGCGCAACCCGCGGACCGGGGAGGCGGTGCGGGTCAAGAAGACCACCGTGCCGGCCTTCCGTGCCGGCACCACCTTCCGCGAGGTCGTGTCCGGCGCCAAGAAGCTGCCCAAGCCGCCGGCCGCCGGCCGGACGGCGGCCACGACCACGCGCGCGACCACCACCGCGACGGCCACGCCGGCCGCCACGTCCAAGGCCGGCGCGACGAAGCCCGCGACCCCCAAGGCCGCCACGACGCGCGGCACCACCGCCAAGGCGACGACCGGCACGACGGCGGCGAAGACGGCGGCCGCGAAGACCGCGAAGCCGGCCGCGACCAAGACCCCGGCCAAGGCCACCGCCGCGAAGGCGGCCACCGGCAAGGGAGCCACGGCCAAGGCGGCCGCGAAGTCCGCCGCCACCAAGGCTCCGGGCACCAAGGCCGCGGCCAAGCCGTCGGCGAAGACCACCGCCGCGGCCAAGACCGCGGCAGTGGCCACGAAGGCGACCGCCCGGACCACGGCCAAGGCCGCCGCCAAACCGGCCGCCGCCAGGAAGTCCACCGGGGGCAAGAAGAAGTAGCCCGCACGGCGCCGGGGGACGCAGCGCCCCCGGCGCCCCCGGGACGGCTACGGCGGGTCGTAGTAGTCGGCCGCCAGCAGCCGCCGGTCGCGCAGCGACAGCACCCACGTGCTGCCCTTGCGGCACGGGATGTCCCCGTCCTCGTCGGCCGCCGCGTCGCCGGCCAGGGCGCGCACCAGGTCCGGGATCACGCCGCCCTGACTGCACACCACGGGCACGCCGCCCTCGTCCGTGATCGTCGCCAGGCGCGCCTGACCGGCCGCCGGATCCGGCCAGTACCCCTCCTCGGCCAGCCGCGGCTCGTCCCGGATCACCGCCTCGCCCGCGCCGAGCGCCTCCGCCAGCGGCCGGACCGTCTGCACGCACCGCACCCGCGGCGCCGAGTGCACCGACGTCGGACCGAACAGCGCCAGGAAGTCCCGCAGTTGCTCGGCCTGCCGCCGGCCCGCCTTGGTGAGCGGCCGCAGGTCGTCATGGCCGTGCCACCGGGACCGGTCACCGGCCTTGCCGTGCCGCACCAGCAGCACCGTCGCGGTGGGCGTCGGCACCGTGGTGAACGACTCGACGATCCGCCGGTCCACCTCGTGGCTCACCAGGTCGGCGGCGTCCTCCACGTCCACCCACCGCAGGTCGTCGACCTCGTCGCCGGCCTCGAACGCGCCGCCGCAGGCCCGGGCCGCCCAGTAGTCCACGACCTTCGGGCCGGTGCGCCGCGCCGCCGGGTGCCGCACCACGTAGCTGGCGCGCCCCAGCCGCCGGCCCAGCCTGGCCCGGAACCCGGTCTCCTCCTCGATCTCACGGATCGCCGCGGCGGCCGCGCTCTCGCCGTCCTCCAGCTTTCCCTTGGGCAGCGACCAGTCGTCGTAGCGTGGCCGGTGCACCAGCGCCAGCACCGTGCGCGCCCCCTCGGGCCGCCACAGCACCGCGCCGGCCGCACGGATCGGCCCCCCGGCCGGCGTGGTGCCCACCTCACTCCCCGCCGCGGCGCAGGCGCAGCATCTCCGCCTGGTGGTCCAGCACCTGGCCGTCCGGGATGTCCGCCGGGTTCGGCGAGGCGCGCCAGACACCCTGCGGCCCCAGCACCCAGCACCGGGTGCGCGGGTCGGTCGCCGAGTCGAACATCCGGCCGAGCTGCCCGGTGAGCCGCGGGTCGGCCACCCGCACCAGCACCTCCACGCGGCGGTCCAGGTTGCGGTGCATCAGGTCCGCGCTGCCGATCCAGTACTCGCCGGAGCCCACGAAGTGGAACACCCGGGAGTGCTCCAGGAACCGCCCCAGGATCGAGCACACCCGGATGTTCTCGCTCAGGCCCTCGCGGCCCGGCGTGAGCGCGCAGATGCTGCGGACCACCACGTCCACCGGCACCCCGGCCCGCGACGCCCGGTACAGCGCGTCGATCACCTGCTCGTCCACCAGGGCGTTCAGCTTGAGCCGTACCCCGGCGGGGTTCCCGGCGCGGGCGTGCTCGATCTCCCGCTCGATGCGCTCCACGATGCCGCGGCGGATGCCCTGCGGCGCCACCATCAGGCTGCGGTAGGTGTCCGAGCGGGCGTAGCCGGTGAGCGAGTTGAACAGGTCGGTCAGGTCGGCGCCGACGGCCGGCTCCGCCGTGAGGATGCCGATGTCCTCGTACAGCCGAGCGGTCTTCGGGTTGTAGTTACCGGTGCCGATGTGGCAGTAGCGGCGGATCGTGGAGCCCTCCTGGCGCACCACGAGCGCGGTCTTGCAGTGCGTCTTGAGCCCCACCAGGCCGTACACCACGTGCACCCCGGCGCGCTCCAGCGCCCTGGCCCACTTGATGTTCGCCTGCTCGTCGAAGCGCGCCTTCACCTCGACCAGGGCGACCACCTGCTTGCCCGCCTTGGCCGCGTCGATCAGCGCGTCCACGATCGGCGAGTCACCGGACGTCCGGTACAGCGTCTGCTTGATGGCCAGCACCCGGTCGTCGTCCGCCGCCTGCTCGATGAACCGCTGCACGCTCGTGGAGAACGAGTCGTACGGGTGGTGCACCAGCACGTCGCCCTCGCGCAGCGTCGCGAACACGCTCTTGGGCGTCTCGCCCTCGCTGAACGCCGGGTGCGTGGCCGGCACGAACGGATCGTCGCGCAGCTCCGCGATGTCCAGGCCGTACACCTGCCACAGGCAGGACAGGTCGAGCGGCCCGGCCACCCGCACCAGGTCGTTCGGGTCCACCTCCAGCTCGCGCAGCAGCAGCTCCAGCACGTGGTCGCTCGTGGTGTCCGCGACCTCCAGCCGTACCGGGGAACCGAACCGGCGCTTGGCCAGCTCGCGCTCCATCGCCTGCAGCAGGTCCTCGTCGCGGTCCTCCTCGACCTCGAAGTCCGCGTTGCGGGTGATCCGGAAGACGTGGTGCTCGGCCACCTCCATGCCGGGGAAGAGCTCCGCCAGGTGGGCGGCGATCAGCTCCTCCAGCGGCAGGAACGTCGCCCGCGCCGAGGACCGGGACCGCTCCACCCGCAGCAGCCGCGGCACGTTGTCCGGCACCTTGATGCGGGCGAACCGCTCCGCGCCGTTCACCGGGTCCCGCACCGTGACCGCCAGGTTCAGCGACAGCCCCGAGATGTACGGGAACGGGTGCGCCGGGTCCACCGCGAGCGGCGTCAGCACCGGGAACACCTGCTCGCTGAAGTACACCGACAGCCGCGCGCGGTCCTGCTCCTCCAGGTCCGACCAGCTGACCAGGCGGATGCCGTGCTTCTCCAGGTTCGGCCGGACGTCGTCCAGGTAGACCCTGGCGTGCTGCGCGGCCAGGTCCTGGATGCGCGCCGCGATCCGCACCAGCTGCTCGCGCGGCGACAGGCCGTCGGCGCTGCGCACCGAGAGGCCGGTCTCGTCGCGGCGCTTCAGGCCGGCCACCCGCACCATGTAGAACTCGTCGAGGTTCGACGCGAAGATCGCCAGGAACTTCGCCCGCTCCAGCAGCGGCTGGCTCGGGTCCTCGGCCAGCGCCAGCACCCGCTCGTTGAAGTCCAGCCAGGACAGCTCCCGGTTCAGGTACCGGTCGTCCGGCAGCCCGGCCGGCGCCTCGGGCCTGGTCACCGCCGGTGGCATCGGCAGGGAGCGGATCTCCTCCGCGCCCACCGTGCCCGTGGTCTCCTCCGCCGCGCTGGTCACGGCCCGATTCTCACCCACGACCGGCGGGAACGCCGCGCCGGTCGCGCGAGATCCGGGTGAACAGCCGATCACGGACGGATCTCGGCGAGCAGCGCCGCCGTGTGCCCGCCCAGCCCGAGGCGGGCCGCCTCGGCGAGGTCGTCCGGCGTGTCGACGTCGCAGGCCAGGCTCGGCCACGGCCCGGTCAGCCGCCGCGCCCCCGAGCCGGCGTGTTCGGCCGCCGAGCCCACGCCGACCCGCGGGTCCAGCCGCACCCGCGGCGCGGCCACCAGCAGCGTCGTCCCGCTGCCCGCGCGGTCCGCGCAGAACGCCCGCCCGCCGCCCGCGCTGAACCCGGACAGCGCGGTGACCAGCGCGGCGTCCAGCTCGTGCGGCCGCAG
>DASWTI010000130.1:0-1674 GCA_036402215.1 Pseudonocardiaceae bacterium
GAGGTGCGGTGGCGGCGGGAGGTGCGGTGGCGGCGGGCGCGGCGGCGACCGGAGGTACGGCGATGGGAGGTGCGGCCGCACCGGGGGGCGCTGCGGCGGGGGCCATCGGCGGCGTGGTGGTGGGGTCACCGAGGGCGGAACCGTTGCGGGGCACCGGGGTCGTGGACAGCCGGGCGGTGACCAGCTCGGCGAGGCGGCGCGGGGTGTCGGCGGCGGAGTCGCCGTCGTCGAAGAGGGCGCGCAGCGGGACGCGCACGCCGAAGCGGTCGTCCAGCTCGGACACCAGCGCCACCATGGTGAGCGAGTCCGCGCCCAGCCCCAGGAAGGTGTCGTCCGGCGTGATCTCGGCGGCCGGCCGGCCGGTCTTGCCGGCGACGACGGCGCGGATGGCGTTCAGCACCGGGTCGTCCCGATTCTCGGACACGGCTCGGCCTCCTCGGCTCGGGCCCGGCGGCACCGGGTGCAGCCAGTGCGACTCCCGGCGGTACGGGTAGGTGGGGAGCGGGATCCGGCGTCCCGCGCAGCCCGAGGTGACGGCCGTCCAGTCGAGCGGCACGCCGCGCCGGTGCAGCGCGCCGAGCGCCGCGGCCAGGCCGTCGAGCGGGTCCCGGCCGCGCGGCAGGCTCGCCGTCCAGCCGGCGCCGCCGATCCGGGTGAGCACGTCGTCCGGCCCGAGCTCCAGCACGGCGTGGCCGTCCAGGTGGCGCGCGGCCAGGTCGAAGCGCACCACCTCGCGCGCGTGCCGCACCAGGTGCCCGGCCGTCACCACGGTGCCCGGCGCCAGCACCGCGGGGCCGGTCGCGGTGACCAGTGGCGTGGTGAGCGGGCGGATGGTGACGCCCTCGGCGACCTCACGGAAGGCGTTCAGTACGCCGTCCAGGGTCGCCGTGTGGAAGGCCCGCGAGACCCGCAGCGGCCGGTACGGCAGCCGCCGCGCGTCCAGTTCGTCCAGCAGCCGCCGCACCGCGTCGTCCGGGCCGCCGAGCACGTGGTGTTCGGCGCCGTTCACCACGGCCAGCTCGATCCCGTTGCCCAGCAACGGTTCCACCTCGTCGCGCCGGGCCAGCACGGCGACCATGCCGCCCGGCGGCGCGTCCCGCATGAGCCGTCCCCGGGCCGCCACCAGCGCCGCCGCGTCGCGCACCGACAGCGCGCCGCCGGCGCACAACGCCGCGTACTCGCCGACGCTGTGGCCGAGCAGCAGCGCGGGCTCCACGCCCCACGAGCGCCAGAGCGTCGCGAGCGCCACCTGGTGCGCGAGCAGCAGCGGCTGCGCCACCGCGGTGTCCCGCTCGCCGTCGCCGCGCAGGTCGAGCCCGGCGGTCGCCTCGTCCCAGGCCGCCGCGTACACCTCGAACCGTTCGTACAACGCCGTTCCCGGCGGCGCGCCGCCCTGACCGGAGAAGGCGAACGCCACCGGCGCGCCGTCCGCGGCGAGGTCGGCGGGTGAGCCGTCGAGCAGGCCCGTGAGGGAGTCGGCGAGCGCCGCCGGGGTCCGGCCGAGCGCCGCCGCCCGGTACCGCCCGGGGCGGCGGCCGGTGGCCGTGGTGAGCTGCACGTCGGCGAGCGCCAGGTCCGCGCCGTCCCGCAGCCGGTCCCGGTACGCCGTGGCCAGCTCGGTGAGCGCCTCCGCGGTGTCCGCCGCCAGCGGCACCACGCCGAGCGGCTCGTGGC
>DASWTI010000131.1:0-2976 GCA_036402215.1 Pseudonocardiaceae bacterium
CCCTCGGGGCGGCCGAGGCAGCTCGACCCGATCAGGCCGGCGTCGCGCACCTCGTCGGCGCGCGGCCCGTCGCCCAGCCCGAGGCCGGCGGCGGCGAGCGTGCGGTCCACGATGGGCTCGCGCTGCGCGGCCGGCAGCCCGGCGAGCGGGCCCTCGGTGAACAGCGTGCCGAGCCCGTGCACGGCCGCCCACATGGCGAACTCGGCCATCGGGCGCGAGGCGGGGGCGATGTAGCCGACGGTCACCAGGTCGTCGATCGCCGCGGCGAGCATGCCGCACGGTCCGCCCGGGTCGTCCGGCCACTCGGCGTCCGGCAGCTCCCCGGCGCAGGCGAACGCGGTGCGGAAGAGCCCCGGCTGGGCGACGGCGAAGTCGACGTAGCCGCGGCCGAGGGCGGCCAGCCGGGCGAGTCCCGCGCGCAGCGGGTCCTCCTGCGGGCGCAGCTTCTCCACCAGGGCGGACATGGCCTCGCCGAGGGCCTCCATGGCCCGGTCCTTGACGGCGAGCAGCAGCTCGTCGTGTCCCGCGAAGTGCCGGTAGGCGGCGGTCGGGGTGACGCCGACGAGCTTGGCGCAGGCCCGGACGGTGACCGCCTCCGGGCCCTGCTCCGCGAGCCGCGCCGCGGCCTCCAGGAGCCCGTTGCGCAGGTCGCCGTGGTGGTAGCGCGACTTTGCCATCCCCTCGATGTTGACACCCGTCCACATGGATGGCAAGTTAACGCCCGACAAGTTTACGGCTGTGCACATCGATTGGGGGAAGCCCATGTTCACCCGGCTCGGAGAGTTCGTGGCCCGGCACGCGAGAGCGGTGCTGGTGGCCACGGTGGTGGCGCTCGCGGGCGCCGCGTTCCTCGGCCTCGGCGCGTTCGGCAAGCTCCAGACCGGCGGCTTCGACGACCCGGCCAGCGAGTCCAGCCGGGCCGCGGCGCTCGCCGCGGAGTCCTTCGGCGGCGGCACCGACCTGGTGCTCCTGGTGCGGGCCACCGAGGGCACGGTGGACGACGCGGCGGCCGCGGCGGCCGGCGCCGGGCTCACGGCGGCGCTCACCGCGGAGCCGGGCGTCACCTCGGTCACCTCGTACTGGACGACGCGGGCCCCCGCGCTGCGCACCGAGGACGGGCGGTACGCCCTGGTCCTGGTGGGCGGCGGCGACGGCGAGCGGCTCACCGCCGACTACCGGGGCGAGCGCGACGGGCTGGAGGTGGGGGTCGGCGGGCCGGGCGGCGTGGACGCCGACCTGGGTGAGCAGGTCGGCCGGGACCTGGGGCTGGCCGAGGGCATCGCGGTGCCGATCATCCTGCTGCTGCTCGTGCTGGTGTTCCGCACCGTGGTGGCGGCGCTGCTGCCGCTCGCGGTCGGCGCGGTGGCGGTGTTCGGCACGTTCGCGCTGCTGTCCGTGCTCGGCTCGCTCACCGACGTCTCCATCTACGCGGTGAACCTGACCACGGCGCTGGGCCTGGGCCTGGCGGTGGACTACGCGCTGCTCATGGTCAGCCGCTTCCGCGAGGAGCTGGACGGCGGCGCCACCACCCACGACGCCGTGGTGCGCACGGTGGCCACCGCCGGGCGGACCGTGCTGTTCAGCGCCGCCACCGTGGCCGCGGCGCTCGCCGTGCTGCTGGTCTTCCCGCTCTACTTCCTGCGCTCGTTCGCCTACGCCGCCGTCGGCGTGGTGGCCGTCTCCGCGCTCGCCGCGCTGGTGACGCTGCCGGCGCTGCTCGCGGTGCTCGGCCCCCGGGTGAACGCGCTGCGCCTGCCGTGGACCCGCAACCGGCCGATGCCGTCCGCCGAGGCGCCGTTCTGGGGCCGACTCGCCGCGTTCGTCTGGCGCCGCCCGGTGCTCACCGCGCTGCCGGTGCTCGCCGTGCTGGTGGTGAGTGCGCTGCCGCTGCTGCGGGTGGACTTCGGCCTGCCGGACGACCGGGTGCTGCCGGCCAGCGCGGACAGCCGCCAGGTGGGCGACGTGCTGCGCGCCGAGTTCGACTCCGACGCGACGACCGCGCTCGACCTGGTGTCCACCGGCCCGATGTCCCCGGCGCAGCTCGGCTCCTACGCCGGCGACCTGGCGGCGCTGCCCGGCGTGGCCCGCGTCGAGACCAGCGTGGGCGTGTTCGCGCCGGGCGCCACGGCCCCGGTGACCACGCCGGCCGACGCCGCGTTCGCCGCGTCCGGCAGGCAGCGGCTGTCGATCGTCACCACGCTGGACGCCCGCTCCACCGAGGCCCGTGACCTGGTGGGCTCGGTGCGCGCCGTGCCCACCCCGCCGGGCACCGAGGTGCTCGTCGGTGGCAGCACCGCCGGCCTGGTGGACACGCTGGCCGCCATCGGCTCGCGGCTGCCGATCGCCGTCGGGATCGTCGTGCTCACCACGTTCCTGCTGCTGATGCTGTTCACCGGCAGCCCGTTGCAGCCGCTGCGTTCGCTGCTGCTGAACGCGCTCACGCTGTCCGCCACGCTCGGCGCCATGGTGTTCGTGTTCCAGGAGGGACACCTGGCCTCGCTGCTCGGCTTCACGCCGATGCCGCTGGACACCAGCATGATGCTGCTGCTGTTCTGCGTGGCGTTCGGGCTGTCCATGGACTACGAGGTGTTCGTGCTCAGCCGGGTCAAGGAGCTGCGCGACCAGGGCGCCGACCCGCGCACGGCGGCGACCTCGGGGCTGGCCCGCACCGGGCGCATCGTGTCGATGGCCGCCGTGCTGCTGGCGGTGAACTTCTTCGCCTTCGGCACGGCGCAGGTGACCTTCCTGCAGCTGTTCGGGCTGGGCACCGGGCTCGCCATCCTGCTGGACGCCACCCTGGTGCGCGGCGTGCTGGTGCCGGCCTGCCTGCGGCTGATGGGCCGCTTCGCCTTCCGCGCCCCGCGGTCCGCGCCACCGTCCGCGCCACCGTCCGCGCCACCGTCCGCGCCACTCGTCCCCGAGCGTCCTGCGCTGGCGGCCACCGGGGTCTGACGGGAGCCGCGGCGGTGCCGGGCG
>DASWTI010000132.1:0-4950 GCA_036402215.1 Pseudonocardiaceae bacterium
CGCGTCGCCGCCCACCGCGCGGCCAGGTGCGCGCCCGCCGAGATCCCCCCGGTCAGCAGCCCGGCGCCGTGCTCGCGCCGCAGCGACGACAGCCAGGCGTCCAGCTCGCCGAGGTCGCGCACCGGTGGCGGCTCCAGCAGCCGGATGCCCAGCGCCGCGAGCGGCCCGGCGAACACCGCGGCGACGAAATGGTGGTCCGAACCGCTCCCCGGCAGCAGCGCGGCGACCGTTGGTCGTACGTATCCCGTCCGCACGGCGACAACTCTGCACGCGTTCTCCCCGCGGGGTTACCCTGGCGCCGCGGTCCCGAGTCGGGCGGGGCCCTATTTCTGTGCGCGGGAGAGCGATCATGGAAGACAGCACCGGGGGATACCTGCGCCGGCTGGTCCGGAGGCTGACCAGCGACGTCAGTGAGCTGGACGCCGACGACCTGTCGAAGCGTGCCGAGGCGTCCGGTGCCACCAGGGCCTGCGACTGCGCCAGCGGCGAGGAGGTCACCGTGTTCGGCCGGCTGCGCAGCGTCGAGCTGTGCCCGCGGGACGCCGTGGCCACCCTGGAGGCCGAGCTGTTCGACGGCACCGAGGGCGTCACCCTGGTGTGGCTCGGCCGGCGGCGCATCCCGGGCATCGAGCCCGGCCGCACCGTGCGGGCCCGCGGCCGGATGGCGGTGCGCGACGGCCGCAAGGTCCTCTACAACCCGTACTACGAGCTGCAGCCCGCCTCCTGACCCCCGCCGCACACAGGGTTCTGACAGGATCGTCCCCCATGACGGACGAACCGGGCCGCATCCAACCCACGCCGGAGACCCCGGCGGTCGCCGACGACCCGGACCAGCCACGGCCGGTGCCCACCCTGCTGGAGCAGATGGGCGGGCTGAGCGGCATGGTCGCCTCGGTCATCCCGATCGTGGTGTTCGTCGTGGTGAACGCCGTCACCGGGCTCAACCCCGCGCTGATCGCGGCGCTCGGCAGCGCGGTGGCCATCGGCATCTGGCGCCTGGTGCGCAAGGAGGGCGTGCAGCCCGCCGTGTCCGGCGCCATCGGCGTCGCGATCAGCGCGCTCATCGCCTACTGGGTCGGCGAGGCCAAGGGGTTCTTCCTCTACGGCATCTGGGCCAGCCTGGTGTACGCGGGCGTGTTCGCGCTCTCGCTGCTGGTGCGCCGGCCGCTCATCGGCGTCATCTGGCACGGGCTGCGCGGCGACGGCGCTGCCTGGCGCCAGGACCGCCGCGTGGTCCGCGGCTACGACCTCGCCACGGCCGTCTGGCTAGTCGTGTTCGTGGCCCGCTTCGTCGTGCAGCGCTGGCTCTACGACACCGACCAGGAGGGCGCGCTGGGTGTCGCCCGGCTCGCCATGGGCCTGCCGCTCACCGCGCTGGCCCTCCTGGTCACCATCTGGGCGGCGCGCCGCGCCTCCCGCCTGCTGCCAGCCAAGGACGAACCCGCCGCCGACCCGGCCTAGCGGTCCAGGGCGGCGCGCACCTGCTGCTCGACCTCGGCGGCGGCCACGAACAGCAGCTCGTCGCCCGGTTCCAGGCTGTCGTCGGGCTGCGGCACGATGACCCGGCCGCCGCGCAGGATGACCACCAGGGCGGCGTCCCGCGGCAGGCGCAGCGAGCTCACCGGCTGCCCGGCCAGGCCGGTGTCGTGCGGCAGCGTCACCTCGACCAGGTTCGCCTGGCCCTGGCGCAGCGTCAGCAGCCGCACCAGGTCGCCGACCGACACGGCCTCCTCGACCATGGCGGCCAGCATCCGCGGCGTGGACACGGCGACGTCGACGCCCCAGGCCTCGGTGAACAGCCACTCGTTGCGCGGGTCGTTCACCCTGGCCACCACGCGGCGCACGGCGAACTCGGTCTTGGCGAGCAGGCTCACCACCAGGTTCACCTTGTCGTCACCGGTCGCGGCGATCACCACGTCGCAGGTCTGCAGGCCGGCCTCCTCCAGCGAGGACAGCTCGCAGGCGTCGGCGTGCACCCACTCGGCGGCGTCCACCGTCTGCGGGTTCACCTGATGGGCATCCCGCTCGATCAGCATGACCTCGTGGTTGTTCTCGATGAGCTCGCCGGCGATGGAGCGGCCGACCGCCCCGGCTCCGGCGATGGCGACGCGCATCATGAGCTCCCCTCGGGGGCGGTCGCGGCTGCCGTGGTGACCTGGGTGACCGTGCCGGACACGGCGGCGGCGTAGATGACGTCGTCGGCCTGCACGACCGTGGCCGGGTCCGGCAGCACGCCGGTGCCGAACCGCACCACGAACGCGACCCGCGCCCCGGTGGCGGCCTCCAGGTCGCCGATCCGCCGGCCCACCCAGTCCTCGTGGAACGGCAGCTGCAGCACGGCCACGGTGCCCGACGGGTCGCGCCACGCGGTGGCCACGCCGTCCGGCAGCACCATCCGCAGCAGCCGGTCGGTGGTCCACGGCACGGTCGCCACCGTCGGGATGCCCAGCCGCTCGTACACGGCGGCCCGCTTCGGGTCGTAGATGCGGGCCACCACGTGCGGGACGTCGAAGCTCTCGCGCGCCACGCGGGCCGAGATGATGTTCGAGTTGTCCCCGCTGGAGACCGCCGCGAACGCGTCGGCCCGCTCGATGCCGGCCTCCTTCAGGACGTCGCGGTCGAAGCCGACGCCCACCACCTGCCGGCCGTGGAAGTCACTGCCCAGCCGGCGGAACGCCTGGGGGTCGCGGTCGACCACGGCGACGTCGTGGCCCAGCCTGCCCAGCGCGACGGCCAGTGACGAGCCGACCCGGCCGCACCCCATGATCACGACGTGCACAACCACTCCCTCGCGCCGCGACGACGGCGCACGCGGTTCCGGCTCCCGAATGCCGGGTCGCGGAGCACGTTACCGCCGCGCCGGGGATCGGTCCGCGCGGGTCGCCGCCGCGCCGGACGCCTACGCTGACGTCTCGTGTCCAAACTCACGACCGCCACCAAACGGGTGCTGGTCGGACGGCCGTTCCGCAGCGACCGCCTGACGCACACGCTGCTGCCCAAGCGCGTCGCCCTGCCGGTGTTCGCCTCGGACGCCATGTCCTCCGTGGCGTACGCGCCGGAGGAGATCTTCCTGGTCCTCTCGGTCGCCGGGCTCTCCGCGTACGCCTTCACCCCGGGGGTGGGCCTGGCGGTGGCGGCCGTGATGCTCGTGGTGGTCGCGAGCTACCGCCAGAACGTGCACGCGTACCCCTCCGGCGGCGGGGACTACGAGGTGGTCTCCGCCAACCTCGGCCGCCCCGCGGGCCTGGTGGTGGCGAGCGCGCTGCTCGTGGACTACGTGCTCACGGTCGCCGTCTCGATCGCCGCGGCGGCGGCCAACATCGGCTCCGTGGTGCCCTACGTGGCCACCCACAAGGTCACCTTCGCGGTGGTCGCCGCGGTGGTCATCACCGCCGTGAACCTGCGCGGCATCCGCGAGTCCGGCACCGCGTTCGCCATTCCCACGTACGCCTTCATGGTCGGCGTCTTCGCCATGCTCGGCTGGGGGTTCGCGCAGGCGTTCGTCCTGGACCGGGACCTGCGGGCCGAGTCGGCCGGCTTCGAGCTGGTCGCCGAGGAGCACCAGCTCGCCGGCATCGCCATGGCGTTCCTGGTGCTGCGCGCGTTCTCCTCCGGCTGCGCGGCGCTGACCGGCGTGGAGGCGATCAGCAACGGCGTGCCGGCCTTCCGCAAGCCCAAGTCGCGCAACGCGGCGACCACGCTGCTGCTGCTCGGCGGCATCGCCGTGACCATGCTGGTCGGCATCATCGTGCTGGCACGGGTGACCGGGGTGAAGGTCGCCGAGGACCCCGCGCGGCAGCTCGTCGGCGCACCGGAGGGGTACGAGCAGAAGACCCTGGTGGCGCAGCTCGCCGAGGCGGTCTTCCGCGGCTTCCCGCTCGGCTTCTACTTCGTCGCCGTGGTCACCGCGCTCATCCTGGTGCTGGCCGCGAACACGGCCTTCAACGGCTTCCCGGTGCTCGGCTCGATCCTCGCCCAGGACCGGTACCTGCCGCGGCAGCTGCACACCCGCGGGGACCGGCTGGCCTTCTCCAACGGCATCGTCTTCCTGGCCGGCTTCGCCATCCTGCTGATCGTGGTCTTCCAGGCCGAGGTCAGCCGGCTCATCCAGCTCTACATCGTCGGCGTGTTCGTGTCGTTCACCCTCAGCCAGCTCGGCATGGTGCGGCACTGGGCCCGGCTGCTGCGCACCGAGACCGACCCGGTTGCCCGGCGGCGGATGCGGCGCTCGCAGACGATCAACACGGTCGGCCTGGCGATGACCGGGTCGGTGCTGGTGGTCGTGCTGATCACCAAGTTCACCCACGGCGCGTGGATCGCGATCGCGGCCATGGCCTGCATCTTCCTGCTCATGACGGCCATCCGGCGGCACTACGACGCGGTCGCCGCGGAGCTCGCGGCCGGCAGTACCGAGATGGTGCTGCCCTCGCGCAACCACGCGATCGTGCTGGTGTCCAGCCTGCACCTGCCCACCCGGCGGGCGCTGTCCTACGCCCGCGCGGTGCGCCCCGACGTGCTGGAGGCGGTCACCGTCAACGTCGACGAGGGGGCCACCCGCGCGCTGGTCCGCGAGTGGGAGGCGCAGAAGATCCCGGTGCCGCTCAAGGTCGTGGAGTCGCCGTACCGCGAGATCACCCGCCCGGTGCTCGACTACGTGCGCCGGGTGCGCAAGGACTCGCCGCGCGACGTGGTCACCGTGTTCATCCCGGAGTACGTGCTCGGCCACTGGTGGGAGCAGCTGCTGCACAACCAGAGCGCGCTACGGCTCAAGGGCCGGCTGCTGTTCACCCCCGGCGTGATGGTCACCAGCGTGCCCTGGCAGCTGCGCTCCTCGGCGCTGGTGCGCGAGCGGCCGGAGTACGCGCCCGGTTCGGTGCGCCGTGGCCTCGACGGCGCCACGCCGTCCGCGCCGTCGGCGCCGTCCGGGTCACCCGCGCCGTCCGCGCCGTC
>DASWTI010000133.1:0-2265 GCA_036402215.1 Pseudonocardiaceae bacterium
CGGCGGCGGTGACCGACGGGCTGGACGGCGCCGTGGCGGCGCTGCGAGGACGGGTGAGCGCCTGGGGCGGGGTGCTCGACCAGCTGGCCGACCGGTGCGCGGACCTGCTGTTCGTGGCGGTGCTGTGGCTGCTGGGCGCGCCGGGGGTGCTGTGCGCGGCGGCCGGGGCGCTCACGCTGCTGCTGGAGTCCGCCCGCGCGGCGGTCACGGCGGCGGGACCGGGTGGGCCGGGCGCGATCACCGTGTGGGAGCGGCCGTCCCGGGTCATCGTGGTGGTCCTGGCCCTGGTGGCCACCGCGGCGGTGCCCGGCGGCGAGGTCACCGTGGGCGCGACGGAGGTACGGCTGCCGGTGGTGCCGGCGTGGGTGGCGGCCGTGGCGGCGGTGACGCTGGGGCTCGTCGGGCTGGGGCAACTGCTGGCGGCGGCCCGGCGGGCGCTGCGCACGCCGGAGAGCACCCCGGACAGCACGCCGGACAGCACGGACGCAGGGCCGAACACCGCGCCCAGCACCGCGCCGGACACCGCGCCTGGCACCGCGCCGGAGGCTGGGCCGGACACCGCGGCGAACACCGCGCCCAGCACTGCGGCGGACACCGCGGCGAACACCGCGCCGGACGCGGTGTCAGGCGGGACCGACGAGGCGGGCGACGATGCGGGCGGACATCGCGACGAGCGGCAGGCCACCGCCGGGGTGCGCGGAGCCGCCGGCCAGGTAGAGCCCGGGCAGCGCCGACCGGTTGGCCGGGCGGCGGAAGGCGGCCCGGGCGCCGTGCGAGGCGGCGCCGTAGATCGCCCCGCCCGGTGAGCCGGTGTCCCGTTCCAGGTCCGCCGGGGTCCGCACGTCGAGCCGGGCGATCCGGTGCCGCACGTCGAGCCCGCGGGCGGCCATCAGGTCCAGCAGCCGCTCCGCGTAGCGGTCCGCGAGACCCGGCTCGTCCCAGTCGACGCCGGCGCCGTGGGGCGGGGCGTTGACCAGCACGAACCAGGACTCGCCGTCCGGGGGGCGCAGCGCGTCGTCGGCCGGGGCGCACACGTACACGGTGGGTGCCGGGACCGGCCGGCGGCGCGCGCCGAGAACGGCGTCGAACTCCGCGTCGTAGTCCTCGGCGAACAGGACCGTGTGGTGCGCGGCGCCGGGGTCACGGCCACGCAGCCCGAGCAGGAGCACCAACCCGGACAACGAGGACGGCCCGGGCCGCGACGGCGGTGGGTCGGCGAGCAGCCGCCCGTGCAGCACCGCGGCGTCGACGGCGGACACCACGACGTCGGCCGCCAGTTCCTCGCCGTCCGCGAGCCGCACCCCGGCCACCCGGCCGCCGGCGACCAGCACGCGGGTGACCTCGGCGTCGCAGCGCACCCGCGCTCCGGCGTGCACGGCGGCGGCGAGCAGCGCGTCGGCGAGCCGGCGCAGGCCGCCCACGACGTGCCAGGAGCCGAACTCCTGCTCCACGAACGGGATGGTGGCGAATGCGGCGGGGGCACGACGCGGGTCGGAGCCGGCGTACGTGGCGTAGCGGTCGAGCATCGCGCGCAGCCGGGGGTCCGTCAGGTACCGCCGGCCGAGGCCGCGCAGCGTGCGCCACGGGGCGATGGTGCGGACGTCCCCGATCCGCCGGGACAGCCGCAGCAGGTCCCGGGCGGACGGGGCGGACGACAGGAACGGCCCCTCGGTGACGCGCCACATCGCCTCGCCACGGCGCAGCAGCGCGTCCCACTGCGCGCCGGCGCCGGGGCCCAGCGCGGTGTCGAGGGCGGACGGCACCGCCGCGCGCTCACCCGGCAGGTCGAGCCACGTACCGTCCGCGAAGCGGTAGCGGCACGCCGGGTCCAGCCGCGCGAGCCGCGGCCGCGCGGCGGCGGGCAGGCCGACGTCGTCGAACAGTTCCTGGTAGACGTGCGGCAGGGTCAGCAGGGACGGCCCGGTGTCGAACGTCCGCCCGCCGAGGTGGGCGACGCCGAGCTTCCCGCCGACCACCGGTGCCCGTTCGAGCAGCGTCACGTCGTGGCCGGTCGCCGCGAGGCGCGCCGACACCGCCAGGCCGGCCGCACCGGCCCCGATCACGACGACGCGGCTCACACCGGCCGTCCCTTCCAGCGCAGGGTGCCGCGGCGGCGGCCGAGCCAGGAGTCGGCGGTGAGCGCGCCCAGGGCCAGCACCGACAGCGGGTGTGCCAGCGAGTCCGGCAGGACCCGTCCACCGGTGCGGCGGGCGACCAGCACCCGGCCGGCGACGGCCGCGGCCCAGCCGAGCAGGCCGGCGCGGG
>DASWTI010000134.1:0-7374 GCA_036402215.1 Pseudonocardiaceae bacterium
CCGGTCCGCCGGGTCCGCGACCTCGGCCGGCCCCGCCGCCGGACGGGCGGCGCCGTCGGCGCACACCGGCCGCGTGACCCCCGCGGACGACCCCACCGCGGCCACCGTCCGGCCGGACGCCACCACCGGCAAAGCCACTACCGCCCGGCAGAACGCGGGCGCGGGCAAGGCCGCTACCGCCGGCCAGGACGTCACCGCCGATGCCGGGGCGGCGACGTCCGACGACACCACGACGGCATCGCGGCCGGGCCGGGCCGCCGCCGGCCCATCAGCCACCACAGCCGGCGCG
Organism: Pseudonocardiaceae bacterium; assembly: GCA_036402215.1. Lineage (GTDB taxonomy): Bacteria > Actinomycetota > Actinomycetes > Mycobacteriales > Pseudonocardiaceae > DASXTS01. The sequence continues at coordinate 290 of DASWTI010000134.1, forward strand.
GGGAACGCGGCCGGCGCGGGCAGTGCAGTCGGCCCGCACCGTGCCGACCGTGCCGACCGGGGGACCACACGCCCCGGCAAGCCGGCACGAGCCGGGCGCGTCACCCCGCCCGCCGGGCGCCCGCCGCGGCGACCGAAGCCACTGACCGCGGCGGAACGACGGCGACGTGGCCGGCGGCGGCTGGTGGTGCTGATCGCGGCCGTCCTCGGCGGCATCGGGCTCGGCTACCTCCTCCTGGTCAGCACCGTCCTCGGCGCGCGGACCGTCACGGTCGCGGGGACCTCGTACCTGACGCCGGACCAGGTGCGGCAGGCGGCCGCCATTCCCTTCGGCACGCCGCTGCTGCGGCTCGACACCGCAGCGGTGGCGACGCGGGTTCGCACCCTGCCGCCCGCCGCCGAGGTGCGGGTCGACCGCACCTGGCCGGCCGGGGTCACCATCACGATCACCGAGCGTCTGCCCGTCGCGTACCTGGCAACCCCGCAGGGTTCACAACTGGTGGACGGCGCGGGCGTGGGGTTCGCCACCGTGGCCACGGTGCCCGCCGGGATTCCCGAGCTGCGGGCGGCCACCCCCGAGGCCGTGACTGCCGCGGCGGGCGTGCTCACGGCGCTCGCCGCCCCCGGCCGGGAGGCGTTGCGCGCCGAACTGATCGCCGTCAGCGCGGACAGCCCGTTCGACGTCCGGTTCACGCTCGCAGGTGACAGGACGGTGCGCTGGGGGAGCGCCGAGGACTCCGATCGGAAGGCCGCGGTCCTGTCCGCGCTGCTCACGCAACCGGGCTCGGTGTACGACGTCGCGAGCCCCGACCTACCGACCATCCGGTGAGGCGGACCGCTCGCGTGGGCCTTATTCTTCGTTCACCCGATGTGATCGACGGTGCTACTGGTGAGTGACGACACGTACGGCGCGCCTGCTGGACGTGTCAAGACGCCCTGCCTACCGTCCAGGTCAACGGGAGCGGTTGACATAACTCTAAGCCTCTAGCTGAGGTTGAGAGATGGCCCGGCGGACCCGGGCGGAGCGCGTCACGAAACAGGAAGGCGGAGGATATGACACCCCCGCACAACTACCTCGCGGTGATCAAGGTCGTCGGCATCGGCGGCGGCGGTGTCAACGCCGTCAACCGGATGATCGAGGTAGGGCTGAAGGGCGTCGAGTTCATCGCCGTGAACACCGACGCGCAGGCCCTCCTGATGTCCGATGCGGACGTCAAGCTGGACATCGGCCGCGAGCTGACGCGCGGCCTGGGTGCCGGCGCCAACCCCGAGGTCGGACGCAAGGCCGCCGAGGACCACCGCGAGGAGATCGAGGAAGTCCTCAAGGGCGCCGACATGGTGTTCGTGACCGCCGGCGAGGGCGGCGGCACCGGCACCGGTGGCGCGCCCGTGGTGGCCAACATCGCCCGCAAGCTCGGCGCGCTCACCATCGGTGTCGTCACCCGGCCGTTCTCCTTCGAGGGGAAGCGGCGCGGCGGCCAGGCCGAGGACGGCATCAAGGAGCTGCGCAGCGAGTGCGACACGCTCATCGTGATCCCCAACGACCGGCTCCTGCAGCTCGGTGACGTCGGCGTCAGCCTGATGGACGCCTTCCGCTCCGCGGACGAGGTGCTGCTGTCCGGTGTCCAGGGCATCACCGACCTCATCACCACGCCGGGTCTGATCAACCTGGACTTCGCGGACGTCAAGAGCGTCATGTCCGGGGCGGGCAGCGCGCTCATGGGCATCGGCTCGGCGCGTGGCGAGGGCCGGGCGGTGTCCGCGGCCGGCAAGGCGATCAACTCGCCTCTCCTCGAGGCGTCCATGGACGGCGCGCACGGGGTGCTGCTCTCCATCGCCGGTGGCTCCGACCTGGGGCTCTTCGAGATCAACGAGGCTGCCTCGCTGGTCCAGGAGTCGGCGCACCCGGACGCGAACATCATTTTCGGCACGGTCATCGACGACTCGCTCGGCGACGAGGTCCGGGTCACGGTGATCGCCGCCGGCTTCGACTCCGGCACGCCGACGCACAAGAAGCTGGAACCCACCGCCGTCGCCTCGCGCGGCCCGGTTGCCTCCGGCCAGGCCGGCCAGGTCACCCGCCCCGGCGGCGTAGCTCCGACACCGACGCCACAGCCCGTGACGCCGCCGCCGGATCGAATGCCACCCCAGACGGTGACGCCGCCGCCCAACAGCAACGGTTCGCAGCCGCCTCGCCCCGGCGTCGCTGCCACCGGCACGGCCGGCATGAGCCGCCCACCGCGGCCCGTCCCCCTCCCCGACCTCGACGACGAGGTGGACGTCCCACCGTTCATGAAGCGCTGAGCCCGGCCGACCGCCGAACCCGAACTCGGAACCCGCCGCGACCGCCATCGCGGCGGGTTTCGTCCGTTCGGGGCACCTTTCGTCCGAGCCGGCCGGCTCGCCGCGGCGTGCGGGGGCGTGCCGCTCTCCGTAGGTCAGTACGACCACCGGGCGGACGGCAGGCCGCGCCCGAGCGGCCGCGGGGCTCAGTAGCCTCTGGGCGTGCGGGTGCGACGGGTGCTGACGACACGTGCGGGCGGGGTGTCGCGGGGGGCGTACGAGAGCTTCAACCTCGGCCACGGGGTGGGCGACGAGCCGTCGGCGGTGGACGCCAACCGGCGGCGGCTCGCGGAGGGGATCGGGCTGGCGCCGCGCCGGCTGGTGTGGATGAGCCAGGTGCACGGCACGTCGGCTGCGTACGTGGACGGGCCGCGGCCGGCCGCCGTGCCGGACACCGACGCGCTGGTGACCGACCGGGTGAGCCTGGCCCTGGTCGCGCTGACCGCGGACTGCGTGCCGATCCTGCTCGCCGACCCGACGGCCGGCGTGATCGCGGTCGCCCACGCCGGACGCCCCGGGGCGCGGGCCGGCATCGCCACCGCCGTCCTGTCCGCCATGGCCGAGCACGGCGCCCGGCCCGGCCGCACCGAGGTCCTGCTCGGCCCCGCGGTGTGCGGCGCCTGCTACGAGGTCCCCGCCACCATGCAGGCCGACGTCGAGGAGCGCCTGCCCGGCAGCGCCTGCCGCACCCGGCGCGGTACCACCGGCCTCGACCTACGCGCCGGCCTGCACCGCCAGCTCGCCGCCGCCGGCGTCGCCCGCATCGGCGTCGACCCCCGGTGCACCGCCGAGGACCCCGACCTCTACTCCTACCGCCGCGACGGCACCACCGGCCGCCTCGCCGCCGTCACCTGGCTCGACCCCTCCTGACCACGCACACACCAGGCAGGGTCCCCAAAGCCTGGGGCGAACGGACCACTTTCCCCTCCTGCGGGGCACATGGTCCATTCGCCCAGACATCCGGTAGTTGCGCGGAGCGCCGGTGGCTCTCGGGACACACCCGGCTGGGTGCCATTGCCCCGTAGGGCGTGGCGGTAGTGCGGCTCCGGCGGAGGGCGGAGGGCGGAGGGCGGACGGCGGACGGCGGACGGCCGGCAGGGGGCGGCGGACCGCGGACGGTCAACGGGGACGGCGGACCGCGGACGGGGATGGGGGAAGACGGACGGGGACGGGACCGTAAGGCAGACCGTGGGCGGGGACGGTGGAGGGCGGGGGACGAGGACGAGGGGACGAGGTAGACAGGTGGTCGGCTCGCGGAGGTCTGGTGGGCCGGTGAGTGGAATGGCGGTGGTAGGTGGGAGGGTCGTGGTGACGATCGGCGGCGGGAGGCCAGGGGTGCCGGTGGCGGAGAACGGCAGGGATCGGGGGTCGGCGCCCGCGCCGGCAGAGAACGCCAGGGATCGGGAGTCGGCGGTCGGGTCAGCGGGAGACGACAGGAAACGGGAGTCGGTGCCTGCGACGGCGGGAGACGACAGGAAGCGGGAGCTGGCGGACGCGCTGGCGGACGTGCGGGGGCGGATCGAGGCCGCGGCGCGCGCGGCCGGCCGGGATCCAGGTGAGATCACCCTGGTGGCCGTCACCAAGACGTTTCCGGCGACGGATGCGGCACAGTTGGTCCAACTGGGGGTCGCTGATCTGGGGGAGAACCGGGATCAGGAGGCCGGCCCGAAGGCGGCCGAGCTGGCGGCGTGGGGCGTCGCCCGGCCGCGCTGGCACATGGTCGGCCGGCTCCAGCGGAACAAGGCGCGTTCCGTCGTTCGATGGGCCGATGTGGTGCAGTCAGTGGACAGCGCGCGGCTGGCGGACGCCCTCGACACGGCGGTGGCGCGGGCCCGGGAGGACGGGCAGCGGGACGGGCCGCTGGACGTGCTGCTGCAGGCGAGCATCGACGACGATCCGGGGCGGGGTGGGTGCCCGCTGGCCGACCTGCCGGCGCTGGCCGATCACGTGGCTGGGCGCGCCGAACTCCGGTTGCGGGGCGTGATGGCGGTGGCCCCGCTGGGCGTGGAGCCTGAGCGCGCGTTCGCGGCACTGCAGCGGGCCTCCGTCACGCTCCGTGCCCAGCACGCTCTCGCCAGCGAGATCTCGGCCGGCATGACGGGCGACCTGGAGGTAGCGATCGGGCAGGGTTCGACGTGCGTGCGTGTCGGAACCGCCTTGCTCGGGGGGCGCGAGTTAACCTCGCCGTGATCGCCGTCGGGGCACGGGGAACTCGTTCCGCAGCAACCGGAACGCCCGCCGCCGGCAACTCGGGGTGAGGGAAGGGCGGGCGATGAGCACGTTGCACAGGCTCAAGGCCTACTTCGGCATGGTCCCCGCCGACGAACTGGACGACTACGGGCCCGACGAGTACGACGCCGACTACGACCGCGGCTACCGCCCGGACCGTGCCGGTCGCCGTCCGTCACGATGGGCCGAGGAGGCCGACGGCGCCGGCCGGTCCGACGACTACTACGACGACGAGCCGGAGACCCCGGCGCGTCGCGTGCCGCCACGCCGTAACTGGGCCGCCGAGGCCCCGGTCCGTGGCGCCCTGGCCATGGACCCCGCGAGGGAGGTCGCCGTGCGCAGCGCGCCCGAGCCCGCTGCGGTCCCGGAGCCGCACCCGATGTCCCGCATCACGACGCTGCACCCGCACAGCTACCACGAGGCGCGGATCATCGGCGAGCACTACCGCGAGGGCATCCCGGTGATCATGAACCTGACCGCGATGGACGACGCCGACGCGCGGCGCCTGGTGGACTTCGCGGCCGGCCTGGCGTTCGCGCTGCGCGGGTCCATCGACAAGGTGACCACGAAGGTGTTCCTCATCTCGCCGGCCAACGTGGACGTCACCGCCGAGGACAAGCGGCGCATCGCCGAGGGCAGCTTCCTCCCGCCGCACTTCAACCGGTCCTGACGCCCGCCCGGCGATTCGCTCCGGCGAGCCGGGCGGCGCCGGGTCGCCGCCGTAGGGCAGAGTGGTGGGGTGACCGCCGTCCTCTACGTGCTGTACTACGTGCTCTTCTTCTTCTGGCTGCTCCTCACTGCCCGTATCGTGGTCGAACTTGTCCGGGCGTTTGCCAGGGACTGGCGCCCGGCAGGTGGGGTGGCGGTCTCCCTGGAGACGGTGTACACAGTGACCGATCCGCCGGTCAAAGCCCTCCGCCGGGTGATCCCGACGGTCCGGGTGGGAGGGATAGGGCTAGACCTGTCGATTATGGTTCTGCTGCTCGTGGTGTTCATACTGATGCGAGTCGTGGATCCGGGGTAGGTGCCAGAGGGGCTTGCCGGCCCACCCGGGGTCCCGAATCCGAGGAGTGCGTGAGGTGATCCGATGCCGTTGACCCCCGCCGACGTTCATAACGTCGCGTTCAGCAAACCGCCGATCGGCAAGCGGGGCTACAACGAGGACGAGGTCGACGCCTTCCTCGACCTCGTCGAGGCCGAGCTGGCCCGGCTGATCGAGGAGAACAACGACCTGCGCCAGCAGCTGGAGCAGGCCGACCAGCGTCTGGCCGGTGCCCAGTCCGAGCTGGACGACGCGCGGACCAAGATGGTCTCCGCCGTGTCGAGCGCGCCGCCGGTGCGGGTGATCGAGCAGCAGCGCCCGCTGGTGCCGGTGCCGCCGCCGTCCGCCGCCGAGCTGACGTCGCCGGGTGGTGATCATCACGTCCAGGCCGCGAAGGTGCTCGGGCTGGCCCAGGAGATGGCCGACCGGCTCACCGGCGAGGCCAAGGCCGAGGCCGACGGCATGCTGGGCGAGGCGCGGACCAAGTCCGAGCAGCTCCTGTCCGAGGCGCGCGCCAAGGCGGACAGCATGGTCAACGAGGCGCGCAGCCGCGCCGAGTCCATGCTGAACGAGGCCCGCACCCGGGCCGAGACGCTGGAGCGGCAGGCCCGCGAGAAGGCCACGTCGCTGGAGCGCGACGCGCAGCGCAAGCACACCGAGACCATCGGTGCCATCGCGGCGGAGAAGACCGAGCTCGAGAAGAAGATCGACCAGCTCAGGACGTTCGAGCGCGAGTACCGCACCCGGCTCAAGACCTACCTGGAGTCGCAGCTGCGCGACCTGGAGGGTCGTGGTTCGGCGGCGCCGGCGGAGCCCGGCCGCGGCGGTCAGCAGTCGTTCGTCAACAGCTTCGGCCAGCGCGCCGAGGCCGGTTTCTGAGCGGGTCCGTCACCTGAGCCAGCACTGACGTGGTCGCCCGGCTGACGACGCGGCGGGGGAGCGCACCCGCCTTGTTGTGGGTGGTCCTCGGGCTGGTACTGGTGTCGTTCGGGCTGCTGGTGGTCGCGCTGGTGACCTCCAGGAACGCCTGGGCCTGGGGTTCGGTCACCGCGAGCGCGGTCGCCGCCGGGGTGCTCGCCGCCGACTGGCTGGGACGCCGTCGTCACGACGGACCCGTGCCGGACGAGGCGCAGCGGGACCCGGGGCCGGAACCGGCGGAGCCCCCGGCGGACGCCACGGCACCATCGGACGACACGGAACCACCGGACGGGACGGCGGCCGTCGCCAGCGAGGACGACGGGCCCGGACACCCGGAGCACGACCCGGCCGCCGAGGCGGTCACCGGAACGGAACGCCACGAGCACACGGTGTCCGGCACCGGGCACGAGGACGAGAAGCAGGCCGGCGACGGGGAACCGCCGGCCCGCCCCATCACCACCGCGGCCGAGGCGGCCGTCGCCGTCGCGGCGTCCGCCCTCGCCGCGCAGCGCGTCACCGCCTCCGCCGCGACCGTGGCGCCGCCCGCCGAGCCG
>DASWTI010000135.1:0-6939 GCA_036402215.1 Pseudonocardiaceae bacterium
CGGCCAGGAGCAGCGCGGCCTGCCAGCCGATCAGCAGGCCGACGAGCGCCGCGGCCCAGGCGCCGAGCGCCGCCGGCACCAGCCGCAGGTCGGGCGCGCCGCGGGCCAGCAGCCGGGAGACGCCGAACGCCACCGGCGGGCTCACACCAGGACCAGCTCGGCCAGCCGGGCGAACCGGGTCTCGCCGATGCCCTCGATCTCCCGTAGCTGGTCGATCGACGCGAACCGGCCGTGTTCGGCGCGCCAGTCCAGGATGCGCTGCGCGGTCACCGGTCCGACGCCGGGCAGCGTGTCGAGGTCGGCCAGGGTGGCGGTGTTGAGGTCCAGCCGCGCGCCGCTGCCCGAACCGCTGCCGGGTGCGCCGCCCGGCGTGCCGCCCTGGCCGCCGCCCGGCGCGGCTGCCGGTGTCGCCGGACCGATCACCACGTGCTCGCCGTCGGTGAGGCGGCGCGCCAGGTTGACGCCGGTCAGGTCGGTGCCGGGCGTGGGTCCACCCGCGGCGGAGACGGCGTCGGCCACGCGGGCGCCCTCGGCCAGCCGTACCAGACCGGGTCGTACGACGGCACCGGCGATGCTGACCACCAGCTCCGTTCCGGGCGCGGTCTCCTCGACGGCGGCGGCCAGCGCCGGGGTGGGCTCGGCCACCGGGCGGGAGCGCCACACCAGCGTGCCCGCCACGACGGCCGCCAGGACGACCACCACCGACAGCAGGACGGCGGCGCGGCGACCCGGGTCGAACCGCCAGCCCCGGACGTCCGCGGGGAGCCAGCGCCGCGTCACGGTGGCCAGCGCCTTCCGCGCCCGGCCGGACGGCGGGGCGCTCGACCTGTCCGGCGTGCGGCGGGCGTCCGGCTGGTCCGGCTCGAGCCACTCGATGTCGGGGCCGAGTTCGGGCTCCGCCGGCCGCAGTGGTGGATCGTGCCGACCGGGTGGCTCCGGCGGATCGGGCAGGCCGGGTGGGTCAGTTGAATCGGCGTCGAACTCGTTGGGGTCGCAGGGTTCGGCTACCGGCATCGTGCTCTCGGGACGTGCGGGATCGCGGGCGTCCTCCGGCTCGCCGGGCCGCGGTGATCCGGCGTGTGGCGGGGCCGCGGTGTCCGGCGAGGCGCGGAGAGAACGGAGCCAGGCGACGAGTTCGTGGTCGTCGTCGTGATCGAGATGCCGGCCGGGCGGGTGCGGGTGCGGTGGGTCCGGCTCCGGGTGGATGGCGCAGGCGGGCGTGGGCAGCCGGTCCAGGTCTGCCGTGGTCCCTGGCTTCCGGTCGCCGGGGGGCTCGCCCGGCAGGCCGGCGTCCGCCCGGAGCGTCGTCGTCCCGGCGGCGGAGGGGTGCCTGCCGGGCCGGCCAGGTGAAGGTTCCGGTCCGAGATGGTGCGGGGGCTCCACGGCTGCCGCCGCGGGGTGGCTGTTCGTCACGGCAATGGTGGCGGTGGCGCCGGTGTCGGCTGCTGGGCCCGGCGGACACGGCGTCCGGGTGGGACCGGGCAAGGGCCGGAGGAGCGCGAGCCTGCGGCGTGGGTCGCGGGTGGTGGACATGCGAGACATGCGACCGACGCTAGGCAGCGAGGTGGCCGTTCATGATCGACATCTGGGCCTTCTGTGGACAACCGGGTCCATTGTGGACAGACGGTGCGCGGCCCAGGGGAATCGTCGGAGCGGGATGCAAGGCTGGAGTGCCGTCATCACTGCCCGCAAGCTTGGCGACGTGGGTGCGCTGTGGCCAACAGACGCTGGAACGCGGGCCCAGCGCGGGGATACGGGCCCGGCGTGGGGACGCGGGCCGGGCGTGGGGACGCGGGCCGGGCGTGGGGACGCAGGGGAGGGGACGTGCGGGCTTGGGCGGGGCACGCGGCGGCTCGACGTCCGGGAGGCCCAGCAGATACAGGAGACGTGGGAGGTTGCGGGGGAGAAGGCAGGTGAGAGTGCACGCCGGGCCGGTCGTCTCTCACGACCGACCCGGCGCGCGGGGGGAGTGGCTCAATGCCGACGACCGGCGGTGCGCGGCAGGATCAGGCGAATGAGTGCCGCACACACCCGACCCGCGTGGTCGGTACCGCGCCTTTACGGGCAGTCGGTCCGTGCCGCGTTGCCTACCGGCCGGGTGGGTGGGCGTCGGGTGCGGCGCCTCCGGAGACCTGCCGCGGAGTCAGCGCTGCGTGAACGTCAGTTGCCGGCCGGCGCCGCCCGACCGCCGGCCGCCGGTGTTCGCCGGGCTCAGTGGCCGAGGGCGTTGCGGACGGCGGCCGTCGTGGGAGGAACAGTGGCACGGGGGCCTACCTGGTCGGCGACGGCGTCCAGGGTCTTGAGGCCGTCGCCGGTGATCAGGAGGACGGTCTCGGCGTCGGGGTCGAGTTTGCCCTCGGCGAGGAGCTTGCGGGCGCAGGCGACGGTCACGCCGCCGGCGGTCTCGGCGAAGATGCCCTCGGTGCGGGCCAGCAGGCGGATGCCGTCGACGACCTCGGCGTCGGTGACGTCCTCGATGGCGCCGTGGGTACGGCGGACGGCGTCCAGGACGTACGGGCCGTCGGCGGGGGCGCCGATGGCGAGGGAGCGGGCGATGGTGTCCGGCCGCACCGGTGCCACGACGTCCTGGCCGGCCTTGAAGGCGGCGGAGACCGGGGAGCAGCCGGTGGCCTGGGCACCGAACACCCGGTACGGCGTCTCCTCGACGAGCCCCAGCGCGCCGAACTCCCGGAAGCCCTTGTCCACCTTGGTGAGCTGCGAGCCGGAGGCGATCGGCACGACCACCTGCTCGGGGAGCCGCCAGCCGAGCTGTTCGGCCACCTCGTACCCCAGGGTCTTGGAGCCCTCCGCGTAGTACGGCCGCACGTTGACGTTCACGAACGCCCAGTCCTCGTGCTCGGCGGCCAGCTCGGTGGCCAGGCGGTTCACGTCGTCGTACGTGCCGTCCACGGCGACCAGCGCGCCGTCGTACACGGCCGTGGTCAGGATCTTGGCGCGCTCCAGCGAGGACGGGATCAGCACGACCGACTCCCAGCCGGCGCGGGCGGCCGCGGCGGCGACGGCGTTGGCCAGGTTGCCGGTGGAGGGGCAGGCCAGCACGGTGAAGCCGAGGGCCCGGGCGGCCGCCAGCGCGACGGCGACGACGCGGTCCTTGAAGGAGTGCGTGGGGTTGCCGGTGTCGTCCTTCACCCACAGCCGCCGCACGCCCAGCTCGGCGGCGAGCCGGTCGGCCCGCACCAGGCGGGTGCAGCCGGGCTCGGTGTTCGGGTGCGTGGTGACGTCGGCCGGCACCGGGAGCAGGCCGCGGTAGCGCCAGATCGACCGCGGGCCGGCCTCGATCGACTCGCGGGTCACGGCGCCGAACTCGTAGGCGACCTCGAGCGGGCCGAAGCACTCCGAGCAGGCGAACTCCGCGGCGAGCGGCACCTGGTGCCCGCACTCACGGCAGGACAGGCCGACGGCCGGGCCGAGCTCGACGGGGGTGCGCGTGGCGACAGAAGTCATGACGAAATCTCCTCATCTGTCCCGCCGTGGCGGGTCGGAATTGGCACCGTGGTCGTCGCGTGCGGACGCCGGTTGCCGGGGCTTCGTCGGGCCGTTCCCTCTGCCCCTCTGGATGAGCCATCTGCAGTTGTGGCCCCGACCGTACGACATGGGCTCCGCCGGATGCCAACCGTTCCCGTGCTGTGAGAGCGGTGTCACCGGGGTCGGTGACGCGTGACACGATGCCGGGGTGCCAGCCGTGACGCCCGCCCCGGTCTACCTCGTCGTCGGCGAGGAGGAGCTGCTGGTCGAGCGCGCGGTGCGCGACGCGGTGACCGCGGTGCGGCTCGCCGACCCGGAGGCCGAGGTGCGCCGGGTGCGTGCCGCGCAGCTCACCGACGCCGAGCTCGCCGACCTGGCCAGCCCGTCGCTGTTCGCCGAGGGCCGGGTGCTCGTGCTGGAGGCCGTGCACGAGGCCGGCAAGGACCTCGTGGACACCATCACCGGCTACCTCACGGACGGCGGGCTCGGCTCCGACGGGCTGGTCCTGGTGCTGGTGCACAACGGCTCCGCGCGCGGCAAGCCGGTGCTGGACGCGGCCCGCAAGGCCGGCGCCGAGGTCGTCGAGTGCCCCCGGCTGACCCGCGCCTCGGACCGTGAGGCCTTCGTGCGCGCGGAGGCCCGGCGGCTCGGCGGCAAGATCGAACCCTCGGCGGTGGGCACGCTGATCGACGCGGTGGGCACGGACCTGCGCGAGCTGGCGGCGGCCGTCAGCCAACTCGCCGCGGACACCGGGGGAGCGATCAGCGAGCAGGCGGTTCGCCGCTACCACCGTGGGCGCGCCGAGGTCACCGGCTTCGTGGTGGCGGAGAAGGCGGTGACCGGCGACCGGGAGGCGGCGCTGGAGGCGTTGCGCTGGGCGGAGCTGCTCGGGGTGCCGCACGTGCTGGTGGCCGACGCGCTGGCCGACGCGGTGCGGACGGTGGCGAAGGTGGCGGCGGCCGGCGGCGGCGACCCGCAGCGGCTGGCGGCGCAGCTCGGGATGCCGCCGTGGAAGGTGCGCAAGGCCATGTCCCAGGCGCGCGGCTGGCGGCCGGCCGCCCTGGCCGACGCGATGGCCGTGGTCGCCGAGCTCAACGCCGACGTCAAGGGCGTCGCCGCGGACGCGGACTACGCGCTGCAGCGCGCCGTGCTCCGCCTCTGCGAGGCCCGCTCACCCCGCTGAGCCGGGGTCATGCCCGGCGGCGGGCACGGCAAACGCCGCCCGCGGCTGGGGTGCCGGGGCGGCGTGCGAGGTGGAGCCGGATCAGATCTTGGCGGCCCGGGAGGCCATCGCCGACTTCTTGTTGGCGGCGGAGTTGGCGTGGATGACGCCCTTGCCGGCGGCCTTGTCCAGGGCGCGACCGGCGCTGCGGGCGAGCTCGACGGCCTTGTCCTTGTCACCGGCGTCGGCAGCCTCGCGGAAACGGCGGATCGCCGTCTTGAGGGCGGACTTGACGGACTTGTTCCGCTGCCGCGCCTTCTCGTTGGTCTTGATCCGCTTGAGCTGGGACTTGATGTTGGCCACGCGAATGCCTCGGTCTTCTGGTCTCGGGAAGTTTCCAGCGGCCACCGAGGCCGCTACCACTGCCGGCAAGCGTAACAAAGGCCTCACGTCCGCTCCCAATCGGCCGGTTCGGCGGACCCCGATCCTGGGCCCGCATGCGTCAGGATGAGGCGCATGACCAGCGCACCTGTTCGGCCGCGTGCCGGTGGGCGGCGGCGGATGCCGATGTTGTTCGACGGCTACCTGGACCCGGCCCGGCCGCACCCGGACGCCTTCGACGAGATGTTCGCGGCGGACGGCACGGTGCGGCCGCCGTACCGGGCGTTGTACGAGTCGGTCGCGCCCAGCCAGGAGGCCGACCTGGCGCACCGGGCCGAGGCGCTGGCCCGCGCGTTCGCCGACCAGGGCGTGACGTTCTCGCTCTCCGGCCAGGAACGGCCGTTCCCGCTCGACCTCATCCCGCGGGTGATCAGCGCCCAGGAGTGGGGCCGGCTGGAACGCGGCATCGTGCAGCGCGTCCGCGCCCTGGAGGCCTTCCTCGCCGACGTCTACGGCGACGCGCAGATCATCCGTGACGGCGTGCTGCCGCGGCGGCTCATCACGTCCTGCGCGCACTTCCATCGCGCGGCGGCCGGGCTGATCCCGCCGAACGGCGTGCGGGTGCACGTCGCGGGCATCGACATCGTGCGGGACGCCGACGGCACCCTCCGGGTGCTGGAGGACAACGTGCGCTGCCCGTCCGGCGTGTCCTACGTGATGGAGAACCGCCGGTCCATGGCGCGGGTGTTCCCGGACCTGTTCACCCGGCACCGGGTGCGGGCCGTCGGTGACTACGCGGTGCACCTGCTGCGCGCGCTGCGCGCCGCCGCCGCGCCCAACGAGGCGGACCCGACGGTCGTCGTGCTCACGCCGGGAGTCCACAACTCCGCGTACTTCGAGCACTCGCTGCTCGCCCGCCAGATGGGCGCGGAGCTCGTCGAGGGCCGCGACCTGTTCTGCCGCGACAACGCCGTCTACATGCGCACCACCGAGGGCGAGCGCCAGGTGGACGTCATCTACCGCCGCATCGACGACGAGTTCCTCGACCCGTTGCAGTTCAACCCGGACTCCGTGCTCGGCGTGGCCGGCGTGGTCAACGCGGCGCGGGCCGGCAACGTGGTGATCGCCAACGCCCCTGGCACCGGCGTGGCCGACGACAAGCTCGTCTACACCTACGTGCCGCAGATGGTGTCGTACTACCTCGGCGAGCGGACGCTGCTGCCCAACGTCGACACCTTCCGCTGCTGGCTGGCCGACGAGCGCGCGCACGTCCTCGACCACCTCGACGAGCTGGTGGTCAAGCCGGTCGAGGGTTCCGGCGGCTACGGCATCGTGTTCGGCCCCAACGCCACCCCCCGTGAGCTGGCCGCGCTGCGGCGGCGGATCAAGGGCGAACCGCGGGGCTGGATCGCGCAGCCCGTCGTCTCGCTGTCCACGGTGCCCACCAAGGTCGGTGACCGGCTGGTGCCGCGGCACGTGGACCTGCGGCCGTTCGCGGTGAACGACGGCGAGTCCGTGTTCGTGCTGCCGGGCGGCCTGACCCGGGTGGCGCTGCCGGAGGGCAGCCTGGTGGTGAACTCCTCGCAGGGCGGCGGCTCCAAGGACACCTGGGTCCTGCGGGCGGAGGCCGGTGCATGACACGGCTCCTCGCCCGCTATGCCGAGAGCATCTTCTGGCTCGCCCGCTACATGGAGCGCGTCGAGAACCTCGCGCGCATCCTCGACGTGACGGAGACGTTCGCGCGCGACACGCGCGAGAGCAACAGCTGGCTTTCTGTCGTGCAGATCAACGCCGACGAGCGGGGGTTCTTCGAGCGCTATCCCACGGCCACGGCGGAGTCAGTCACGAACTTTTACGTGCTCGACCGCGAGAATCCCAACTCGATCGTCTCGACGCTCGGCTTCGCGCGC
>DASWTI010000136.1:0-6017 GCA_036402215.1 Pseudonocardiaceae bacterium
GGTGCGCCGCGGCCACCGGGCCCTGACGCCAGCCCACCGCGCGGTCCCGCAGCACCTCCCAGGGCGCGGTCACCCCGCGGGCGGTGGTGCCACGCCGCCGTGCCCGGCGCCCGGGCGCCGCCGGAAGTACAGGCCCAGCCCGGCCACCAGCGCCACCGGGACGAGCACCAGGTAGAGCCACCACACGCCCGCGGCCAGCAGCGCGAGCGCCGCCACCAGCTCCAGCACGATGAGCCCGAGGAACAGCAGCCACAGCAGCGCCGACCGGCCCACCGGGGAACGGCCGATCAGCGCGTCCCCGGCGAACGCCACCGCCGTGCCGACGGCCGCCACCAGCGCGATGCCGATCCCGCCGTCGTTGAGCGCCGACAGCCGCGCCACCTGCGAGAGCGCGATGACGGTGAGCACCGCCAGCGGCGCGGTGAGCGTCAGCAGCGCCAGGCCGAACGCCCGCCGGGCCCCGCCCGGGGAGGCGGCCACCGTCTGGGCGTCCGCCGTGGCCCGGGCCGCGCTCACCGGCAGCACCACGGCCGACGACACCACGGACGCCACGCAGCAGCAACAGCAACAACAGCACGAGCAGGTGGGCGTCGCCGCCACCACGTCCATCCGGCCCGGGGTGAACTGGTCGGGCATGCGCAGCAGGCGCGGGGTCGTCATGGGGCGTCCTCCCAGGGCAGCCGGATGCCGATCGGGCTCGCCGACGGGCAGTGCGGGCAGCCGGCGGCCGGCAGCACGTCCTCGGCCGTGCCGGTCAGGTCGTGCAGGTCCAGGCTCGTGGTGCGTTCCAGCAGCGAGAGCCGCCCGGCGGCGACGCCGCGCACCGCGCTGTGCACCAGGGCCGCCACCAGCGGCGTCTCCTCCAGCGCGGCGGGCACCGCGGGTGGCTCCGGGTCGCCCCAGCGCCGCCCCACCCGCCCGGCCAGGCACCCCAGGCACGCGCTCAGCCCCGGCACCACGAGCGGGCCGAGCACCACCGTGCGGCGGTTCGCCACGTCGCACAGCAGGTGCGGGCCGGGCAGCTCCCCGGCCAGGTCGATCAGGTCCCGCAGCAGCCCCGTGGTCCGCAGCACCACCACGAGGTCGGCCCGATCGCCGGCGACGAACGCCGGGCCGAGCAGCCGGGCCAGCTCGGCGGCCAGCGCCGGCGCCGGGGCGCCCACCACCCGCAGCCCCACGGTCACCAGGGGCGCCGTCGTCTCCACCCGCAGCGCGCCGATGCCGCGCAACTGCGGCACCAGCAGGCCGGCCTCCGCGCCCAGCGCCGACGGCGGGCGGGTACCGGCGAACACCGCCACGAGCTCCGCGGCGACCGTGCCGCCGACGTCCGGCAGCAGATAGACGGCGTCCGCGCCGCCGATCAGCAGCAGGCCGCCGGGGCTCGGCTCGGCGCGCCACGCCGGATCCGGTGCCAGTACCGCCGCCATGCCGGGACGGTACCGCCGGCAGCACGATGGCCACCGGCGAACGGGTGAGTTCGCACGGTGGCCACCGTGGGTGAGCCGGAGGGTCGTTACCGCACGCCGGTGAGCGTGGTCGCGTACACCCCGCCGGAGGCCTTGGCCTGACGCACGGCGTCCGCCGTGCTCACGCTCGAGGCGCCGAAGTTGCGCACCGCGTAGTAGTACGTGTCGGCGGCGCGCTTGCAGAACCAGTTCGTGCCGCAGATGCCATACATGTCGGAGCGGAACTTGTTGTCGATGCTCAGCCGGGTGGTCTCGTTGAACCGGCCCTGCCGCTTGTAGTTGCGGTAGCCGAAGTCGTGCCGGTGGCAGGCCCGGATGAACTCCCAGCCGAACGGCTCGTCCGGCGAGAACGAGCAGCCGTCCGAGCTCCAGTCCAGCTGGCTGGAGTACGGCCGCGCGGCGCGGGTCGAGGTGAACTGCGACAGCGACTGGCTGAACAGGTAGTTGTCGGTGACCGCGCGCAGCTCGGCCTCGGTCAGCGCGGAGGCCGAGCCGGTGCCGAGCAGCAGGCCGATCACGACGGTGATGGACAGCAGCGCGGCTCGCGCCATGCGGACGGTGGAAACCATGGGCACTCTCCTGCGGGTGTGCGTGGGGTATTCGCACCAGCAGTGATATCCGGGGCACCGACCGTGCCGGAACCGCCGGACGCAGCAACGCCCTGGCCAGAACTTGCCATCGTGAAACGAACGGTCGGCGCAGGTCAGCGCATCGGCCGGTGATCACTGGTCCGTTCGGAGCGTCAGCAGCATCCTGGTGTTGCCGAGGATGTTCGGCTTCACGTACGGCAGGTCGAGGAACTCGGCGACGCCCGCGTCGTAGGAGTGCCGCATCTCCTCGTACACCTCCGGCGGCACCGGGGTGCCGGAGATCTCGGTGAAGCCGTGCCGGCCGAAGAACTCCACCTCGAAGGTCAGCACGAAGATCCGGGACAGCCCCAGCTCGCGCGCCTGGTCCAGCAGCGCGCCGACGATCGCGTGGCCCACGCCCAGCCCGTGTGCCGCGGGCGCCACCGCCACCGAGCGCACCTCCGCCAGGTCCTCCCACAGCACGTGCAGCGCGCCGCACCCGACGACCTCGCCGTCCAGCTCGCCGACCAGGAACTCCTGCACGTCCTCGTACAGCGTGACCAGGTCCTTCGACAGCAGGATGTTCCGCGCGGCGTAGTCGTCCACGAGCTCCTTGACGGCCCGGACGTCCCGGGTCCTGGCCCTGCGCACCGTCACCCGTCTGGTCACGACGGAGAAACTAGTCCTCCCAGGTGGCCGGTTACGCTGAGCGGCGTGCCTCCTCCCACCACGGCCCGTCGCGTCGCCCTGCTCACCCTCGGTTGTGCCCGCAACGAGGTGGACTCCGAGGAGCTCGCCGGCCGCCTGACCGCCGGCGGCTGGGAACTGGTCGACGCCGACTCCGGTGAGAGCGACGTGGTACTCGTCAACACCTGCGGCTTCGTCGAGTCGGCCAAGAAGGACTCGGTGGACACGCTGCTCGCCGCCGCCGACACCGGCGCGAAGGTGGTCGCCGTGGGCTGCCTCGCCGAGCGCTACGGCGCGGAGCTGGCCGACAGCATGCCCGAGGCCGCCGCGGTGCTCGGCTTCGATCACTACCCGGCGCTCGGCGACCGGCTGGACGACGTGCTGGCCGGCCGCGCGGTGCCCTCGCACACCCCCGCGGACCGTCGCACGCTGCTGCCGATCAGCCCGGTGCGGCGTCCCGCGGCGAGCACCGAGGTCGAGGTGCCCGGCCACGCCTGGGTGGGCGGCACGCTGCGCCGGCGGCTCGACGACTCGCCGGTCGCGCCGCTCAAGCTCGCCTCCGGCTGCGACCGCCGCTGCTCCTTCTGCGCCATTCCCTCGTTCCGCGGCTCGTTCGTCTCCCGGCCGCCCGAGCAGGTGCTGGCCGAGGCCGCCTGGCTGGCCGGCCAGGGGGTGCGCGAACTGGTCCTGGTGAGCGAGAACTCCACCAGCTACGGCAAGGACCTCGGCGACCTGCGCGCCCTGGAGTCCCTGCTGCCGCGGCTCGCCGCCGTCGAGGGGATCGCCCGGGTGCGGGTGTCCTACCTGCAGCCCGCCGAGACCCGGCCGGGCCTGGTGCGGGCGATCGCCGCCACCGAGGGCGTCGCGCCGTACTTCGACCTGTCGTTCCAGCACTCCAGCGAGCCGGTGCTGCGCCGGATGCGCCGCTTCGGTTCCACGGACTCGTTCCTGGGACTGCTGGCGGACGCCCGGGAGCTGGCGCCGGCCGCCGGGGCGCGGAGCAACGTCATCGTCGGCTTCCCCGGCGAGACGGCGGAGGACTTCGCCGAGCTGCGGCGCTTCCTGGAGGCGGCCCGGCTGGACGCCGTGGGCGTGTTCGGCTACTCCGACGAGGACGGCACCGAGGCGGCCGGCCTGCCCGGCAAGCTGCCGCCCGAGCTGGTGGACGAGCGGGTCCGGGTGCTCGCCGACCTGGTGGACGAGCTCACCGCGCAGCGCGCCGAGGACCGGCTGGGGGAGCGCGTCGTGGTGCTCGCCGAGTCCCCCGAGGCCGGGCGCGCCGCGCACCAGGGCCCGGAGGACGGCGAGTGCCGGTTCACCGACCCGGCCGGCATCGCGGTGGGTGACCTGGTGGTGGCCGAGGTGGTCGGCTGCGACGGCGTGGACCTGCTCGTCGAGCCCGTGGATCGTCGATGACCGAGCCGGCCCCGGCGCCCACCCCGGTGCCGGTGGTCAACATCGCCAACGCGCTCACCGTGTCCCGGCTGCTGCTGGTGCCGGTGTTCGTGCTGGCGCTGTTCGCCGACGACGGCGAGCACACCGGCTGGCGGATCACCGCCGCCGTGGTGTTCGCCGTCGCCTCCCTCACCGACCGCCTCGACGGCGACCTCGCGCGCCGCCGCGGCCTGATCACCGACTTCGGCAAGATCGTGGACCCGATCGCGGACAAGGCGCTCATCGGCTCCGCGCTCGTCGGGCTGTCGCTGCTCGGCCGGCTGCCGTGGTGGGTGACCGTGCTCATCCTGGCCCGCGAGATCGGCGTGACGCTGCTGCGGTTCTGGGTGATCCGGCACGGCGTGATCCCCGCCTCGCGCGGCGGCAAGACCAAGACCTTCGCACAGGCCGTGGCGATCGGGCTCTACGTGCTGCCGCTGCCGGCCGTGCTCGATCCGCTGTGCTGGGCGGCGATGGCGCTGGCGCTCGTGCTGACGATGGCGACCGGGCTGGACTACGTGGTGCGCGCGCTGCGCCTGCGCGCCCGCGGCCGCCGCACGCTCGCCGTCATCCCACCCCCGGCCGATCCCTGACGTACGTTCCTTCGTCGTCATCCCGCCCGCTGCCGGTTCCTGGCGGCCGCCGTCCGGCCGCCGCGGCTCCAGCGGGTCTCGACCGCGCCGGAATACCAAGGGTGGGCCGGTCGTTCCGTCCACGTACGGGGAGGTGCCAGGGATCGCACCACCGAGAGCCGGGCGTCGCCGCCGGTCGCCGGACGGACCTGGTCCGGCGTGCCGCACGGGGCGCCGGTCGCCCCGTCGCCCGGGCCGTCGTCCGCCCCGTGGCACGTTCGCTGTCAGCGGACCTCGGCGCCGAGCGGGGCCGCCACGGTACCGTTGGGTGAAAGCTCTGGTACTAAAGATCCCCATACGGAAGGGCCGGGAGAGGAGGCAGGCAGATGGCCGTGCTGCTGCGCGAAGCGATCGGGGACCGGTTGCGCCGCACCCGGACCTCGCAACACCGGACGCTGCGCGAGGTCTCCCGGAGCGCCCGGGTGAGCCTCGGATACCTCTCCGAGGTCGAACGCGGTCGCAAGGAGGCGTCCAGCGAGCTGCTGGCCGCCATCTGCGACGCGCTGAGCCTGCCGCTCGCCGACCTGCTGGACAGCGTGGCCGGCGACCTCCGCCCGCGGCGTCTCGTCGAGCGCCTCGACCGCCGCGTCGAGCACGTGCCCGGCATCGGCCCGATCGAGACCGTCGACGGCAGGGACCGGATCGACGGCATCGAGCGCCTGGACGACCTGGAGGCGCTGGAGTCCCTCGACTCCCTGGACGCCTTCGACCCGCTGGACGAGCTGGACGCCATCGGGGCCGGCCCCGCCGGTACCGACGGCGGCCGCTCTGGCGCGGGGGAGTCCACCGCGGACATGCTCATGGCCCGCCCGCTGCCGCATCCCATCACCGGCGGCCCGGCCAACCCCACGGTCAAGGCCCGCACGGTCGTCGCCGCCTGATCCCGGCGCGGCGTCACCCCTCCGGCGGCCCGCGCGTCCCCGGCACGTGACCCTGGGGCGGTGACCCCTCCACGGGCGCGGGCATCGGCCGGGTGAGGCACGGTCGTCCGGGGTACGGGTGGCCGGTGAGGCGTTCAGGGGCGGCGGCGGGGGTGGTGGGGGCATCGGCGAAGATGAACGGGTGCTCATCGCGACCGTCGTGCTGCTGGCGGTGGTGCTGGTCGCCGTGACCGGTTTGCTGGTCCTGGCGGCGGCGCGCCGCCGTGCCGGGGCAGGATCCGGCCTGGCGCCTGGTCACCGCCCGGGGCCCCGGCGGCCCGGAGCGCCCGGCGCGGTGACGCGCGGAAC
>DASWTI010000137.1:0-2956 GCA_036402215.1 Pseudonocardiaceae bacterium
GGCGGGCACCGCGGCAGCCACCGGCGCCGCGGACGGCACTGCGGCGACCCACGGCCCCACGGACGGCGAGACGGCGGGCAGCGAGCCGGCGGATCCCGGCGCCGCGGACGGCGAGGCGGCGGACACCGGCGTCCCGGGCCACGAGGACGAGCGGGAACGGCTGGACCCGGACGTGGAGCCCGCCGAGGAGCGGGCCGACGTGGCCGACGCGTTCATCGTGGCCGACCTGGACGCCGAGGTCCGGGTGATCGACGAGCGGCCGCGCTACCACCTGGACACCTGCCGCTGGGTCGGCGACCGGTTCACGCTGCCGCTGCCCGTCACCGAGGCCCGCGAGCTCGGCTTCGGCCCGTGCGCGGTCTGCCGTCCGGACGCCACCCTCGCCGCCCGCCAGCGCGCCGCCCGCCGCCGCTGACCGGCACCCGCCCGGCGGCCCGCCGGGGAGCGGCCCGCGGGGGCGGGGAAACCGGGTTGGCCCGGCGGGCTACCCTGGATCGCACAGGCACCGATCCGGCCATCACCGGGGAGCCTCCGGAAGAACGGGCCGCACGGCCTCAGTAGAACCGGACGGGACGGCCCGTCACAGCCGTGAACGAAGCGGCGGCCCGGCCACGGGCCGCAAGCGGGGTGGTACCGCGGTACGCCGGCGACCAGCGGCGTGTCGTCCCCGCGGACGCAGCAGGACCGCGACCGCGACAGGAGCACCACCGCGATGGCCTACCCCCAGGTCGACATGACCGGCTCCCAGGGCACGAACCCCGGCGGCCCGGACCGGGTGCCCTCCCAGCCGTCGTTCCCCGAGCTGGAACAGTCCGTGCTCGGCTACTGGGAGGCGGACGCCACCTTCCGGGCGAGCGTGGACGGGCGTCCCGCCGGTGCGAACGGCGCCAACGAGTACGTCTTCTACGACGGCCCGCCGTTCGCCAACGGGCTGCCGCACTACGGGCACCTGCTCACCGGGTACGTGAAGGACGCCGTGCCCCGGTACTTCTCCATGCGCGGGCGCCGCGTCGAGCGCCGCTTCGGCTGGGACTGCCACGGGTTGCCGGCCGAGGTCGCGGCGGAGAAGCAGCTCGGCATCCGGCACAAGTCGGAGATCGAGGAGATGGGCGTCGCCACCTTCAACGACGCCTGCCGTACCTCGGTGCTGCGCTACACGCGCGAGTGGCGCGACTACGTCACCCGCCAGGCCCGCTGGGTGGACTTCGACAACGACTACAAGACGCTCGACCTGGACTACATGGAAAGCGTCATGTGGGCGTTCCGGACCCTGTGGGACAAGGGCCTGGTCTACCAGGGCTTCCGGGTGCTCTGGTACTGCTGGCGCTGCGAGACGCCGCTGTCGGCCACCGAGACGCGCATGGACGACGTCTACCGCGACCGGCAGGACCCGGCGGCCACCGTCGGGTTCCGGCTGGAGACCGGGGAGCGGGCGCTCATCTGGACGACGACGCCGTGGACGCTGCCGAGCAACCTCGCGGTCGCGGTGCACCCCGACGTGGACTACGTGACCGTCGAGCACGAGGGCGAGCGCTACCTGCTCGCCGAGGCCCGGCTCGCCGCCTATGCCCGCGAGCTGGGCGAGGACGCCGCGGACCGCGTGGTCGCCCGGCACAAGGGCAGCGAGCTCGTCGGCCGCAGCTACACGCCGCCGTTCGACTTCTTCGCCGGCCGCGAGAACGCCTTCCGACTGCTGCCGGCGGACTTCGTGACGACCGACGACGGCACCGGGCTGGTGCACCTGGCGCCCGCCTACGGCGAGGACGACAAGACCGTCACCGACGCGGCCGGCATCGAGCCGGTCACCCCGGTGGACGCCCAGGGGCGCTTCACGCAGCAGGTGCCGCCGTACGCCGGCCAGCAGGTGTTCGACGCCAACAAGGCCATCGTCAAGGACCTGCGCGCGGCCGGCTCGCTGCTGCGGTTCGAGACCTACGACCACCCGTACCCGCACTGCTGGCGCTGCGACAGCCCGCTCATCCAGCGCGCCGTGAACTCCTGGTTCGTCGCGGTCACCAGCTTCCGGGACCGCATGGTCGAGCTGAACCGCGACATCACCTGGGTGCCGGAGCGCGTCGGCGAGGGCCAGTTCGGCAAGTGGCTGGAGAACGCCCGCGACTGGTCGATCTCCCGCAACCGTTACTGGGGCTCGCCGATCCCGGTCTGGGTGTCCGACGACCCGGCGTACCCGCGGGTGGACGTGTACGGCTCGCTCGACGAGCTGGAACGCGACTTCGGCGTACGCCCCACGGACCTGCACCGGCCGTACGTCGACCAGCTCACCCGGCCCAACCCGGACGACCCGAGCGGCCGCGCCACCATGCGGCGGGTGCCCGAGGTGCTGGACTGCTGGTTCGAGTCCGGCTCGATGCCGTTCGCCCAGGTGCACTACCCGTTCGAGAACGCCGACTGGTTCGAGCACCACTACCCGGGCGATTTCATCGTCGAGTACATCAGCCAGACCCGCGGCTGGTTCTACACCATGCACGTGCTGGCCACGGCGCTGTTCGACCGGCCGGCGTTCCGCACGTGCATGGCGCACGGCGTCGTGCTCGGCGACGACGGCCAGAAGATGTCCAAGTCGCGCAAGAACTACCCGGACGTCAACGAGGTGTTCTCCCGCGACGGCTCGGACGCCATGCGCTGGTTCCTGATGTCCTCGCCGATCCTGCGTGGCGGCGACCTGGTGGTGACCGAGCGCGGCATCCGCGACGCGGTTCGCCAGGCGGTGCTGCCGCTGTGGAACACGTGGTACTTCCTGGCGCTGTACGCGAACGCGGAGGGCGTCGAGGGCACGTGGCGGACGGACTCGCCGCACGTGCTCGACCGCTACGTGCTGGCGAAGACGCAGGAGCTGGTGGTCGACACCCGCGCGGCGCTGGACGTCTACGACCTGTCCGGCGCGTGCGCGGGGGTGCGGGAGTACCTGGAGGCGCTGACCAACTGGTACGTCCGC
>DASWTI010000138.1:0-13715 GCA_036402215.1 Pseudonocardiaceae bacterium
TGGGGGCGGAGCGCCGCCGCGGCTGGGCGGTGGAGGACGGCCACGTCACGCCCGGCTTCGCCTCGGTGGCGGCGCCGGTGCTGGACCACGGTGGCCGCCCCACCGCCGCCGTCGGCGTGACGTTCCCGCACGAGTGCCCCGGGCACCCCGGCCGGGGTCTGGACCGAGACGACCGGGCCGGGGACGAACCCGGCCGGGCCGCGCACCGGATCACGGAGCGGGCCGGCCGGGAGGAGGAGCGCACGTGCGGGGAGGAGTGGCCGGAGCTGGCCCGGCTGGTCCGCCGCGCCGCCGCCGAGCTGACCACCCGGATCGGCGGCACCCCGGGAACGGCCGTGGCCCGGCCGCCGGGAACGGCGGCCGGGCCACGTGACGAGCCTGCGGGCTGACGTCGCGATCAGCCCGCGGGGATGCCCGCGTCGCGCAGGAAGTCGGCGGCCACGTCGGCCACGTTCTCCTTGTCGACCTCGACCCGCGAGACCAGGCCGGTCAGCAGCTCGGTGGTGAGCGAGTCCGACACCTTGTTCAGCGCGTCGGTCGCCGCCTCGTTCAGGACGTCCGCGCGGCCGAACGGCACGACGTTCTGCGCCGGGTACATGCGCTTGGTGTCGCGCAGCTGCACGAAGCTGTTGGCGTCGATGGCCGAGGCCGTGGTGAACAGGTTCGCCACCTGGACCTGGCCGGTCTTGAGCGCCTCCACGGTCACCGGGCCACCGGCGTCGGTGGTGCGGATCTCCTTGAAGGTGCAGCCGTACAGCTCCTTGATCTTGGCCTCCCAGCGGTCCTTCCACTCGCCGGCCGCGCCGAGCACGAACTCGCCGCACTTGGCGCCCAGGTCCTCCAGGGTCTCCAGGCTGTGCGTGGTGGCCGTCTCCTGGGTCACCACCAGGACGTCGGAGTCCTCGGCCTGCGACTGCTCCAGCACCGTGAGCCCGTCGGGCATCTTGTCCTTCAGCGCCGTGTAGACCTCGTCGGGCTGGGCCTGGGTGGCTGCCTTGTCCAGGTACGCCAGCAGGTTGCCGCTGTACTCCGGCACCACGCCGAGCGACTTGTCCTGCAGGCCCTTCACCAGGGTCTCCCTGGTGCCGACCCGCGGCTTGACGACGACCTCGGCGCCGGCGCCGCGCAGGGCACCGGCGTAGATCTCGGCGAGCAGCACGTTCTCCGTGAAGTCCGCCGAGCCCACGATGATGGGAGCGCCGGCTCCGTTCGTGCCCGAGCTCTCGGCCGGCGCGAGCGGATCGTCGGACCCGCAGCCGGCGATCCCGACCGCGAGAACCCCTGCGGCCAGTACCGAGACCATTGTGGTCAGGGTTTGCCTCATCTTCGTTCGTTTCCTCTCACTACCGGATCAGCGCGCTCCGCCGACCGATGTCCGGGCGAGCCGCAGCCCGCGGGGTACGACCTGGCGCTGCACCAGCGCGAGCGCGAGGTCGAGCAGCACGGCGAGCACCGCGACGACGATCGCGGCGCCCGCGACGCGCGGGTAGTCGGTGACCCGCAGCCCGTCGAGCAGCGGCCGGCCCAGGCCGCCGAGCCCCACGTAGGCCGCGACGGTCGCGGTGGCCACCACCTGCAGGACGGCGCCGCGCAGGCCGCCGAGCAGCAGCGGCATGGCGAGCGGCACCTCGACCTTCCAGAGGCGCTGCCACGAGGTCATGCCGACGCCGGCCGCCGCGTCCACCACGGCGCGGTCCACAGACTGCACGCCGGCGTAGGCGCCGGCCAGGATCGGCGGCACGGCGAGGATGCCCAGGCCGAGCAGCACCGGGCCGGTCTTCAGGATGCCCAGCGTCAGCGACAGCAGGGTGATCACGCCGAGGGTCGGCAGCGCGCGCATGGCGTTCGCCACGCCGACCGCCACCGTGCCGCCGCGGCCGGTGTGCCCGACGGCCAGCCCGAGCGGCACCGCGACCACGGCCGCGCCGAGCACCGCGATCACCGTGTACCGCAGGTGTTCCAGGATGCGGCGCAGCAGGCCGTCGCCGCCGGTCCAGTTGGTGCCGTCGGTGAGCCAGCCGAACACGGTGCCGATCACGCCGCACCCCGCCCGGCGCCGGCCCTCGCCGGTGCCTGCCACGGGGTGAGCACCCGCCGCAGGCCGACCAGCAGCGCGTCCACCACCAGCGCCAGCGCCAGGGTGAGCACGATGCCGACGATGATCGGCGGGTCGTAGGCACTCTGGAAGCCCTCGGTGAACAGCTGGCCGAGCCCGCCGACGCCGATCAGCGCGCCGACGCTCACCAGGGAGATGTTGCTGACCGACGCCACCCGCACCCCCGCGGCGAGCACCGGCACGGCGAGCGGCAGCTCCACGGTGAGGAACCGCCGCGCCGGGCGGAAGCCCATCGCGGTGGCCGCCGCGAGCACGTGCCCGGGGAGCGCGTCGAGCGCGTCGACCACGGGGCGCACCAGCAGCGCGGCGGTGTAGACGGCGAGCGCCACCACGACGTTGATCTCGTCCAGGATCTTGGTGCCCAGGATCGACGGCAGGATCACGAACAGCGCCAGCGAGGGCACCGTGTAGACGATGTTGGTGGCGCCCAGCACCGCGCCGCGCACCCGGCGGAAGCGCTGCGCGGCCCAGCCGACGGGCACCGCAACGACGAGCCCGAGCACCAGCGGCAGCAGCGCGAGCCGCACGTGCACGAGGAGCAGCTCCAGCACCGCGTCGACGTTGCGCGGGTTGCCGAGGTAACGGGACAGGTCCTCGATCACCGGGCGACCCGGTGGCCCCGCAGCGCGTCCAGCACGTCGTCGGCGAGCACCCCGCCGACCAGCATGCCGTCGCCGTCGACGGCCACCCCGTACCCGCCGGGAGAGGACAGCGCCGAGTCCAGCGCGCCGCGCAGCGAGGCTCCCCGCGTGTACAGCGAACCCCCCGGCACCAGCACGTCCTCGGCGAGCGGGCCGTCCGGCGCGGTCCCCGGGGGCAGCCAGCCGCGCGGGCGGCCGTCGCCGTCCACCGCGAGCCGCCAGCCGTCGTCGGTGGCCGCGGGCTCGCCGAGGGGCACCGTCCGCAGCGGGTGCACCGCGAGGCCGTCGGCCGCGACGAAGGACAGCCCGCGATAGCCGCGGTCGCGGCCGACGAACGAGGACACGAAGTCGTCCGACGGGCCGGACAGCAGCTCGGCCGGCGGCGCGAACTGGGCGAGCACGCCGCCCTCGCGCAGCACCGCAACCCGGTCGCCGAGCTTGATCGCCTCGTCGATGTCGTGGGTGACGAACACGACCGTCTTGCCCAGCTCGGACTGCAGTCGCAGCAGCTCGTCCTGCAGGCCCTCCCGGACCACGGGATCGACGGCGGAGAACGGCTCGTCCATCAGCAGCACCGGCGGGTCGGCGGCGAGCGCGCGGGCCACCCCGACCCGCTGCTGCTGGCCGCCGGAGAGCTGGGTCGGGTAGCGGGCGCCCATCGCGGACGGCAGGCCCACGAGCTCCAGCAGCTCGGCGGCCCTGGCCCTGGCCCTGCGCCGGCCCCAGCCGATGAGCATCGGCACGGTCGCCACGTTGTCCAGCACGGTCCGGTGCGGGAACAGCCCGGCCTGCTGGATGACGTAGCCGATGCCGCGGCGCAGCACGGCCGGGTCGGTGGAGCGCACGTCGGTGCCGTCGATGTGGATCGAGCCCGAGGTGGGGTCGATCATCCGGTTGATCATGCGCAGCGACGTGGTCTTGCCGCAGCCGGACGGACCCACGAACACGGTCACCTGACCGGACTCGGCGGTCAGGTCGAGCGCGTCGACGGCCGTCGTTCCATCCGGGAACCGCTTGGTGACGGCCCTGAACTCGATCACGCCGGGGACCTCTCCCGGTCACCGGCGGCCACTCGCCGGCCGCCGCCGTACGGGTGACAGTAGCGGCCCCCACCGACACCGGCGACAGGGAACCGAGGCGTCGAGACCGTGTCGAGACCCGGCCCGATCGGCCGGTTCCGCCGTCCCCCACGGAGCCGCTGGTCGGGCGGGTCTACTGCGCCTGGGGGGCCTCGGCCGGGCCGGACAGGGCGGCCGCGCCCGGCGGCTGCTGCTCGGGCACCGGCACGTCGTCCAGGAAGCCGGCCAGTTCCTCGAACCGCTGCGGGTGGTCACGGATCCACGCCCAGTACCGCGGGCAGGCCCTGGCGGCCAGGCAGTAGTGGCCGCGCACCAGCCGCAGCAGCGCGCGGGCGCTCGCCTCGTCGACGCTGTGCGGCTGCCACAGGAGCTTGAGACCGGACCAGGGCGCGTCCGCCAGCGGGATCAGGCACACGCCCTCGCCGTGGTGGCGCGGCGGCACCAGCGCCAGCACGTCGCCGCGGCGCACCCAGTCGGCGGTCTCCTGGTAGGAGGCGGCGTGGTGCACCACCTCGGGCTCGAAGTGACCGATGGTGTGGAAGATGCGGTCCTCGAGCTCGGCGTACGGGCCGCCCAGGCCGCGGCGGATCCAGCGCTGCGCGGCGAGCTGGGAGAGCCGCACGTGCGGCTGCCCGGCGAGCGGGTGGCCGGCGGGCGCGAGCACCCAGAACGGCTCGCGGACGACCTGGCTGGCGCCGAGCTGGGCCGTGCCGTCGATCGGGCCGCCGGCCGGCAGCTCGCGGACGACGGCGGCGTCCAGCAGGCCCTCGGCGAGTGCCCGGACGGCCGCCGCCGGTTCCATCGAGACGGTGCGGACCAGGTGCTCGGGAAAGGCGCGGGAAACCGCCGCGTGGAAATCCGGCCCGGTCGGTCCGATATTGCCGAGCCGGAGCCGGCGGACCGTGCGCTCACCGAGCCGGGCGAGCACCGCGTCGGCCCTTTTCGCCAGATCGGCCAGCAGCGGGATGAACATCTCGCCGAATGGCGTGGGCTCCACTCCGGACCGCGACCGGACGAACAGCGGGCCGCCGAGCGAGCGCTCGATCCGCCGCAGCTGGGCCGTCACGCTGGGCTGTGGCAGGCCGAGCAGGAGGGCCGCCCGGGAGATGCTGCCGGCGCGTGCCACCGCCGAGACCAGGCGGGCATGCCGCAACTCCAGCTCCACGGGGCGAGTCTAGCGACGAACCCGATCGCGGAGAGGCAGAAATCGTTA
Source organism: Pseudonocardiaceae bacterium (assembly GCA_036402215.1). GTDB lineage: Bacteria > Actinomycetota > Actinomycetes > Mycobacteriales > Pseudonocardiaceae > DASXTS01. Next base: position 5,050 of record DASWTI010000138.1, read on the forward strand.
CACCTTTTCCCATGGTCCGTTTCAGTGAAGTTGGGTCACCCAGCGTGGCGCGCGGCTTCGGCACCGCGCACCTTTCGTCGGATACCACGGCGGTATGGCCGTGCGGTTTCCCGGAACTCCGCCATACCCGCGGACGCCACGGACCGTCCGTCGCGGGCGGGCTCGTCATCGGCCACGGAAAACGACGGTGGCCGATCATGGCGACGTATTCGGGAAACGCCGAGACCCCCGCGCTCCTTGTCGTGGCGGGTGCGGTTGTCGGGGGCCGGGCGTACCGTCCCACGGCATGACGGAACGCGATGCCCATGCGCCCGGCACGCCGTGCTGGATCGACCTCGGCTCCCCGGACCCCGACGCGTCGGCGGCCTTCTACGGCGGGCTGTTCGGCTGGGAGGTGCCGGCCGAGGGCGAGTACCGGATGTGCATGCTGAAGAACCGCCCGGTGGCCGCGATCGGCCGTGCCGAGGAGTCCGGCACCCCGTGGTGGACCACGTACTTCGCCAGCGCCGACGTGGCCGCCACCGCGAAGGCCGTCACCGAGGCCGGCGGCCACGTGCTGAGCGAGCCCGGCGCCATACCCGGCATCGGCTCCATGGCGGTCCTCGCCGACCCGACCGGCGGCCCGTTCTCCGCCTGGCAGGCCGGAGGTCACGCCGGCAGCGGCCTGGTGGACGAGCACGGCACCTTCACCTGGGCCGAGCTGAGCGCCCGCGACGTGTCCGCCGCCGAGGCGTTCTACGGCGCCGTGTTCGGCTGGACCGCCGAGGTCTCCGACCTGCCCGGCGGCGAGGGGTACCGCGTGTTCCGCTGCCCCGACGGCAGCCCCGCCGGCGGGCTGAGCGCCATGCAGGCGGACGCCCCGGCCGATCTCCCCGACCACTGGCTCGTCCACTTCGCCGTCGACGACTGCGACGCCTCGGTCTCCCGCGCCGTCGCCCTCGGCGGCCGGCTCAGCATCCCGGCGGCCCAGCTGCCCGGCGTCGGCCGCTTCGCCACCCTCACCGGTCCGCACGGCGAGGTCTTCTCCATCCTCTCCGGCACCCAGGGCTGACGACGGCCGGGCCGGCGGTCCGCGGCGGCTCAGCCGGTGCGGGGGACGTGCAGCGGGCCGAGGGCCAGGACCGCGCGGAACTCCGCCGGCGGCACCGAGCGGGAGAACAGCCAGCCCTGGTAGGCGTCGACGCCCATGCCGCGCAGGACGTGGAACTGCTGGGCGGTCTCGACGCCCTCGGCGACGCAGGAGCGGTTCATGGCGCGGGCCATGTCGACGACGGCACGGGCGACGGCGAAGTCGGAGGGGTTGGTGCCGACGCCGGAGACGAACTGGCGGTCCATCTTCACGATCTGGGCCGGCAGCTCCTTGAGGCGGGCCAGCGACGAGTAGCCCGTGCCGAAGTCGTCCACCGCGAACCGGACGCCGCGTCCGACGAGCTCGGCCATCGCCCCGCGCGGCTTGGACGGCAGGTCGACGAGCGTGGTCTCCACCAGCTCCAGCACCACGCGGTCGTAGTCGATGCCGGCCTCGGCGACCGCGGTGGCCACCGTCTCCACGAACTCCGGGTCGCCGGGCAGCAGCCCGGCCAGGTTGATCGCCACGCCCACCTGGCGGCCGTCCACCGACGGCCAGGTGGCGGCCTCGCGCAGCGCGGTCCGCAGGACCCACCGGTCCAGCTCGCGCAGCAGGTCACCCTGCTCGGCCACCGGCAGGAACGTCGTCGGCGGCAGGATTCCGCGCTCCGGGTGGTGCCAGCGCACCAGCGCCTCGGCGGTCACCACCGCGCCGCTCGCGTCCACCACCGGCTGGAAGTGCAGGGTCAGCCCGTCGCGGGCCAGCGCCTCGCGGAGCTGGCCCTCCAGCGCCACCTGCCGGTCCGCCGAGTCCATCAGCGCCGCGCTGGCCAGCGCCACCCGCCCGCGCCCGGTCCGCTTCGCCTGGTACATCGCCGCGTCGGCGAACCGCAGCAGGTCCTCCGGCGCGGTGGACGAGCTGTTCGGCACGGCAGCACCGATGGTGGCGGACACCTGCACCGGCTGGCCGCGCAGCGCCACCGCGGTGCGCAGCAGGTCGGACACCTGCGCGACGAGCGCCTCGACCCCGCCCACGGTCTCGGTGTCCGGGCAGATCACGAGGTACTCGTCGCCGCCGAGCCGGGCCGGCATGCAGCCCTCCGGCATGCCCGCCCGCAGCCGCTTGGCCAGCGCCACCAGGAGCTCGTCGCCGGCGTCGTGGCCCAGCGAGTCGTTGACCCGCTTGAAGTTGTCGATGTCGCAGAACAGCACGGCCACCCGGTCGCGGGTCGGCCCGGACATCAGCCGCGCCAGCATCTCCTTGACCGCGAACCGGTTCGGCAGCCCCGTCAGGTCGTCGTGCGTCGCCTGGTGGCGCAGCACCTCGGCCGCCCGCCGCCGCTCGGTGATGTCGCTGAACACCACCAGCCAGAACTGCTGCCCGTCGTCCTGCTCGGACACCGAGATGTGCAGCTCGCAGTACACCGCCTGGCCGTCCGCGCGCAGCAGCACCACCTGCGGCACCGTGTAGCTGCTCTGCCCGCTGGCCAGCACCTTCGTCACCGGCGGCAGGTGCCCGGGGCGGTCGTCCGGGTGGGTCAGCGCCTCCGTGGTCATGCCGCGCAGCTCGTCCAGCGAGTAGCCGAGCAGCTTGCACAGCGAGTCGTTGGCGTCCACCAGCCGCTCGGCGGCGTCGAACAGCCCGATGCCCACCGGCGTGATCGACACCAGGTCGGCGAACCGCTGGCTGGAGCGGCGCATCCGGGCCTCGGCCGCGCGCTCCTCGGTGACGTCCTGCGCGGTGCCGACGACCGTGCGCCGCCCGTCCGGCGCGGTGATCAGCGCGCCGTGCGCCCGGAACACCCGCTGCGTGCCGTCGCGCAGCACCACGCGGTGCTCGCCCTCCATCGGCCGGCCCTCGGTGGTGATGCCGCGGCAGGCCGCGTCCAGCCAGTCCCGGTCGTCGGGGTGCACCATCGCCAGGTAGCTCTGGTAGGTCACCGGCTCGTCGGGCGGCACCTGGTACAGCTCGTGCAGCATCTCCGACCAGATCACCCGGTCGGTCGCCGGGTCCCACTCCCAGGTGCCGGTGCGCGCCACCCGCTGCGCGTCGGCCAGCCGGCGGCGTTCCTCGCGGAGCTGCCGTTCCATGGCCCGCGGCTCGGTGACGTCCTGCACGGTGCCCAGCACCCGGGTCAGCTCGCCGGCCGCGTTGCGCTCGCCGCGCGCCCGGCACACGTACACGGCGTCCACCGGCGGCGCGCCGCGGAACTCCACCTCGATGGTCATCGACGCCGGTCCGCCGGCCAGCCGCGAGATGAGCTCGCCCAGCAGGTGCCGGTCGTCGGGGTGCACGGCGGCCAGCGGGTCCACCGCCGGGTCCACGCCCAGCTCCAGGTACATCTCGACGAGCGCCTCGCTGAAGTAGGGGCGCCGGGTGGTCAGGTCGACCTCCCAGCTGCCCATCCGCGAGATGCGCTGCGCCTCCAGCAGGCGCGCCCGCTCGTCGGCGAGCGCGGCCTCGGCCCGCCGCTGCTCGGTGATGTCGCGGATCGAGCCGGTGAACCGCACCAGCCGGCCGGCGGTGTCGCGCTGCGCCTTGGCCAGGCCGTGCAGCCGGCGCCAGTCGCCGTCGGGGCGGCGGATGCGGTACTCGATGTCGATGGTGTGGCCGGAGGACACGTGTTCCTGCCAGTACGCGGACAGGGCGTCGCGGTCCTCCGGGTGCGTCACGTCCAGCACGGCACCCGCCCCGGGGCGCACCGTGCCGGGCCGGATGCCGAGCAGCTCGTAGTGGCTCTGCGACCAGACCGTCTCGCCGGTACGCGGGTCGTACTCCCAGGAGCCGATGCCGGCCACCCGCTCCACCTCGGCGACGCGGCGGCGCTCCTCGGCCAGGGCGTGCACGGCCTGCTGCAGGTCCGAGACGTCCACCAGCAGCACCATCACCAGCTCGGTGCCGTCCTGGACGGGCGCCAGCGGCACCCGCACCACGCGCACCCGGGTGACCGGTCCGCCGGCCGGCCAGGCCAGCGCCGCGTCGTCGTCGGAGCCCAGCACGAAGCGGTGCATCCGGGCGCCGATCAGCTCGTCGGGGCCGGGCAACCCGGCCAGCCGGGCGAGGGCCTCGTTGGCCTGGACGACCACCCCGCGGGCGTCGCACACCAGGCCCGGGGCGTCGGGCAGCCGGTACAGCGGTCGGCACCCGTGGCCGTTGATGGTGGCCGTCACCTCGTCGGCGTGCGCGAAAACGGCTCGGTCGACCTGCTCGGTCACGCCTCACCTCTCGCTGTCATGGCCCCCGTACCCGCGCGGACCCCGGCGTCCGGGATGCGCACGCCCTCCCACCATTGCCCGACACGACCTTGTACACCGTGTCGCGAAACCCCGACAGCTCAGCTGAACGGTCGTTCGCCCGGCCTATTCGACCGCGTATCGAGGTGCCGGGGCAACACGTTCCGCAACCTTGCCGCCGAACAGTCCGCATGGAAGCACTAGCAGTAACGCCAAGTCTCCTCGCTGGGTGACGCTCCCGGCACCCAAAGTAGCCCCATTGGGGGGAACAGAGCGGGTCTCACCGCCGGACGCGGTGAGACCCGTCAACACTCCGTGTGCGCAGCACGACAAGCTGTCAGCGCGTCACCCCTTCAACCACGGCCGCCGCGGCCACCGCCGCCGCCACCGCGGGACCCACCCGCGGGTCGAGCGGGCTCGGCACGATGCGGTCCGCCGCCAGGTCGTCGGCCACCACCGAGTAGATGGCGTCCGCCGCGGCGAGCTTCATGCCCTCGGTGATCCGGCGGGCGCCGGCGTCCAGCGCGCCGCGGAAGATGCCGGGGAAGGCGAGCACGTTGTTGATCTGGTTGGGGAAGTCGCTGCGGCCGGTGGCCACGATCGCCGCGTGCCGGGCGGCCACGTCGGGGTGGATCTCCGGGTCCGGGTTGGACAGCGCGAACACGATGGCGTCCGGCGCCATCGCGGCCACCGCCTCCTCCGGCACGGTCGCCGCCGAGAGCCCGAGGAACACGTCGGCGTCCACGAGCGCCTCGACCAGTTCGCCGGTCAGCCCGCGCGGGTTGGTGATCGCCGCCAGCTCCACCTTCACCGGGTTCAGGCCGTCGCGGGCGGCGTGGATGACGCCCTTGGAGTCGATCAGCGTGATGTCCTTGACGCCCGCGGCCAGCAGGATCTTGGCGCACGCCACGCCCGCCGCCCCGGCCCCGGCGATGACCACCTTGAGCGGGGCCATGTCGCGCCGCAGCACCGTGCACGCGCCCCGCAGCGCGGCCAGCGTGACGATCGCCGTGCCGTGCTGGTCGTCGTGCATCACCGGGCAGTCCAGCGCCTCGACGAGCTTGCGCTCCAGTTCGAAGCAGCGCGGGGCCGACACGTCCTCGAGGTTCACCGCGCCGAACGTCGGCCGCAGCCGCACCAGCGTCTCCACGATCTCGTCCACGTCCGTCGTGTCCAGCACGATCGGGATCGAGTCGAGGCCGCCGAACGCCTTGAACAGCGCGGACTTGCCCTCCATCACCGGGAGCGAGGCGCGCGGGCCGATGTCGCCGAGGCCGAGCACGGCCGTGCCGTCGCTGACCACCGCGACCAGCCGGTTGGTCCAGGTGTAGCGGGCCGCGAGCGCCGGGTCGGCGGCGATCGCGCGGCTCACCTTCGCCACGCCCGGCGTGTAGGCGATCGACAGCGCCCGTACGGTGTCCAGCGGGGCCGTCAGGCCCACGGCCAGCTTGCCGCCTTCGTGCGCGGCGAAGATCTCCTCGTCGGTGATCTCGGTGACGTCGTTCGTAACGGTCTGCTCCACGGCAGTCCCCTTCGTGGTGGCCCGGGCAGTCGCTGCCCACGCGGAACGCACCCGACGCCCAGCGGGGTGCCGCCGGTGGCGCGGTGCCGGCCCCGGGTGCCACGGCCGGGGTCACGGCCGTCGCCCGACGCTGACGTCTGTGCGCATAGTTTGGCAGGTTTCACTCCGTAGTGTCTTTGGCGTGGCGTGCGTCCGCCGTCACAGCACGCGTGCGTCCGGCGTCACTCTGTGTACTTCTGCCGTGCGCCTCCCGCCCGCTCGGCCCGGGGCGCTCCGAGGGCGCCTCCGAGGGCGCTTCAGGAGACGCCTCCGAGGGCGCCTCGGTCGCGCCTCGGCGCGCCCCCCTCGCTGGGGTGAATGGACCATTCGCCCCGTTGGCGCGTGCGCGTGGTCCTTCACCTCCTGCTTCGAGGAGCGTCCCTAGGCTGGGCCGCATGGGGCACGAGGCGTACGACGAGGCGGGCGCGGCGTACGCCAGGCACACCGCCACCAACTCCTGCAACGCCTACTACGACCGGCCCGCCGTCCTCGCCCTCGCCGGGGACGTCGCCGGGCTCGACGTGCTGGACGCCGGCTGCGCCGCGGGGTACCTGTCGGGCGAGCTGGCCGATCGGGGCGCCCGGGTCACCGGGCTGGACGCGAGCGCCGTGATGCTGGACCTGGCGCGGGAGCGGCTCGGCCCGGAGGTGCGGCTGGTACTGGCCGACCTGGCGGAGCCGCTGGACCTGCCGTCCTCGGCGTTCGACCTGGTCACGGCGTCGCTGGTGCTGCACTACCTGGAGGACTGGGGGCCGCCCCTGCGCGAGCTGCACCGGGTGCTGCGGCCCGGCGGCGCGCTGGTGATGTCCGTGCACCACCCCGGTGAGGACTGGCGCTGGTTCGACCGGCCCGACTACTTCGTCACCGAGCGCCTCACCGACTCCTGGCCGATCGACGGCGGGCGGCGGATGACCGTGCGGTTCTGGCGGCGACCGCTGAGCGCGTGCTTCGACGCGCTGCGCGACGCCGGGTTCACCGTGGACCGGCTGGTGGAGCCGCGCCCCTTGCCGGAGGGCGAGGCGCTGGACCCCGGCTTCTACCCGCTGCTGCTGACCCGGCCGCGATTCCTCTACTTCCGCTGCCTGCGCTGAGACCGCCCACGCCGCGCGCGTCCGCGCGGCGATTACCCTCGGCGGCATGAAGGTGCGCGACCTCTCGGTGCCCGGTGCGTTCGAGTTCTCCCCGACGGTGTTCCCGGACAGCCGCGGGCTGTTCCTCACGCCTTACACAGAGGAGTCGTTCGTCGAGGTGCTCGGCCACCCGCTGCACGTCGCGCAGACCAACCACAGCGTGTCGCGGCGCGGCGTGGTGCGCGGCGTGCACTTCGCCGCGGTGCCGCCCGGCCAGGCGAAGTACGTGTACTGCCCGCGCGGCGCGTTCCTCGACGTGGTGGTGGACCTGCGCGAGGGCTCGCCCACCTTCGGCCAGTGGGACGTCGTGCACTGCGACGAGACCTCGCTGCGCGCGGTGTACGTGTCCGAGGGCCTGGGGCACGCCATGGTCGCGCTCACCGACGACACCGCCATCAGCTACCTGTGCTCCGCCGGGTACAACCCCGGGGCGGAGTTCGCGATCAACCCGATGGACCCCGAGCTGGCGCTGCCCTGGCCGGACGACGTGGAGCTCGTGCTGTCCGAGCGGGACCTGGCCGCACCGAGCCTCGCCGACACCCGCGCCGCCGGCCGGCTGCCGAGCTACCAGGCGTGCCTGGCCCGCTACGCCGAACTCCGCGCCGCCGCGTCCCGCTGACGGTGCTCCGCCGGCGGGCGGACCGGCCTGGCGCCGTCCCACCGTCCGCCGCGGACCGCCGGCGGCGAGGGCGGCTACCGGCCGGGTGGGTCGCCGGCCGCCGGTGATCCGGCCGGGCGCAGCCGTGCCGGGCGTGGCCAGAGCCGGGCCAGCGCCACGCCCACCACGCGCGCCGGCCCGAGCGTGCGGGAGTCCGTCGACCCGAAGGGGTTGTCCCCGCGCACGTGCCAGCCGTCGCCGTCCGGGCGCACCGCGCGCTTGACGGAGAGCTGCGCCGGCCGGGCGTCCCAGCGCACCAGCACCACGTCGCCGGGACGCGCGACACGCCCGAACCGCACCAGCACGACGTCGCCGTCGGAGAGCGCCGGGGACATCGACGGGCCCCGGACCAGCACCCGCCGCAGGCCGCGCCGCGGGGTGGCCGGTGTTCCGTCCGCGCTCATGTCGCCCTCCCTGCCGGGCCCAGTCGCCCGGAGTAGTGTCGCGCCCGTCGGAACATCCACAGCTCAGGAGGAACGATGCGACTCTCGTCGCGCCCCCGCATCGAGGCCACCGCGCACTGCGACCTGCCGTGCGGGGTGTACGACCCGGCACAGGCCCGGATCGAGGCCGAGTCGGTGAAGGCGATCCAGGAGAAGTACCAGGCGAACGACGACCCGGTGTTCCGCGAGCGCGCCGTGCAGATCAAGGAGCAGCGCTGCGAGCTGGTCAAGCACCACCTGTGGGTGCTGTGGACGGACTACTTCAAGCCGCCGCACTTCGAGGCCCACCCGAACCTGCACGAGCTGTTCAACCGGGCCACCAAGGCCGCCGGCGCCGGCGGCGCCAAGGGCTCCACGGACCCGAAGACCGGCCAGGAGCTGCTCGACCTCATCGCCGAGATCGACACCATCTTCTGGGCGACCAAGCAGGCCGCCTGACCCGTCCGGCCGCGTGCGACCCGTGCTGACGCCCCGGTGATCCGGCCGGCACCCCGGCCCTCGTCCGCGGCCGGTCCGCGAACCCGTGGCGGCGCACCGTCCGACACCCTCCCGATCGCGGCGCCCACCGGCCT
>DASWTI010000139.1:0-5076 GCA_036402215.1 Pseudonocardiaceae bacterium
CGGCCGGCGGGCTGGACCCGTCGGTCGCGGCCCGGCTGCGCCGCGACGCCGACGGCCTGGTGTGCGCGGTGGCCCAGCGCCGCGGCACCGGCGAGGTGCTCATGGTCGCCTGGATGAACGACGAGGCGCTGCACCGCACGCTCACCACCCGGCGCGCCACGTACTTCTCGCGCAGCCGCGGCCGGCTCTGGGAGAAGGGCGAGACCTCCGGTCACACCCAGCACGTGCACGAGGTGCGGGTGGACTGCGACGGCGACGCGCTGCTGCTCGTGGTGGACCAGGTCGGCCCGGCCTGTCACACCGGCACGCCCACGTGCTTCACCGAGTCGCTGCCGCTCACAGTGGGCCCGTGAGGTAGCGCTGCAGGTTCGGCCCCACCGCCGCGGCCACCGTGTCCACGTCCGCCGAGGCCAGCGGCTCCAGCCGGATCACGTAGCGCACCATGGCCAGCCCGACGATCTGACTGCCGCACAACGCCGCCCGCAGCTCCGGCCGGTCGGCGCCCAGCAGGGCCACCAGCCGGCCGAACAGGACCCGCGTGATGAACTCGCGCATCATCCGGGCGGCGGGCTCGTGCGAGCTCACCGAGCGCAGCATGGCGATGAGCGCCCCGCCGCTGGTGGCGTCCCAGACCCCCAGGAAGCGCCGCACGATCCGCTCGCCGAGCCCGTCCGGGCCGGGGCCGAGCAGCTCGTCCACCAGCGCCGTCGGGTCCACCGGGATGCGCATGGCCGCGGCGAACAGCGCCTCCTTGCCGCCGAACCAGTGGTTCACCATGGCCGCGTCCACGCCGGCGATCGCGGCGATCGAGCGCACCGTGGCGCCGTCGTAGCCCTGCTCGACGAAGACCTGCCGGGCGGCCTCCAGCAGCGCCGCCCGGGTGTCCTCGCCGGCCGGCCGCCGGCCCTTGCGCCGGCCCCCGCCGGTCGCCGTCACGCTCTCCGTCACGCGACCAGTCTGGACGTCCTCACGCCGTGCGGCGGCGCAGGGTGGCCGCGCCCAGGCCGAGGGCCACCGCCGCGCAGCCCACGATGACCGCCAGGTCCGCCCACACCCGGCCCTGCACGGTGGCCGCCCCGGTGAGCGTGGTCATGGCCTCCACCGCGTACCGCAGCGGCATCACCCGGCTCACCGCGTCCAGCCAGTCGGCCATCCGATCGGTGGGCACGATGAGCCCGCACAGCAGCACCTGCGGCAGCACCACGGCCGGCATGAACTGCACTGCCTGGAACTCGGTGGCGGCGAGTGCCGAGAACCCCAGCCCGAGCGCCGCGCCGAGCAGCGCGTTACCGACCGCGACCAGGACCAGCACGGTCACCGAGGCCGGCGCGTCCATGCCGAGCAGCCCGAGCGCCACCGCGCACGCGACCCCGGCCTGCACCAGCGAGAGCAGCCCGAACGCCAGCCCGTACCCGAGCACCAGGTCGGCCTTGCCGAGCGGCGTCGTCAGCAGCCGCTCCAGGGTGCCGCTGGTGCGCTCCCGCACCATGGCCACGCTGGTCACCAGGAACATGGTGATGAACGGGAACACCCCGAGCATGGTGGGCGCGAGCCGCTGGAAGATCACCGGCGCGTCGGCGAACAGCTCGGAGAACAGCCAGAGCAGCACGCACGGCACCACGATCACCAGAGCCAGCGTGCGGCGGTCCCGGCGCAGCTGTGAGAGCACCCGGTGCGTCGTCGCCAGGGTCAGCGCGGGGTTCACGCCGGCACCCGCTCGACCAGCCGCAGGAACGCCTCGTCCAGGTCACCCACGCCGGTGGCGGCGCGCAGCCCGTCCGGGGTGTCGTCGGTGAGCAGCCGCCCGCCGCGCAGCAGCAGGAGCCGGTCGCAGCGCGCCGCCTCGTCCATCACGTGGCTGGACACCAGAAGCGTGGTGCCGGTCGCGGCCAGCGTGCGGAACAGCGCCCACAGGTCGCGGCGCAGCACCGGGTCCAGCCCCACGGTCGGCTCGTCGAGCAGCAACAGCGCGGGCTCGGCCACCAGCGCGCAGGCCAGCGAGACCCGGCTGCGCTGGCCGCCGGACAGCGTGCGCGCGAGCTGGGTACCGGCGTCGGCCAGCCCCACCGACTCCGTGGCGGCCGCCGCCCGCCGCGCCGACTCCCGGCCGTACCCGTGCAGCGCCGCGTGGTGCCGCACGTTCTCCAGCACCGTCAGGTCCGGGTACACCGACGGCGTCTGCGTGGTGTACCCGACCCGGCGGCGCAGCGCGGGGAGCCCGGCCGGGCTGCCCAGCACGGTCACCGTGCCGCGGCTGATCCGCTGCACGCCCACCACCACCCGCAGGAGGGTGGTCTTGCCGCTGCCGCTCGGGCCGAGCAGCCCGGTCACCGAGCCCTCCGGCACCGTGAACGACAGCTCGTCGAGCACCGTGCGCCCGCCGCGCACGACGCTCAGGCCGTCCACCTCGATCGCCGCCATCGCCGTCCCGTCCGTCCTCGTGAGAGGCGCTTTTTCAGCGCGTGTTGAACAAGCGTAGGCCCGGGCGGCGGTGCCGGTCAACGCGGGCGGCACAATGACCCGGTGATCGGCACCGCACACCGGACGACCGGGCTCGGCCGGATCAGTCCCAGCCGCGAGGACTTCCGCGAGCTGGCGACCGGCCGGCGGGTGATCCCGGTGGTGCGGCGCCTGCTGGCGGACGGCGAGACGCCGGTCGGGCTGTACCGCAAGCTGGCCGGCGACCGCCCCGGGACGTTCCTGCTCGAGTCCGCCGAGAACGGCCGGTCCTGGTCGCGCTGGTCGTTCGTCGGCGCCCGCAGCGCCGCCGCGCTCACCGAGGTGGGCGGCCGGGTGCGCTGGACCGGCACCCCGCCGGTCGGCCTGCCCGGCGTCGACGCGGACTACGATGGGCACCCGCTGCAGGCCCTGGACGAGACGCTGCGGGTGCTGCGCACCGACCCGCTGCCCGGGCTGCCCCCGCTGCACGGCGGCATGGTCGGCTACATCGGCTACGACGCCGTGCGCCGCCTGGAGCGGCTGCCCGAGCACGCCGAGGACGACCTGCGGCTGCCCGAGCTGGTGATGCTGCTGGCCACCGACCTGGCCGCGCTCGACCACCACGAGGGCGTGGTGACGCTCATCGCCAACGCGGTCAACTGGGACGACACCCCGGCCCGGGTGGACGAGGCGTACGACGACGCGGTCGCCCGGCTGGACGCCATGACCGAGCGGCTCTGCACCCCGGCCGGCGCCACCGCCGCGGTGTTCGAGCGGCCCGAGCCCGAGTTCTGCCGCGGCACCGAGGCGCCCGCCTTCCACGCCGGGGTGCGCACGGTCAAGGACCAGATCCTGGCCGGCGAGGCCTTCCAGGTGGTGCTCTCGCAGCGCTTCGAGATGCGCACCGAGGCCGACGCGCTCGACGTCTACCGGGTGCTGCGCACCTCCAACCCCAGCCCGTACATGTACCTGTTGCGGCTGGACGGCTTCGACATCGTCGGTTCCTCGCCGGAGTCGCTCGTCACCGTGCGGGACGGCCGGGCCACCACGCACCCCATCGCCGGCACCCGCTGGCGCGGCGAGACCGAGGCCGACGACCAGATCCTGGAGAAGGACCTGCTGGCCGACGAGAAGGAACGCGCCGAGCACCTGATGCTCGTCGACCTGGGGCGCAACGATCTCGGGAGGGTGTGCTCGCCGGGAACGGTGCGTGTGATCGACTTCTACCGTGTCGAGCGGTACAGCCACGTGATGCACATCGTCTCCACCGTGACCGGTGAACTGGCCCCGGGCCGTACCGCGTACGACGCCGTGGCCGCGTGTTTCCCGGCCGGTACCCTCTCGGGCGCGCCGAAACCCCGCGCCATGGAGATCATCGAGGAACTGGAACCCACCCGCCGCGGCCTCTACGGCGGGGTGGTCGGTTACCTCGACTTCGCCGGCGACGCCGACACCGCCATCGCGATCCGCACCGCGCTGCTGCGCGACGGGACCGCCTACGTGCAGGCGGGCGCGGGGATCGTCGCCGATTCGGACCCGACGTACGAGGACGTGGAATGCCTGAACAAAGCACGAGCCGTGCTGAACGCGGTGGCCACCGCACAAACCATGCGCCTGGCGCACCCGTGACCGGCCCGGTGGCCTCGTCCGGCAACCGTCCGCTGCTCACCGTGGGCGGCCTGCTCGGCCTCGCCTGGGTGTGCGTGGTGCTGGCCGGCAACACCGGCTTCCTGGCGGCCGCGGTCGTCACGGTGGTCGCCGCGATGGCCGTCGCCGCGCTCGTCTACGCGCCCGGCCCGATCGTGCGACTCGTGGGGATGCTGCTGCTGGTGCCGTTCCTGCTGGCCGCCTGGTCCGGCTGGAACGGCGGCCCGGTGCGCTACGGCGAGGCCGACGACATCGTGGGCCTGGCCGGCGAGGAGGCCCAGCCGGTGACCCTCGGCCAGTCCCTGGACCCGTTCGACGCCGGCGGCCTCCCGCTGGCGGTGGCCGTCGTGCTCGCCACCGCCGCCGGCCTGGTGATGCTCTGCTACGGCGGCGCGCTGGCCCTGCGCGAGCAGCTCGGCGAGGGCTCCGGCCCGATCTGGCTCGCCGTGGTGCTGGCCGTGTTCGGCGCCACCGCCGCGGCCGGCGTGGTGGTCACCGGCGTCGGCTCCGCGGTCTGGGTGGCGGCCGCCGGCGCGATGGCGGTGATGATGTGCGCCGCCGTCTACCTGGCCAAGCTGCCACCGGCCGTGTTCGGCGCGATCGGCCTGGTGCTCGGCCCGGTCGTCGTGCTCGCGCCGTCCTTCGCCCCGGACAAGGGCCTCGGCACCCTCACCGGCGACACCGTGGTCGTCGAGACCACCTGGCAGGGCGGCCCGCTGCTCGTCCTGGTGGCCGGGGTGCTCCTGGTGGCCGCCGGGGCCATCCTGCTGGCCGGTGGGCCCCAGGAGTCCACCTCCTGGCGTCCCGGCCGCGAGCGCGCGTTCCAGGACCGCTGACGCTGCCATGAGCGCCACGCCCCGGCCCGGCGGCCGCCCGCTCTGGGCGGTCGCCGGGCTGCTGGTGCTCGCGGCCACGCTGCTCTGGATCGGCTCCCTGCGCGGCGGCGGGGCCGGCCAGTCCGCCCTCGCCGTGCTCTCCCTGGCCGCGGTC
>DASWTI010000140.1:0-2881 GCA_036402215.1 Pseudonocardiaceae bacterium
CGCCCTGGCCCGGCGCACCGCGGCGACGAACTCGCCGAGGTCGAGCCGCCCGGCGCCGGGCGTGAGCCGATAGCCGCCCGGGTGGCTGACCAGCGACCCGGCCAGGCCGGCCCCGCGCAGCACCGCCCGGATGCGGGACACGCACACCTGCACCTGGGTCCGGGCGCCCGCCGGTGGTTCCGGCCAGAGCGCGGACTCGATGCGGCGGACCGGCACCACGCGGTCGGCGTCGAGCAGCAGCAAGGCGAGCACGGCCCGCTGCTGCGGCCGCCGGATGTCCAGCGCGCGCCCGTCCACCGTGACCTCGACCGGCCCCAGCACCCGCCACCTCACCACCTCGGCCACCGGCCCCGGACTCCTCTCCCGCGACGGGAACGCGAGCCACCACCAGAGCACGCCCAGGCTGCGGGACGGCTGCGGCCGGCCAGCCGGCGGCCAGCGGACGACCAGCGGCACCGGGCAGCGTCGGCGCGACGGACGGCGGCACGCCGTCCGCCCGGCAGCAGGAGGAGCTACGCATGGCCAGGTTCACGATCACGCTGGCGGCGCTGGCCGTCGCGGCGGTCGGCCTCACCGTTCCCGCGTCGGCCGACCCCGCGGGCATCGTGCGGGTCGGCGCCAGCTCGGCGCTGAACAGCTCGGACAAGACGTTCACCGCGAACTGCCCGCCCGGCACGGTGGTGACCGGCGGCGGCGGGTTCATCGTCTCGCCGACGACCGACCACCAGGGTTTCCTGTCACTGGACCGGCTGGAGCCGCTGGACAACGGCAGCGGCTTCACCGCGGCCATGCGTGAGGTGGCGCCGCACGGCGAGAACTGGCGGCTGGGCGTGGACGCCACGTGCGTGACCATCCCGGCCGGCTACGACGTGGTCCCGGTGACGGCACCGCTGAACACCCAGATCGCCACCGCGAGCTGCGGCGCCAAGAACCTGATCGGGGTGGGCGGCCGGATCAACCTGGGCCTCGGTGACGTGGTGCTCGACTCGGTCACGCCGTCCGCGGACCTCAAGTCGGTGTCCGTGCGCGGCACCCCGGTGGCCGGCTCGGGCGCCGCCGGCTGGAGCGTGACGGCGTTCGCGGTGTGCGCGAACGTCGGCGGGCTGCAGCGCACGACGCCCGCGGTGCCGCTGTCCAGCACCTCGCGCAAGACCCTCGGGTTGCAGAGCTGCCCCGCCGGCACGGCCCTGTACAGCGCGGGCGCGGCGGTCTCGCCGGGCAGCGGGCAGGTGTTCCTGAGCGCGGTGCACGTGCTGAACGTCGACCAGTTCTCGCTGGCCGCCGACGAGGACCACGACGGCTACGACCTGAACTGGGCGCTGCTCGGCTACGGCATCTGCGGCGCCTGACCGGCGCGGCGGCCACCCGGCTCCCCTCACGGGCCGGGTGGCCGCGGTGGCCGCGCCGGCGACCGGCCCGGCTCAGGCACGGGCGAAGGTGGCGTGCAGGACGGTGTCGGACGCGGTGGTTCCGGTGCACACGTAGGGAATCGGGCCGTCCAGCAGGCGTTCGCCGCGGCCCAGCAGGATCGGCACGAAAGCCAGGTGCATCTCGTCCACCAGGCCGGCCTCCAGGTACTGGCGGATGGTCGACGCGCCGCCGCCGAGCCGGATGTCGCGGCCCTCGGCGGCCTCGCGGGCCCGGTCCAGCGCCGCCTCGATGCCGTTGGTGACGAAGTGGAACGTGGTGCCGCCGCGCATGGTCACCGGCCGGCGCGCGTGGTGCGTCAGCACGAACACCGGGCGCCGGTACGGCGGCTCGTCGCCCCACCAGCCGGTCCAGCTCTCGTCCGGCCAGTCGCCGCGCACCGGGCCGAACATGTTGCGGCCCATGATGTTCGCGCCGATGTTCCGGTCGCCGCGGACCATCATGTCCTCGTCGATGCCGGTGGTGCCACCGTCGCGGCCGACCATCCGGTGGAAGCTGCGGGTGGCGACCATCCAGGCGTGCAGGTCCTCGCCGCCGACGCCGAGCGGCGCGTCGAGACCCTGGTCCGGGCCGGCCATGAAGCCGTCCAGCGAGACGGAGACGTTGTGCACGCGCAGCTTGGTCACGGCCCGATCATGCCGGACCGCCGAGGTCAGAGCCCCTCGACGTAACGCCAGATCGCCCAGATCTCGTCCGTGAAGTAGGAGGAGCGGCTGTACCCGGTGGACGAGATCTCGCCGACGATGCCGTTGACGTAGCCGATCCGCGTGGTGGTGTTGAAGTCCCGCAGCATCGGGCCGCCGTAGGAGGCGCCGCCGAGGTTGCACCAGGCCTCAGGGCGGCGGTCGACGAACACCTGCACCCAGCGGACGTTGACGGTGCCGCAGGTGGACTGCACCTGCTGGTAGCCGACCACGTTGGCGATCCAGCCGACCCCGCCGTTCCACATCAGGTGATTGCCGCCGATCAGGTGCGCCAGCCCGGTGTCCAGCACCCCGAACCCGTAGTTGTACTGGCGGTGCCCCTCGTAGGCCCACTTCTCGTGCAGGCGGAAGGTCACCAGCGGGTACACCGGGCCGGGTCCCTCGCCGTAGGCGTGCGACGGCACGTAGACCAGCTGCTCCATGAACACCCCGCCGGGCCCGGAGTGCAGGCAGCGGCCGGCCGTGAGGATCATCCGGCCGCGCGGGCTGGCCAGGGTGGTGGCCGAGCACTGGTGGTCCCAGCCGGTGGCCGGGTTGCGGAAGTAGAGCCGGCCGACCGTGGGGGTCAGGAAGATGTTGATCGGCCCGGATTCCGGGACGGGGGTGGTGCGGCCGGGTTCGGTCGCCCTGGCCCGGCGCTCGGGGGTCCAGGCGCTCGCCGCCGCGGCCCGGTCGGCCGGCCCGATCGCGCGTCCCACCAGGTCCGGGACGGCGGCGGGCGTCCCGTCGAGCAGGGCCCGGTCGGAGGT
>DASWTI010000141.1:0-1918 GCA_036402215.1 Pseudonocardiaceae bacterium
CCGCGCGGGACCGGCGGCGGCCGCGGTCCCGTCCCGGCCGCCGGAGACCGGGCGCCGCCTGCAGTGCGTGATCGGCGTGGCGGACGCGGTGGCCACCGCCGACTGGTACCGGCGGGTACTCGGCTGCCAGGTCGTGGTCACCATGCCCGAGTACGGCTGGGTCGAGTTGTCCACGCCCGTCCCCGGGGTGACCCTGGGCCTCACCGAGGCGGCCGGCATCGGCGGCGCGGTGCTCGACTTCAGCGTGGACGACGTGGAGCGCATGCGCGGCGTGCTGGCCGCCAACGGCGTCACCGTCACCGAGCCGGTGACCGCGATCGCCGGGGTCGCCCGGTTCCTGCGCGGCCACGACCCGGACGGCAACCAGCTGATGTTCTTCGAACCGTGCGACGGCACCGGGGAGGCGTGGTGACCGGACTGGTCGATGGCCGGGTGGTCATCGTGACGGGCGGCGCGAACGGCATCGGCCGGTGGTACTGCACGGCGCTGTCCGCGGCCGGCGCCCGGGTGGTGGTGGCGGACCTGGACGGCGGCGGCGCGCACGAGCTGGCCGCCACGCTGAACCACCTGGCCGGGGACAAACGGGCGCTCGGCGTGCCGGTCGACGTCACCTCGCCGGAGCAGACCCGCGAGCTGGTCGATCACGCGGTCGCCACCTTCGGCACCGTGGACGTGCTGGTCAACAACGCGGGCAGCTACCCGCACGTGCCGTTCGACCGGATCGACTACGCGGCCTGGCGCGCGGTGATCACGCTCAACCTGGACAGCGTCTACCTGTGCACCACGGCGGTGCTGCCGGTCATGCGCGCCAACGGCGGCGGCGCCATCGTCAACGTCGTCACCAACCTGGTCTGGAGCGGGCTGGCGAACATGGCGCACTACATCGCCGCCAAGTCCGGCGTGGTCGGGCTCACCAGGGCGCTCGCCCGGGAGCTGGGCGACGACGGCATCACGGTCAACGCGCTCGCCCCCGGCGCGGTCATCCCGGACCGGCGGCTCTCCGAGAGCGCCGCCGTCACCGTCGACGAGATCGTCCGCCACCAGGCCGTCAAGCGGCCCCAGCAGCCGAGCGACCTGGTCGGCGCCATGCTGTTCCTGTGCTCGGCGCAGGCCGCCTTCGTCAGCGGTCAGGTGCTGACGGTCGACGGCGGCCTGACGATGCACTGACGTCATGGCCAGGTACGACCCGTGGTCGGCCGAGCTGCGCGCCGACCCGTACCCCACCTACCGGGCGATGCGCGACACCGACCCGGTGCAGCACCTGCCGTCGGCCGGCCTGTGGTTCCTGACCCGGTACGCGGACTGCGTCGCGGTGCTGCGCGACCCGTCGTTCTCCGCGCGGCACGGCCAGCGCATCCGGCTGCGCCGCACCGCCCTGCCGCCGTCCATGCTCACCGCCGACGGGCCGGAGCACAGGCGGCTGCGCGGGGCCCTCGCGCCGGCGTTCGGCGCCACCGCGCTGCGCCGGGCCCGGCCGGGCATTGCCGCCCTGGTGGACGACGGGCTGCGACGGTTCACGGCGGAGCTGCGGACCGGGCGCGACGCCGACCTGATGGCCGGGTTCGCCCGCCCGCTGGCCGGGTCCGTGCTGGCCAGGACGCTCGGGCTGCCACCGGCCGAGGAGTCCGCGTTCGCCCGGCTGGGCTCCGCCGTCGCGGCCAACCTCGACCCCGTCGCCGACCCGGGCGCCGCGGCCGCGGCGGCGATGGACGACCTGCTCGGCGGGTTCGCCGGGCACCTGCACGCCCGGGGCACCGACCCGCGCGACGACGCGCTCACCGTGCTGGCCGCCGCGCACGCCCGGGGGACGCTGGCCGCCGACGAGGTGCTCGCCGCGGCCGCCTTGCTAGTCGTCGGCGGGCTGGAGCCGCTCGCGGACCTGCTCGGAAACGCCGCCGCCGCGCTGCTCGCCGAGCCC
>DASWTI010000142.1:0-19196 GCA_036402215.1 Pseudonocardiaceae bacterium
GGGCGGGTCGAGCGCCCCCGCCGTGCCGCCGCGGCGCAGCCCGATGCGCGCCTCCCAGTCGGTCCGTGCCTGCTCGGCCGTCATCACCCCTCCGTCCCTCGGACTGCGTACCCACCGGCCACCTGTCCCGTCCCGTCGCGAGCGGGTGCCGGCGGCCGGCCGCGGGGAGCCCCGGGCCGGCCGCCGGCGTCGCGGTGCTACTGCCGGGCGGGCAGGCCGAAGTCCTCCATGGCCATCACCGGGCGCAGCAGGCGCTCGGCGCCGCCGCGGGTGAAGGCGTCCCGGAGCACGTCGTCGGCCAGCAGGTTGCCGAGCGCGCCCATGATCATCCCCTGGTCCAGCGCCAGGTACCGCTGGGCCACGGTGCCACTGCGCACGGCGATCGCGTCGTAGAAGCCGCCGGGCCCGTACGAGTCGAACTGCGCGCGCAGCTTGGCGAGTTGCACCAGCGAGGCGACCGGCTGGTAGGCCAGCCCCAGGAACACCGCGTGCGGGGTGACCACGCCGTCGCCGAAGGCCGCGGGTGGCGCCTGCGGCTCACGGCAGCCCACGAAGCCGACGTCCACCGAGGTGCGCTCGCGGTCGCTGGTGTAGCCCGGGGTGTCCAGGCCCATGATGTCCACGCCGTACTCGCGGTACTCGCCGAACGGGTCCGACGACGGCGAGAAGCCCCAGTGCCCGTACCCGGCCTCGTGCAGCCCGTGCTCGATCTGGCCACGCACGTACACCGGGTGCTGCCGGGCCCAGGAGCGCGGGCCCCAGCGGACCTCGGGCACGAACATGTCCGGCATGTACGCCTCGAACATGTCGCCGCCCCAGGACGGCACGAACTTCAGGCCGCGGTAGGTGTAGTGGCCCTGGAACACCGGCACGCCGCTGTACTCGGTCCAGGCACCGGTCGGCTTCTGCTCCTGCCAGCCCCAGTCGCAGGTGTCCGGGAACGTGCGCCACGGCGCGAAGTAGTGCTCCGGCGGCACCTGGCCGAGCGAGATCGCGACGTAGCTGATCATGCGGGTCTCGCTGTTGAACGCGCCGTACGTGTGGCACGTGTAGAACACGTCGGGGCCCTCGCCCGGGTAGTTGCCGGGCAGCGAGCAGCCGGGCGGCGCCTCGTCCCAGAACCCGCCGCGCATCAGGCCGACGCCGGGCTCACGGCCGTTCGGGTCGTAGTAGAAGGCGAAGTCCATCGGGTCGAGCAGCCGCTGCGCCTGGGCCCGCGCCTCCGGGACCGCGGTGCGCACCACCATGAGCGCGGCCGCCATCCAGGCGTTGTCCACGCTGGACGCGAACGGGTACACGGTGCTGCCGTCGATCGGCCAGGTGCGCAGCTTGGTGAGCGTCACCGGGTCGTACCAGTTGTAGAACTGGCCGGAGGCCGGGTGCCGTTCCAGGCGGCCGACCGAGTCCAGCGTCTGCCGGGTGCGGCGCACCAGCTCGCGCCGGTCGATCACGCCGAGCCGCTCGGCCACGATCGCCGACCACAGGTACGAGCCGATGTTGGTCGGCGAGGTGTACCGGGAACGGGTGGCCGGGTCGAGCGTCCCGGCGATGTTGTCGGCCGGCATGCCGGTCGCCGGATCGGTCATCGCGGTGAACGAACGCCAGGTGTCACGCACCCAGCCGAGGGCCTGGACGCGGTGCGTGCCAAGGGATTCAGCCGCCGTGTCCGGGGACGCGGCGGTGCCATGGGGCGCGGCGGTGGCCGGCGACGCGGCGAGCGTCGCCGACAGCGCGGCCGCGACGCCCAGCACGAGGGCACGGGCCGTGGTCGACCGAGGTCTCATCCGACTGCTCCTCACTCGAGGTCGTGGGTCGTTCGGATCACTTGAGTCCGGTGGTCGCGATGCCGCGCACGAAGTGCCGTTGCAGCAACACGAACACGATGAGCACCGGCACCACGACCACCACGGACCCGGCGAGCAGCAGGTCGTAGCGGGCGCGGTTCTGCCCGACGCTGTAGAGCGCGAGCGCGACCGGCAGCGTGTATCGGTCCTCGGTGGTGGCCGCCACCAGCGGCCAGAGGAAGTTGTTCCAGGAGGCCAGGAACGTGAGGATGCCGAGGGTGGCCAGCGCCGGCCGGCACAGCGGCAGCACGATCCGCCAGAAGATCCGGAACTCGCCGGCGCCGTCGATCCGCGCCGCCTCCAGCAGGTCGTCCGGGATGGACAGCATGAACTGCCGCATCAGGAACACGCCGAACGCCTGCGCCAGGAACGGCAGCACCAGGCCCGCGTAGGTGTTCACCAGCCCGAGGTTGCTGGTCAGCACGAACAACGGCACCAGGGTCACGATGCTCGGCACCATGATCGTGCCCAGCACCACCACGAACAGCGCGCGCCGCCCGGGAAAGGCGAGCTTGGCCAGCGCGTAGCCGGCCGCCGCGCAGAACAGCAGGTTGCCGGCCGTGGTGAACACCGCGACCACCACGGAGTTGGTGAAGTAGCCCGGGAAGTCCAGGCGTCCCAGCAACTCCCGGTACCCGTTGATGGTCCAGTCCCGCGGCCACCAGGTGGTCGGCACCTGCCGGATCTCCGCCTCGGACTTGAACGAGGACAGCAGCATCCACAGGAACGGCCCGGCCATGACAACCAGCCCCACGGTGAGCAGCGTGTGCAGCACCGCGGCGGCCACCCGGTCCCGGGCCGTCACGACTCGCTCCGCAGCAACCGGAACCAGGCGATCGAGAGCAGCACGATCACCAGGAACAGCACGTAGCTCATGGCCGAGGCGTAGCCGTAGTTGCCGAAGCCGAACTGGTTGTACGTGTGGTACGCGGCGGAGAGCGTCGAGTCGAGGGGTCCGCCCTGGGTCATCACGAACGGCTCCTCGAAGAACTGCACGTAGCCGATCGTGGTGATCACCGCGACGAACAGCACCGTGGGCCGCAGCACCGGCAGCGTCACGTACCGGAACTGCGCCCAGCGCCCGGCGCCGTCGATCCTGGCCGCCTCGTACAGATCCTGCGGAATGGCCTGCAGCCCGGCCAGGAAGATCACCATGGCGAAGCCGAGGTTGCGCCAGGCGGCCATCACGATGAGCGTGGGCAACGCGAGCGACGTGTCGTCCAGCCACTTCGGGCCGTCCACGCCGATCAGCCCGAGCAGGCTGTTCACCAGGCCGCTGTCCGGTTGCAGCAGGAACCGCCAGACCACGGCGATGGCCACGATGCTGGTGACGACCGGCAGGTAGTAGCCCACCCGGAACACCGTGCGGAACCGCGTCACCCCGGCGTTCACGCCGATCGCCACCAGCAGCGCGAGAGCCATGGTGAACGGCACGCCGAGCACCACGAAGATCGTGGTGTTGCCCGCGGCCCGCAGGAACAGCTCGTCGCCGAACAGCCGGGTGTAGTTGTCCAGGCCGACCGGTTCCACGGCGAGCGGCTCCCGCAGGTCCGCGCTGCGGATGTCCGTGAAGCTCATGGCCAGCGAGGCCACCACCGGTCCCGCCGTGAACACCAGGAACAACGCGGCGAACGGCAGCGCGAAGCCCCAGCCGGTGAGCGCCCGGCGGGCGCGGCCGGAGGCCGGGGCGCGGCGCACCCCTCCGGCCGCGACCGCCGGGGCGGCCCGCACCGCGGTCATCTCACCCGCCCGTGCCGATCGAGGTCGCCTTCTGCTGCATGGCGTTCGCCGCGTCGGCCGCCGACGCCGCGCCCTTGGCCACCTTCTCCAGCTCACCGTCGATGGCCGCGGACACCTGCTCCCAGGTGGGGATCGACGGCGGCGCCTTGGCGTCCTCCAGCTGAGCACCGAACAGCGACAGCAGCTCGTCGTCCTTGAGCGCCGGGTCGTCCCAGGCGGACTTGACGGCCGGCAGGTCGTTCACCGTGCGGTACCAGGTGACCTGGACCTCGGGCCGCATCAGGAACTGCACGAACTTCCAGGCGGCGTCGCGGTTGTCGGAGTCCTTGAAGACGGCCAGGTTGCTGCCGCCGATGAACGAGGTCGCGGCCTGCGGTCCCTTCGGCATCGGCCAGATCTCGTACGTGCCCTCGCCCTCCAGGTCGTTCAGCACGCCGATGTGCCAGGGGCCGGAGACGAACGAGCCGATGGAGCCCTGCACGAAGCGCGGCTCCCACTCGCCGCCGCGGAGCTGGTCCTTGCTGGACAGGCCCTCCGAGAAGAAGGAACCGTAGTACTCCAGGCCCTGCACCACCTCCGGGCGGTCCAGCGCGAAGGCGTCACCGTCGAGGACGTCGCCGCCGCTCTGCCAGACGAACGGCATCGCCGTCTGCCAGGCGCCGGTCTGGCCGGGCTGCAGGTAGATGCCCCACTCGGCGCCGCCCTGCTGCTTGAACGCGGTGACCGCGGCCTTCAGGTCCTCCCAGGTCTTCGGCGCCTCGGTGACGCCGGCCTTCTGGGCGACCGCCTTGTTCACGTAGAGCAGGCGGGTCTCGACGTACCAGGGCACACCGAACGAGGTCTCGTCCACCACGCCGGTCTGCCAGGCGCCCTCGAAGAACTGCGACTCGTCGATCAGGTCCGGCGGGACGACGTCGAGCGCGCCGGTCTTGGCGAACTCGCCCATCCACGTCGTGCCCAGCATGCTCACGTCCGGCGTCTGGCCACCGGCGATGGCGGTCGCGATCTTGTTGTGCGCGCCGTCCCACGGCACCGGGGTGACCGTGACCTTGGCGTCGGGGTTGTCGGCCATGAAGTCCTCGGCGAGAGTGGAGAGCTTCTCCCCCTCGGTGCCCATGGCCCAGACGGAGATCTCGCCGCTCGCCTTGCCCTCGGCGACCTGCTCGCCCTGCTGAGCCTCACCACCGGCGTCGTCACGGCCGCAGCCGGCCGCCGCCAGGGCGAGCGCGCACACCAGCGCGCCCACGGCTCGGGTTCGTCGCGTCATTGCGTCACCTCCGGGTCTGGTCCCCGCAGCCACAACTGGTGCGGATCACCGGTGTCGTCGGGAGTTCCTGGTGCCGCGGCTGCGCCCGGCCACGGCTGATGAGGTCGTCGAGCCGGCGGGCGGCGAGGGCGCCCAGCTCCCGCATCGGCTGGCGGACGGTGGTGAGCCCCGCGTACCGGGCGGCCATGATGTCGTCCCACCCGGTGAGCGGCACCCGGACACCGAGCTCCTCGGCCGCCCGCAGCGCCCCCAGCGCGATCTCGTCGTTCGCACACATCACCGCGTCCGGCCGGTCCCTGGTGAACAGCTCGGTCGCCGCCGCGTACCCGGCGTCCACGTCGAACGCGCACCGCACCGGCTCCGGCGCGGTCGCCGCCGGCGCGCCGCCGAGAGCCGCCCGGAACCCCGCGTGCCGCCCCGCGACGTCCGGCGACTCGTCCGGATCCCCCAGGAACACCAGCCGCCGATGCCCGTGCCCCAGCAGGTGCTCGGTCAGCACCCGCGCGCTCCCCACGTTGTCCGTGTTCACAGTGGTCACGACGTCCGCCGCGCCGTCGGCCGCGGGGTCGATCGGTGGCCGGGCCAGCAGCACGACGGGCAGCCCGTTCTCCGCCAGCCGCGCCACCACCTCGTCGCCCACGGTGCGGCCCATCACGACCATTCCGTCGACGCGGGAGGCCAGCTCCAGGACCTTCTCCACGGCGTGCGGCCGGCCGTGCGTGGTGAGGATCAGCACGCTCCTCCCCAGTTCGGCCACCACCTCCTCGTAGCCGAGCACGACCTCCGCGTAGTACGGCCCCGAGAGGTCGGGAAAGACGATGCCGTTGGCCGCGTGCTGGCCCTCGGCCAGCGAGCGCCCGGCCCGGCTCGGCCGGAAGCGCAGCTCGTCGGCCACCCGCAACACCCGCTGGCGCGTCGGCCCCGCCACCAGCGGCGACCCTCGCAGCGCCCGCGACACCGTCGCGATCGACACCCCGGCCCGCTCGGCGACCTGGTAGATGGTCACCGCCCGCCGCTCGCGACCCACTGGTGCTCCTCGGGGGTGGAAGCGCTTACATCACTGCATAGTTCCTAACAGGCGACCCCCGTCCGCGCCAGTCGGCAGTCGTACCATTACGTTGCGCCACGAAACCGCGCGAATACCGCGCTCATCGGTGACGCCTCGCGCACGGCCAGGGCCGGGCCCACCCGTCAGGGACCGCCCGGCCTCGTCACCCGGCGAGGCGTACCGCGGTCAGGCCTCGAACTTGTAGCCGAGGCCGCGGACCGTCACCAGGAAGCGGGGCGCCGACGGGTCCGGCTCGACCTTGGAGCGCAGCCGCTTCACGTGCACGTCCAGGGTCTTCGTGTCCCCGACGTAGTCCGCGCCCCACACCCGGTCGATGAGCTGCCCGCGGGTGAGCACCCGGCCCACGTTGCGGAGCAGGTACTCGAGCAGGTCGAACTCCTTGAGCGGCAACGACACCTCGCGGCCGGACACCGTGACGACGTGGCGCTCGACGTCCATGCGGACCGGTCCGGCCTCCAGCACCGCCAGCCCGGCGGGCTCGCCGTCGGTGTCCCCGCCGCGGCGCAGCACGGCCCGGATCCGCGCGATCAGCTCGCGCGCCGAGTACGGCTTGGTGACGTAGTCGTCCGCGCCGAGCTCCAGGCCCACCACCTTGTCGATCTCGCTGTCCCTGGCCGTCACCATGATCACCGGCACGGCCGAGCGCTGGCGCAGCGCCTTGCACACGTCCGTGCCGCTCATGCCGGGCAGCATCAGGTCGAGCAGCACGATGTCCGCCCCGTTGCGGTCGAACTCGTCGAGCGCCTGCTGCCCGGTCGCGGCCACCGCGGCCGTGAACCCCTCCTTGCGCAACAGGAACGCCAGAGGGTCGGCGAAGGACTCCTCGTCCTCCACGATCAGCACCCTGGTCACGTTGTTCCTCCGGTCTCGACGGGCACGTCCACCGGGGGCACCCCGTTGGACGACTGCGCGGGAATGCGCATGGTGAAGGTGGATCCGGTGCCGCGACGGCTCCAGAGCCGGACCTCGCCACCGTGGTTGGCGGCGACGTGCTTGACGATGGCGAGCCCGAGACCGGTGCCACCGGTGGCGCGCGACCGCGCCGGGTCGACGCGGAAGAACCGCTCGAAGACCCGCTGCTGGTGCTCGGGCTCGATGCCGATGCCGCGATCGGTCACCGCGATCTCCACCATGCCGTCCCGGGTCCGGCGGCTGAGCGACACCGGGCTGCCTGGCGAGGAGTACGCGATCGCGTTGTCGACCAGATTGGACAGCGCCGTGACCAGCAGCGTGCGATCGCCGGCCACCAGCAGCCCGGTCGGCTCGTCCACCGCGATGTCGATGCCGGCCGACTCGGCGGCCAGCCGGCACCTGGCCAGCGCCTCGCGCACCACCCCGTCCACGTCGACCGTGCCCATCTCGGGCAGCGGCTCCGCACCGGTCAGCCGGGACAGCGCGATGAGCTCGGTGACGAGCGCGCCGAGCCGCGTGGCCTCGTTGAGGATCTTCGTGCCGAAACGACGAACCTCCACCGGGTCGTCGGCGGCGTCCAGCACGGCCTCGGCGAGCAGCGCCATCGCGCCCACCGGCGTCTTCAGCTCGTGGCTCACGTTCGCCACGAAGTCACGCCGCGTGGCCTCCAGCCGCACCGCCTCGGACTCGTCGGACGCGTCCACCACGGTGAACCCGTCGCCGAGCGGCCGCACCTCGGCCCGCACCGCCGCCGGCTGCCGCCCCCGGTGCTCCAGCGGCGACACGTCGACGTCCACGGCCTCGTTCAGCTGCAGCGCGCGCTCGGCCGCCGCCCAGGCCCGGGGGTCCGGCCGCATGCCCCGCACCACGCCGAGCTCGGCCGCCCGCGGGTTGTGCAGCAGCACGTCGCCGAAGCGGTTCAGCACCGCGATGCCGTTGTGCGACGAGTGCAGCACCCGCTGCCCGAGGTCCGCCACCGTCAGCCCCGGCGGACGCCGGGGCTCCCGCCGTGCCCGGCGGGTGGCGAGCGTCCAGCCCACCACCGCGCCGACGACCAACGCGCCGGCGGACGCAAGCAGGTAACCCAGCGCGGTCACGAGCCGATCGTAAGCAGGCCGCACCCCCCAACTGCCAGCGTCAAGGCCGCCGAGTGACGGTCACTACGTCGTCACGGCCGAGAATTCGCCCGCGGTTAGCACCCCGTTCACCCAGCCGGGCGGAGGCGCCACGGAGCGTGGGCAGTGCCGCTGCCAGGTCCCTGGCCGCGCACCGTGCCGGGCGGCGTGCCGGAGACCGGTCAGCGGCCCTGGGCGGCGACGGCGGCGATCGCGGACCGGGCCGCCGCCGGGTCGAGGTACGTGCCGCCGGCGTTGACCGGACGCAGCTCCTCCGTCAGGTCGTAGCGCAGCGGGATGCCGGTGGGGATGTTGAGCCCGGCGATCGCCTCCTCCGACACGCCGTCGAGGTGCATGACGAGCGCGCGCAGGGAGTTGCCGTGCGCCGCCACGAGCACCGTGCGCCCGGCCCGCAGGTCCGGCACGATCGCGGCCTCCCAGTACGGCAGCATCCGGCGCACCACGTCGGCCAGGCACTCGGTGCGCGGCAGGTCGTCGCCGAGCGTGGCGTACCGCGGGTCGTCGTCCTGCGCGAAATCCGTGCCGTCCTCGATGGGCGGCGGCGGCACGTCGTAGGACCGCCGCCACAGCGCGAACTGCTCGTCGCCGTACGCCTCACGGATCTCGGCCTTGTTCTTGCCCTGCAGCGCGCCGTAGTGCCGCTCGTTGAGCCGCCAGTCCCGCCGCACCTCGATCCAGTGCCGGTCGCAGGCGTCGAGCGCCAGGTTCGCCGTGTTGATCGCCCGGCGCAGCAACGACGTGTGCACGATGTCCGGCAGCAGCCCGGCCGCCCGCATCAGCTCGCCGCCGCGGGCCGCCTCCTCCAGACCGGTCGCGGACAGTGGCACGTCCACCCAGCCGGTGAACAGGTTCTCCTTGTTCCACGTGCTCTGCCCGTGCCGGAGCAGCACCAACGTACCCATGGTCATGCCCGTCATCCTGCCCTCGCCGGGTTACGGCGAAACCAGGGGCACGCCCGCCAGCTCGACCGCGGCCTCCGCGCGCAGCCGCTCGAACTCGCGTTCGCACGGCTCGGCCACGTCCAGCTCGGTGGGGATGTCCAGCCGGGCGCACACCGCGGTGAGCACCGAGTCGTAGGCGAGCAGCAGCGCGGTACGGCGCACGTTGGTCTCCGGCGGCCGCTCCACCAGCTCGGCGCGCAGCCGGCGGAGGTCGGCCGCCAGCCGCTCCAGCGGCTCGCCCTGCGGGGCACCGGCCCGCCGCCGGGCCGCCCGCCGGTCACGCAGCCGGCCCAGGATCGCCGGCACCCGGAACGCCACCCAGAACAGCGCGACCGGCGTCAGCACGATCAGCGCGTACCAGAGCACGCCGAGTGCGACGGGCTGCCGGGCGAGGTCCATGTCACGACGGTAGGCCGGGGCAGGGCGGTCCACCAGCCCGTCACCGGGCGGGCGGCGGTCCGCCATTCCGGCCCGCGGGGAACCCGTTGCGGCGGCCCGTTTTCCCCTGCTTCGCCGGTGGCGCACCGCAAGGCGAATTGAGGACAACCCCACTGACAGCGGCCAATTCCGGCGGATAGGTTCGCCCCACCCTGACCGATCACGGAGCCTTCCATGACTACGACCCACGCCGATCCCCCGGCCGCCACCGCGCCATCACGGCCACGCGTGACCCGCGTGCTGCTGGTGGTGGTGCTCGCGCTGCACGCCGCCCTCGCGGTGCTGCAGCCGATCTTCGCGGGCTCCTACCTGTCGGGCAGCATCGACGCGATGACCGTGCACGGCATCAGCGGCAGCCTGGTGACCGTGGTGTGCCTGGCGCAGCTCGTGGTGGCGGCGCTGTTCTGGCGGCCGGGGCGTGGTCCGGCGTGGCCGTTGCTCGCGACGGTGGCGTTGTTCCTCGCCGAGGGCGTGCAGCTCGGCGTGGGGTACACGCGGACCCTGGCGATCCACCTGCCGCTCGGGGTCGCCATCGTGGGTTGCACGGTCGCCATGTTCATCTGGTCGCTGGCCTGGCGGCCGGCGGCGCCCGAGGTGCGGCCGTGAGCCTCGGCCGGCGGCGGTTCCTCGGGGTGCTGGGCGCGGCCGGCGCGGGGCTCGCGCTCGGCGGTTCCACCACGGGGTGCGGCATCTCGCTGGGCCAGACCGGCGAGGGACTGACCACGACGGCACGGCTGCCGGCGCCGTACACCGTGCCGCTGCCGGTGCCGCCGGTCGCCCGGCCGGTGAGCACCGACAGCGACACCGATGTGTACGAGCTGACGCAGCGCGAGGCGTCGGTGGAGATCCTGCCGGGGCTGCGGACACCGATCCTGGGCTACGACGGCGTGTACCCGGGGCCGACCATCGTCTCGCGGTCGGGGCGGCGAACGGTGGTGCGGCACGTCAACGCGCTCGGCGTGCCGACCGTGACCCACCTGCACGGCGGGCACACGCCGGCCGCCAGCGACGGCTTCCCGACCGACCTGGTGCAGCCCGGGGACACTCGGGAGTACGAGTACCCGATGCGGCAGCGCGCGGCGACGCTCTGGTACCACGACCATCGCGCCGACTTCACCGGCCCGGCGGTCTACCGGGGGCTGGCCGGCTTCCACCTGGTGCACGACCCGGCGGAGGACGCGCTCGGCCTGCCGTCCGGGGAGCGGGACGTGCCGCTGATGATCGCGGACCGGGCGTTCGAGGAGGACGGCGCGCTCGCCTATCCGGCGATCGACGCGTCGATGACGGGCGTCGCGGGCGTGCGGGCGGCGTTCATGGAGGGCGTGCTCGGCGACGTGAACCTGGTGAACGGCGCCCCGTGGCCGGTGCTGGAGGTGGACGCGGCGCGCTACCGGTTCCGGTTGCTCAACGGCTCCAACGCCCGCCGGTACGAGCTGGTGCTCACCGGCGGCCCGCGGTTCATCCAGGTCGGCTCGGACGGTGGGCTCCTGGCGGCGCCGCTGGAACGCGGCTCGATCACCATGGCCGCCGGCGAGCGGTTCGACGTGGTGGTGGACTTCGGCGGCCTGCCGGTGGGCACCGAGATCACCATGCGCAACCGCCTCGCACGCGGCCGGACCGCCGACGTGCTGCGCTTCGTGGTGGCTCGCGCGGTGGCCTCCGACGAGAGCCGGGTGCCCGCTGTGCTGGGCGAGGTGGAGCCGCTGGATCGCGCCAAGGCCGTGGTGCGGCGCGAGTTCCGTTTCACCCGGGGCATGCCGGGCCACGCGGGCTGGCGGATCAACAACCGGCTCTGGGACGCCGGCCGGGTGGACGCCGAGCCCGCCCTGGGCGACCTGGAGCTCTGGCGTTTCGGCACCGACGTCCACCACCCGGTGCACCTGCACCTCGACCCGTTCCAGGTGGTCCGCCGCGGCGCCGAAGGGCCGACCGCATCGGACCGGGGCTGGAAGGACACGGTCGACATCCGGCCCGGCGAGGTGGTGGAGGTGCTGGTGCGCTTCACGGACTACGCCGGGAAGTACGTCATGCACTGCCACAACCTCGAACACGAGGACATGATGATGATGGCCAACTTCACGACGCGGTGAGCGCGCGGCCCGATCGGGTTACCCAGGCGCCGGCGACGTTCCTGCGTGCGGACGCAGACCATTACCCGGGCGCTGGTCCTGTTGCCGCAACAACGCCGAGATCCGTGGTGCCGGGCGCAGGCGCTCGCTATCTTCCGGTGTCGCACGTTCCCCGGAACAAGGGAGTAATCCAATGCGACGAATGGCCCTGGTCACAGCCGCCGCTGCATTTCTGATGTCCTTGCTGGTCCCACTCGCCACCCCGTCCGCCGCCGCGGCCGAAGAGGTGCGCCCGGCGGCCTGCAGTTATGTCGTGTACTGGGTGTACGAGTCACCGGTCCGGGAGAACCCGGACACGGACTCCGTGATCCGCAAGTACAAGTACCACACCGAGATGGTGAGCGGTCCGTGCATGGAGACGCTCGACAACGAGAGCGGCGTCTGGTTCACGGCGGTGTACTGCTCCTGCGCCACTGACGGCATCGGGTGGATGCGCTCCTCGCACCTCTTCTGATGCACCGGCCCGCTGTGGTCGCCGGCCAGGCCCCGAACGGGGGGCGACCACAGCGGGCTCAAGGCTCGGAACGGCCCGGGACCACCGCGAGAATGACGCCATGAGCAGAACCGACCGCGCCGGCCGTGTCATCGCCGCGCCACGCGAGGCCATCTACTCGGCCCTCACCGATCGGGCAGCGCTCGAGCGCTGGTTGCCGCCGGAGGGGATGCGCGGGCGGATCGAGCACTGGGACCTCCGGCCGGGTGGTGGGTTCCGGATGGTGCTGACCTACCTCGATCCCACCGGCGCACCGGGCAAGTCGTCGGACGCGACGGACGTGGTGACCATCGGCTTCGCCGAGCTCGTGCCGCCGGAGCGCGTGGTGCAGACCGCGGTGTTCGACAGCGACGACCCGGCGTTCGCGGGCACCATGACGATGACCTGGGACCTCACCCCGGCCGGCCACGGGACGGAGGCCGCCACGGAGGTCACCGTCACCGCCGAGGGCGTGCCGTCCGGAATCGACCAGACGACCCACGAGGCCGGCATCGCCTCGTCGCTGGCCAACCTGGCGGCATACCTGAAGCAGACGGGTTGACCTCGCGGCGGCCCCGGAGCCCACCGAGCACGAGCCCGGAGCCGGGTCAGGGGCCGGGAACCGGCTCAGCGCGCGCGGAGATCCTTGCGCAGGATCTTGCCGGAGGCGGACTTCGGGATCGCGTCGATGAACTCGACCACGCGGACCTTCTTGTGGGGGGCGACGCGGTCGGCGACGAAGGTCATGACCGTGTCGGCGTCGAGGTCGGCGGTGGGCTGGCGGACCACGAAGGCCTTGGGGACCTCCTCGCCGTCCTCGTCGCGGACGCCGATGACGGCGGCGTCGGCGATGGCGGGGTGGGAGAGGAGCAGGGCCTCCAGCTCGGCGGGCGGCACCTGGTAGCCCTTGTACTTGATCAGTTCCTTGACCCGGTCGACGATCGAGTAGATGCCGTCGGCGTCCACGGTGGCGACGTCGCCGGTGTGGAGCCAGCCGTCCGGGTCGATGGTGGCGGCGGTGGCCTCCGGGTTGTTGAGGTAGCCGGTCATGACGTTGGGGCCGCGCAGCCACAGTTCGCCGGGGGTGTCGGTGCCGACGTCCTCGCCGGTGGCCGGGTCGACGAGGCGGGCCTCCATGTTCGGCACCAGGACGCCGACGGTGCCTGGCGAGATGTCGTCGCGGTCGATCGGGATGGAGTGCGACAGCGGGCTGAGCTCGGTCATCCCGTAGCCCTGGCGCATCCGGCAGCCGAGCCGCTTGCCGACGGCCTCGGCGAGGTCGGCGTCCAGGGGCGCGGCGCCGGAGAAGATGATGTCGACGCACGACAGGTCGTACTCGTCGACCATGGGGTGCTTGGCGAGCGCGACGGCCACCGGCGGGGCGATGTAGATCCGGTCGACCCGGTGCTCGGAGATGACGCGCAGGAAATCGGCGAGGTCGAACCTCGGCATGGTGACGACGGCCGACCCGGTGGCCAGGCCGACGTTCATCATGATCGTCATGCCGTAGATGTGGAAGAACGGCAGCACGGCGAGGATGCGCACGCCGGGCTGGACGCGCAGCACGGCCTTGGCCTGCTCGACGTTGGCCACCAGGTTGCGATGGGTGAGCATGACGCCCTTGGCCAGGCCGGTGGTACCGCTCGAGTACGGCAGCACCGCCAGGTCGTCCGGCCGGACCTCGACCTCAGGCCGGGTTGCCGTGGTGCTCAGCAGGTCGGCCAGCGACTCGTGCCCCTCCGCGCCGTCGAGCACCACGATCGACCGCACGTCGACGCCGTCGCTCGCCACCGCGGCCCTCGCCCGGTCGAGGAACGGCGAGACGGTCACCAGCATGACGGCGCGTGAGTCGCGCAGTTGATGAGCGATCTCGTCGGGCGTGTAGAGCGAGTTGATGGTGGTGGCCACGCCACCCACGGCGAGGATTCCGTGGAAGACCACCGCGTAGTGCGGGGTGTTGGGGCAGAAGATGGCTACCACGTCGCCCTTGCGGATGCCTCGTTCGTCCAGCGCGGCCGCGAAGCTCGACATCATCGACGCGATCTGCGCATAGCTGTAGGACTGTCCGCTCGTCCCGTCGATCATCGCGGGCAGCTCCGCGTAGGCCGCCGGATCCCCGAACAGCAGGTCAGTGAGGGAGACCGCGGGGATCTCCACATCCGGGTACGGGCTCGCGAAGGTCATGCACTGAATCGTTGTGGCCCGTGCCACCGGGGTCAAGCGGGACCAAACGTGTGACTGCGCAACTACCCCACGCCACGAATATCACTCGGATGGAGCAGTACGAAGGTCTTGTGATCCTTCTCAGCGCCTGAGAACGTAACCGTGCCCTCACTGATCGGTTGGCACGCACTCCCTGATCAGGCGAGGGCACAGTGCCACGATTCGCCTCCCCCCGTCGGATCGTGGTCCCCGCCAGGTTCGCATGGGACGCCCCCCGCCCATGCGCGCTCAAGCGGCGGGACTTGCAGGCGGGGGCGGCCCGAGTTCGCGACTCCCCCTCTCTCCCGGGCCGCCCCTCCTGTCCCACGGTTCGAGCTCCGGCTCCCGTGCCCTTCTTCCCCGGCCCGAGGTTCTGGTCGACGTGTGCCCACGGCCGGAGCCGGCCCATGGGCTCACGTTCACCTCCAACGACGAGAACGGCCGGCGCGCTCCCGGGTGGGAGTGCGCCGGCCGTTCCGTCGAGCGGGGGTCAGGTCGAGCGAACGGTCAGGCCGTGGGGGCGGGGGCGGGCGGTGCCGGCGGGGTCGCGGCGGGACGCCGGCGGCGTACGGCCCAGAGGATGATCGCGGCGGGAATGGCCAGTGCGATCAGGAACGGCAGGATCGCGCCCACCAGGGTCAGCAGCACCTCGGTCGAGGCCACGAAGACCTTCCAGCCGGTGGTGAGGCCGGCCAGGAAGCCCGCCTCGTCGTCCTCGCGCGTCGGCGAGGTGCCGGGCCTGACGAGGGTGACGGTGACCGTCGACAGCTCCGCCTGGCCGCTGAGGGCGGCGAGCCGGCGCTCCAGGGACTCCAGCTCGGCCTGGCGGCTGGTGAGCTCGGACTCGATCTGCACGATCTCGGCGATGGCGGTCGCGTTGGCGAGCAGGCCGCGAATGCGCTCCACGCTGGCCTTCTGCGTGGCCACGCGGGACTCCAGGTCCACGTACTGCTCGGTGACGTCCGTGGCCTGCTGGTGGCGGCTCGTCACCTTGGTGCCGATCTCGGCCAGCGCGGTGAGGGCGGCGTCCAGCTCGGCGGACTCCACCTTGAGCTCGACGGAGGCGCGGCGGTCGTCCGTCTGCTCGTCGGCGACGTAGCCGCCGAAGCGGGCGCCGATCTCGTACGCGCGGCGCGCGGCGGCGTAGACGTCCTCGACCTCCATGGAGAGCTGCGCGGTGCGGACGACCTTGCGCTGGGACGCCGGCACGTTCTGGCCCTGCGGCGTGCCCTGCTCCCCCTGCGAACCGGAGCCGGAGCCCGGCGAGGCGTCGGAGCCGGAGTTGTCGGCGGCGGAACCACCGGACGCCCGCTCCGGGGCCGCGGCGTTCTGCTCCCGGGCCGTCCCCGACGTCGACCCACCATCACCACTGCCGCACGCCGTGAGGCCGAGCGCGACCACCACCCCGAGCGCCGCCACCACGGCCGTTCTGCTGATCCGCATGCGCGTCCCACCTCCACTACCGGGGCCGCGTCCAGCACGGCCGTTCATCGACAGTGGGACGGCGGGCCGCACCCGGCCGGTTGGCGCGCTCCGGTCACGGTTGCGGCTCGTTCAGCTCACCGGCCGGACTCGGCACGCGCCGTACCCGGACGACCACGGCACCGCCCCGGACGCCACTGACCGAAAGGCGCCTTCAGCCCGCTCATGTGGCTGAAAGGCGCCTTCAGCTCGCCCAGGTGACCGAAAGGCGCCTTCAGCCGGCCCACGTGGCTGAAAGGCGCCTTCAGTCAATGGTCGTCGACGAGGTGGGTGAAGGCCTGGAGGTTGGCCAGGGGCTCGCCGCGGGACACGCGCCAGTCCCACTCGCGGCGGATGGCGCCGGCGAAGCCCAGTTCCAGCAGGGTGTTGAAGTCGCCGTCGGCGGCCTCCAGGACCTGGCCGAGGAGGCGGTCGAGCTCGTCCGCGGTGACGGCGTGCAGGCCCACGCGGCCCACCAGGTACACGTCACCGGCCTGGTCGATCGTGTAGTGCACTCCGTACAACCGGGCGTTGCGCCGCAGCAGGAACCGGTACACCTGCTCGTGCTCCTCGTCCGGCCGGCGACAGACGAACGCCTCGACCAGCAGCGCGTGCCGGCCGACGACGAGCCAGCAGTTGGTGCGCAGCTTGGTGATGCCGGGCAACGTCACGAAGAACCGCCCGGGTGCCTCGTGCTCGTACGTCAGCTCCCGCTCGTCCAGCGCGGCCGCGATGAGCGCGTCCAGCGAACCGGCCGAGCCGGCCGAGCCGGACGAGCCGGACGAGCCGGACGAGCCGGACGACGACGAGCCGGACGACGACGAGCTCACACCGCCACCTCGGCCGACAGCAGGCGGCAGCGCAGCGCCAGCGCCGCGTCCGCGTACGTGGCGAGCAGCGAGTCCGTGGTGCGCTCCCAGGAGAAGTCCCGCGCGTGCTCCACCGCCGCCGCGCCGAGCCGGTCGCGCAGCCCGGGACGCAACGCCACCGCGGCCAGCGCGTCCGCCCAGTCCGGCGTGCGGTGGCTCGGCACCAGCAGCCCGGACACGCCGTCCGCCACCGCGACCGGCAGGCCACCGACGGCGGCGGCGACCACCGGGGTGCCGCACGCCTGCGCCTCCAGCGCCACCAGGCCGAAGGACTCGTTGTGGCTCGGCACGGCCACCACGTCGGCGGCGCGGTAGACCTCGGCGAGCCCGGCCCGCGGCTGCGGCGGCAGGAACCGCACCTGCGCGGTGATGCCGAGCGCCGCGGCCAGCTCCTCCAGGCCGTGCGGCCGCTCCAGCCCGGTGCCGGACGGACCGCCGACGACGAGCACCACCAGCCGGGACCGCAGCCCCGGCTCGCGCCGCACCAGCTCGGCGGCGGCGCGCAACAGCACGTCGGGCGCCTTGAGCGGCTGGATCCGGCCGACGAACGCCAGTACCACGTCGCCACCGCGCAGGCCCAGGGAACGCCGCGCCGCCGCCCGCGGGCCGGGGGTGAACGCCCCGAGGTCCACGCCGGGCGGCACGGTGACGATGCGGTCCGGGTCGGCGTCGTAGAAGCGCACCAGCTCGTCGGCCTCGACGCCGGTGTTGGCGACCAGCCGGTCGGCCTCGTCCACCACCTGCTGCTCGCCGATCAGGCGCACCGCCGGCTCCGGGGTGTCCCCGTCGGCGAGCGCGGCGTTCTTGACCTTGGCCAGGGTGTGCGCGGTGTGCACGAGCGGCACGCCCCAGCGGTCGCGCGCCAGGTAGCCGACCTGACCGGACAGCCAGTAGTGCGAGTGCACCACGTGGTAGTAGCCGGGCTCGTGGTACGCCTCCGCGCGCAGCACCCCCGCGGTGAACGCGCACAGCTGGCCCGGCAGGTCGTTCTTGCCGAGCCCCTCGAACGGCCCGGCCGGCACGTGCCGCACGATCACACCGGGGGCCAGCTCGGCCACCGGCGGCAGGTCGGAGGACGTGGCGCGGGTGAACACCTCCACGGCGACGCCGCGCTGCGCCATGCGCGCCGACGTCTGCTCGATGTAGACGTTCATGCCGCCGGCGTCGCCGGTACCCGGCTGCTCCAGCGGCGAGGTGTGTACCGAGAGCACGGCCACCCGCTCCGGCCCGCTGACTCTCCTGATCACGTCGCCATCCTCTCCCGCGTCGCACGGCATCGCCGCACGAACGCCAGCAGGGTCTCGCCGAACCGCGCCGGGTCCTCCAGGAACGGCGCGTGCCCCGCGCCCTCCCACAGATCCGCCTCGGCTTCGGGCAGCACACGCAGGTGGTGCTCGGCGGTCGCCACCTGCACCACCGGGTCCGCGGTGCCGTGCTGGACCAGCACGGGCGGCCCGCCGGTCCCGAGCGCGCCGACCAGCCCGCCGCCGTCGGCGACCCGGTCGAAGAGCGCGGCGCGCACGTGCGGCGGCACCGCCATCGAGGCGTCGACCAGCGCGGACGTGGTCGAGGGGGACAGCGGCGCCGGTGTCATCCCGCGCACGAAGGTATCCAGGGCCGGCCGGGCCACGGCAGGGTCGGAGGACAGTGCGGCGGGCAGCGCGGCACGCATCACCGGGCCGATCCGCCCGGCGGCCACGCCCCGCCCGAGGCCGGTGATGGCCCCGACGAGCAGCACGCCGTCGACGTCCGCGGTGCCGCACCGGGCGAGGTGGTCGGCGATCACCAGGCCGCCGTAGGACCAGCCGGCCAGCACCACCGGCCCCCCGCCGAGCGCGAGCCGCACGGCCCACAGGTCGTCGGCCCAGCGCGCCGGGTCGTCGTAGCCGTCCGCGGGGGCGTCGGAGGAGCCGTGCCCCCGCAGGTCCACCGCTGCCAGCCGCAGCCGCCCGGTGAGCGCCGCGTCGTCCAGCTGGCCGGACCAGCAGGCCGCGGACTGGGCCCAGCCGTGCACCAGGAGCACCAACGGCGCATCGTCCCGGCCCGCCACGTGGAACGCGAGCCGAGATCCGTCCGTACCGCTCACCCACCGGTGCGCCGGCAAGTACCACCCCACCTCGTCGTCGGCGGCGCCGGCCGGAGCCGGCCGTCCCCAAGGCACAACCGCGCGGGGCCCGGGTTCCTTCCCGTCCCGCCGCACTTTCGTACCACCGCGAGCGACCGCGGCGGGTGTGACGTGCGCCCGTCAGAGTGCGCAGCCGACCAGCACCGGCTCCGGGTGCAACTCCACGCCGAACGCCGCGCGCACCCCGCCGGCCACCTCACGGGCCAGCGCGAGCAGGTCCTCGGTGGCCGCCCCGCCGCGGTTGGTGAGCGCCAGGGTGTGCTTGGTGGACAACGACACGCGGCCGCCGGGGCCGGGGTGGCCGCGGTGGAACCCGGCGCGCTCGATGAGCCAGGCGGCGGACAGCTTCACCGCGCCGTCCGGGGCCGGGTACCGCGGCGGCTCCACGCCGGCGCCGAGGCGGGCGGCGACGGCGGACAGCACCGGCGGCAGCTCCGCGGCGGACAGCACCGGGTTGGTGAAGAACGAGCCGGCGCTCCAGGTGTCGTGGTCGGCGGCGTCGAGCACCATGCCCTTGCCGCGGCGCAGGCCGAGCACGGCCTCGCGGACGTCGCGCGCCGGCGCCCGGCCGCCCGGCTCGACGCCGAGGGT
>DASWTI010000143.1:0-47767 GCA_036402215.1 Pseudonocardiaceae bacterium
GGCCGCCTCGGCGCACGATCCCGGTGGCGCGGACCGCGGGCGCGGCCTGACCGTCGAGGTGGTGTCCGGGCCGGCCGAGTACGTGAGCGGCGGCGCGGCACGGCTGCGGGTGAGCGCCCCGCACTCGGTGCCGCTGGACGACGTGCGGGTCACGGTGGACGGGCGGGACGTGACGGCGGCGTTCGGGCCGGACGACCGGGTGCCGCACGCCGTCGAGGGCGTGCTGCGGGACCTGCCCCCGGGGGCCGCACAGGTGGAGGCGCGGGTGCCGCGGCGCGGCTCCGACCACCGCGCGTCGGTGCGGCTGGTGAACCACCCGATCACCGGGCCGATGTTCTCCGGGCCGCGGCAGCCGGACTTCTTCTGCTCGACGCCCGCGCACCTGGCCGGCTTCGACCTGACCGGGCCGTTCCTGGACGAGCACTGCTCGCTGCCGACGGCGGCGAGCCACTACTACCGGACGACCGGCGGCGCCTGGCGGCCGTACGACCCGGCGGCGCCGCGGCCGGCCGACCTGGCCACCACCACGACGAGCACCGGGGCCACGGTGGACTTCGTGATCCGCTGGGAGCGCGGCACGATCAACCGCTTCCTGTACTCGATCGCCGTGCTGGACCCCGGCGCGACCGGGCCGGCGACGCTGCCGCACTGGAACGGCGGGCTGATCTACTACTTCGGCGGCGGCGTGGCGATCGGCCACTACCAGGGTTCCAACAACCAGGGCGAGTCCCGGTACGTGCACGGGCTGGGCCAGGGCTACGCGGTGGCCTGGTCCACCGGGACGAAGACGAGCACGCACTACAACCTGGTGCTCGGCGGCGAGACCGCCATGATGGTCAAGTCCCGGTTCGTCACCGAGTACGGCGACCCGCTGTACACGGTGGGCCTGGGCGGCTCCGGCGGCGGCATCCAGCAGTACGTGTACGGCCAGAACCACCCGGGCCTGCTGGACGGCGCGATCCCGCAGTACTCCTACCCGGACATGGTCACCCAGACCATCCACGTCGGGGACTGCGAGCTGCTGGAGCGCTGGATGGACCGGCAGGTGCGTGCCGACCCGGCGTCCATGTGGCGGGACTGGACGAACCGTTCGCTGCTGGAGGGCCTGGCCTCGTCGGCCACGGTGCCGAACCAGTACCAGCCGCTCACCCCGTGGCTGGCCGCGCCCGGCTCCACGGAGTGCGTCAACGGGTGGCGCGGGTTGTCGCCGCTGGCGATGAACCCGAGGTACGGCACCGCGCCGGGCATCACCCCGGAGCAGCAGGCGAGCGTCGAGTGGACGCACTGGAACGACGTGGTCAACGTCTACGGCCGGGACCCGGCCACCGGGTTCGCGCGCTCGACGTGGGACAACGTCGGCGTCCAGTACGGGCTGCGGGCGCTGCTCGACCGGCGCATCACGCCGGAGCAGTTCCTGGCGCTCAACGCCGAGGTCGGCGGGTGGAAGCCGGCCCACGAGATGGTGCAGGAGGGCTGTCCGTTCATCGCGGCGGCCTGCCCGGCGGACATCGACGTGTGGAGCGCGCGGAACATGACCACGCCAGGGCCGGACGGCGTCGCGCCGCGCACCGAGGGCAGCGTCGAGGCGATGCGCGCGGCGTACCGGTCGGGGCTGGTGTTCGACGGCCGCATCGACATCCCGGTGATCGACTGGCGGCACTACCTGGACGCCGAGCTGGACATGCACAACGCGCGGCAGTCGTTCGCCGCCCGGCAGCGCATCGCCGACCGCGGCCACGGCACCGCGAACCAGGTCGTCTGGTTCACCGACGCGCGGCCGGCCAGGGCGTTCGACCAGACGCCGATGGCACTGACGGTGATGGACGAGTGGCTGCGCGCCCTGCGGGAACACCCGGAGCGCGGGGTCGCCGGGAACCGGCCGGCGCAGGCCGTGGACAGCTGCTTCGCCACCGACGGCACGCTGCTGCACCGCGGGCGCGACGTGTGGCGCGGCATCCTGGACCGCGGTCCGGCCGGGGCGTGCACGGCGCTGTTCCCGATCAACGGCACGTCGCGCACGGTCGCCGGGGCGC
Source organism: Pseudonocardiaceae bacterium (assembly GCA_036402215.1). Taxonomy (GTDB): domain Bacteria; phylum Actinomycetota; class Actinomycetes; order Mycobacteriales; family Pseudonocardiaceae; genus DASXTS01. Next base: position 2,034 of record DASWTI010000143.1, read on the forward strand.
CGTTCGACGGGCAGCTCTACAAGTGCGCGCTGCAGCCGGTCCGCGCGGCGGTGGCCCGGGGCGTGTACGGCTGGTGGCGGCCGGACGGCGCGCAGCTCGACCGGCTGCGGGAGATCTTCCCGACGGGCGTGTGCGACCACACCCGCCCGGACGTCGGCCGTCCGGGCGGCCGGTGACGACCGACGATCGGCCTGCCGGCACCCGACGTCCGGAGCGCCGTCGAACGGCGGCCGTCACGCTCCGTTCAGCGGCGGGCCTCGGACCCTGGCCTGTGGGGAGCGGCTGAACCTACGGTGTGCGACGGCAGGAGTACGCCGCGCGTCCGCCGGGAGTCACCATGGTCATGGTCCGCACCACCACGCCCCGGCGGCTCGGCCGCGCGCTGCTGGGGCTCGCGCTCGCCGCGGTGGCGGTGGCCGCCGGCGGGGGGTCGCCGGCCGTGGCGCAGCCCGGGCTCGTGCAGCCGCTCGTGGTCGGCGGGACCCCGGCCGCGCAGGGCGAGTTCCCGTGGATGGTGCGGCTGTCGATGGGCTGCGGCGGCGCGCTCTACCGGCGCGACCTGGTGCTCACGGCGGCGCACTGCGTCGGCCCGACCGGCCCGACGACAGGCATCACGGCCACCCTCGGCGCGGTGGACCTGCAGGACCCGGCGCGCATCCAGGTGCAGTCCAACTACGTGCACCGGGCGCCGAACTTCAGCGGCACGGCGAGCGGCGACGACTGGGCGCTGGTGCGGCTGGCCACGCCGGTGAACCTGCCGACGCTGCCGATCGCGCACACCACGGCCTACAACAGCGGCACGTTCACCGTGGCCGGCTGGGGCGCGGCGGTGGAGGGCGGCGCCCAGCAGCGGTACCTGCTCAAGGCTGACGTGCCGTTCGTGTCGGACTCGTCGTGCCGCTCCGCGTACCCCGGGCTGGTGTCGTCGGAGATGATCTGCGCCGGCTACCCGGCGGGCGGCGTGGACACCTGCCAGGGCGATTCCGGCGGGCCGATGTTCCGCCGGGACAACGCGAACAACTGGATCACGGTGGGCATCGTGAGCTTCGGCATCGGCTGCGCGCGGCCCGGCGTCCCGGGCGTCTACACCGAGGTCAGCACCTTCGCCAACGCCATCAAGGCGGCGGCCGACGTCCTCTCGCCGGTGTTCTCGGTGGCGCTCCAGGGCCCGTCGTACGTGCTGCAGAACTACGGCGCCTACTGCAACTGGTACGCGAGCACGTCGCTCGGCACCGCGCCGCTGACCTACGCCTGGTACAAGTACGGCCAGCTGGTGAGCACCCAGCCGTATTACTCGGAGGCCTACGTCTACTACAGCTTCCCGCTGGAGGTCCGGGTCACGGACGCCACGGGCGCGGTGGCGTCGGCGACGAAGTACATCACGGTGACGACGACGTACGACCACCACTGCTGAGGCCGTCCTCGCCCGGCTCCGGCTCCGGCAGGCTGGGGTGGTCCGACGGGTAGAGGCCGGCGACGAAGGCGTAGACGGTGTCGCCGGAGCGTGGCAGCGCGCTGAACTCGCGGGTGAGCTCGAAGACGCGCTCCCAGAACGCGGCGGCGCTCTCGCGCGGGATGCGGGCGTGCCGCAGGATCGCGCGCAGCCGGTCCTCCTGGTGCGCGGGGGCGGACTCGGTCGCCGCCGTCACCAGGTAGTTCTCCACGTGGTCCGGGGCCCAGGGGTCGCCGGGACCGCCGAGCGGGGCGACGTAGAAGATGCGGGCGGTGCGGCCGTAGAAGCGCTCCTCGATCGCGCGCACCCGACGGGTCCGCACGACACGCAGCAGGCCGGCCCTGACCAGCACCGACACGTGGTGCGCGACCGTGCTCTTGGGGCGGCCGACGGCGGTGGCCAGCTCGGTGACGGTGGCGGCGCGCTCCAGCAGCAGGTCCAGGAGCGTGGCGCGCAGGGTACCCCCGAGCGCCCGCAGCTCGGCCTCCGTCGACAGCAGCCTCAGGTCGGTGAGCTCGTAGTCGGGGGTCGTCGGCGCGCCGGCGCCGTCCCGCGGGTTGCTGACCACGGCGCGATCGTACTAGCGTGCCCGAACGATCGAAGTTTACGGATCATTCGATCGACACCCTTCCGGGACGGACGGTACGAGCATGGCCGAGGTGCTGCTGTTTCATCACGCGCTGGGGCGGACGGAGGCGTTCCTGGGGTTCGCCGACCGCCTGCGGCAGGAGGGCCACACGGTCCACACCCCCGATCTGTACGACGGGCGCACGTTCACCACGCTGGAGGCCGGCGTCGAGCACGCCCAGCAGCTCGGCTTCGGAACGCTCATGGAGGCGGGCACGCGCGCCGCGGACGACCTGCCTGCCGAGCTGGTGTACGCCGGGTTCTCGCTCGGCGTGGTGTCGGCCCAGAAGCTGGCGCAGACCCGGCCCGGCGCCCGCGGCGCGCTGTTCTTCTACTCCTGCATCCCGGTCTCCGAGTTCGGCACCGCGTGGCCGGCCGGCGTCCCGGTGCAGATCCACGGCATGGAGCAGGACCCCATCTTCGCCGACGAGGGCGACCTCGACGCGGCCCGGGAGCTGGTCGCCACCACGCCGGACGCCGAGCTCTTCCTGTACCCGGGCGACCAGCACTACTTCGCGGAGACCGGCTCGCCCTACTACCGCGCCGAGGCGGCGGAGCTGATGACCCGGCGCACGCTGGACTTCCTCAAGGACCGCTAGTGCTGCAACGGCACTTGGGTAGCTGCTGTAGTGGATCATGTCGCAGTGGTCGTTGATGTTGCTGTGGCGGAGTTGGAGCTGGTGCATGCTCGGATCGGTGGGCGTTTCGCCAGGTCGGAGCCGCGGTCTCGGGTGCGGGAGTACCTGCTGGGTTGACGGCAGGCCTGAGCGGAAGAACGGTTGGACACTTGCCGAGCGGGCCGGAGAACTGTCCCCGGACGGGATGCAACGGCTGCTGCGGCGGGCGGACTGGGACATCGACGGGGTCCGGGACGACCTGCGCGACTACGTGGTCGAACATCTCGGCGGCCGGGATGGTGTGTTGATCGTGGACGACACCGGCTTCCTGAAGAAGGGCACTCGGTCGGCCGGGGTGCAGCGGCAGTACTCGGGGACCGCGGGCAGGACGGAGAACTGCCAGGTTGGCGTGTTCCTGGCCTATGCCTCCGAGCGTGGTCATGCGTTGGTCGATCGGGAGTTGTATGTGCCGGAGTCGTGGACGGTCGACCGGGATCGCTGCCGGTCGGCCGACATTCCGGACGAGGTGAGGTTCGTGACCAAGCCTCGTCTGCAATGGCGATGATCGAGCGGACAGTGGCCGCCGGGGTGCGGTTCGGGTGGGTGACCGCGGACGAGGCCCACCGAACCAGACGATCCACCCTGCCGGATCTGGCCCGGGTCGCCGGCACCCGCTGGCGCATCGAGGAATGCTTCCAGCAGGCCAAGAACGACACCGGCCTGGACCACTACCAGGTCCGATCCTTCCGGGCCTGGTATGCCCACATCACCCTCGCCATACTGGCCCACGGCTGGCTCACCATCACCCGAACCCTGGTCACACCAGCGGAACAGCCACCCCGACACAGCCATGATCGGCTTCACGCTACCCGAGGTCCGACGCCTTCTGATCCGCTCGGCCCCCACCCCAGGACCAGCGCCGATCACGTCTGGCCCAGGTCACACTGCCACCGCCGACGACGGGCAAGGGCAGGTGTGCGCGGACGGTGGAGGTTAGGATGATGGAACGCCGGGAAGGTCTGCTTAGTTGGGGGTCAACAAAGACGGCGCGGGCCGCGAGCTCAGAAATGGATGCTGTACTTGTCCGACCATTGCGGCCAGGCCCGATTCCGGTCCGGCGGAGGCTTATATGTCGGCAAGATTCAGAGCCGGTCGATCGGGACGGTTGTTGCTGATGGCGGCGCCGCCTGGTGTGGCGGTGCTGATGATGCTCCAGTCCTGCCAGGCCGAAATGACTGACGGCGCTGCGGAGTCGGTGCACTCCCAGACCACGGCGGAGGTTCAGCCGACACCGCCGCGAACATCGAGTTCGGACGTGAGGAGTCCCGTCGTGGTGGGGTCGGGGGTAGCGCTCAGCCGCAGTGACGTGGGCGGAGTGCCCAACTCCGCGCTGACATCGGGCACGGTGCTGTTCGTTCCGTCAGCGCGAGCCACGGATGTTGCCACCATGGCGGGCGTTGAACCGGGCAGCGCCGCTGAGTTGGCGCACGCGTCGTTCGCCTTGGATGAAGCCGCCACCAGCGCACTCGGCGCGATCGCGGTCGCCATCGGCGGCGACGGGCGGTTCCCGGTGACCGTCGCGGATGGGCGCTACCTGGTCTGCCTGGCCGACATCTTCGTCGACCACGTCGCCGGTTCGCCGTACTCGGTGGTGGGATGCGCCGAGGTGGCTCTGCCAACCGACCCGGCGTCCGGGTTGAGCGTGTCGTTTGGCGAAGGCGGCGTCGAGGCCCTGCTGGGATGACCGTTCCCAGGGCACGCACCGCGTACCCTGGGAACGGCCCTGTTCAGCTGGTGGTGATGATGCCGTCGCATCCGGCGATGTCGTCGCCGTCCAAGGTCCGGCCGGTCAAGCACGCTCGGTCGTCCCCGGGCTCGATGTTGGCGTCCTGGATATGGAAGTGCAGTCGGAGATCCAGATCGCCGTCGCCGTCCACATCCTCCGGGTGACCCCGTTCATGGTCTTCGGTGCAGTCACCGCCGGTCGGGTCATCGGCGTCCCCGAAGCAGACCGAGGTCGGATCGACGGTGATCGCATCGAAGTCACTCGTGGTGATGATCGCAACCGGAACGACTCCTCGGGCGCGCGGATTGATCGGCGCCGGGTTGCTGCCCGGCTTCACCTCGACGTCGACCTCGATGACCGGTGGTGGCGGTGGCTGCGCGACGCGCACGATGTGGATCCTCACCGTCGCGGTGGTCGTGGCGCCGGCCTGGTCGGTGCCGGTCAGCGTCACCACGTGCGTCCCTTCGCGCAGCGTGGCGGCATTTCGGTTCAGCTCGGTCCCGGTTCCGAGCAGACCGTCCAGGTCGGAGGTCCAGCTGAGCGAGGTATCGGCGAGCACGCCGTCTTCCTTGTCGAACGCCGCGGCGACGAACTGGACCTCCTGGACGCTGGAGAACAGCGTGTCGTTGGCCGGGGCGTCGATGGCCACGACGGGAGCGTTGTTCCCGACGGTGAACCGGTTGGAGGTGACACCGCTGGTGTGCACACCGTCGGAGGCGATCACGCGCAGCCGGGCCGTGGTGGAGGCGACCAGGTCGCTCCGAGGCACCGTCAGGGTCGTGGCGTCGGTGTTCACGGTCAGGGTGTCCCAGCTGGCGCCGTCGTCCCCGCTGTACAGCACCGTGTAGTGCACAGCGTCGCCGTCCATGTCGGCACCGGTCCAGCCGAACGTCACCGTGGGACCGGTGAACGTCTCGCCACCAGCCGGGCTGGTAATGCCGACGGTCGGGACGTTCGCCGATGCGGTGCGCACACCGATCCGGGCGCCGTTGTGCGTCACGGCCACCGACGCGACCACGCCGACCGGCTTGGCCACCGGCACGGTGAACAGCCCCACAGCGGGATCGGTCGCGGTCTCCGGCGTGGACGCGTCGGCGTCCGCCACCTCTGGCGTGAAGTCCGCACCGGCGAGTTCCGCGCCGTTGGCGTCGAGCAATTGCACCCGGTACTCGCCGCCGGCCGGGGTCGGCGGCCGTCCGGTCAGCGCCAGCGCGGAGCCCACGTCGGCGGTGCCGGCCTCGAGATCGACGGCGCCGGTCACCAGCACGAAGTCGGTGCCATCGGCGGCCGGAGCGGTCGCGGTCGCGCTGACAGCGGGGAAGGCACCGCGCAGGCCCCGGTAGGTGAACGCGGAGATCCACCGACCCTGCGCGCCGCCACCGTTGCAGTAGCTCATCAGCTCGAAGGTGTTCTGTGGGTTCACCACAGCCAGGTTGGTGTCCGCGTACAGCATGCGGTTGTCCAGACCCCAGACCTCGTTGTCCGCGCCCGTGCTCAGCGGCCCGAGCACCGGCCGAGCGTTGCCGCCGACGGTCTCGAACGGATTGTGGCCCGGTGCGGCCGTATCGGCCACCTCGCCGCAGCGCCCGACCAGCAAGCCGTTCGCGTTCGGGGGCAGTGAACGATCGACCGCGTGATGACGGCCCAGGCTGTGTGCCAGCTCGTGCGGACCGCGGTTGCGCGCGTAGCCGGTCCCGCCGCGGGCGCCGATTCCGTCCAGGAATCCAGAGGACACCGTGCCCGGGATCCCGTTGGCCAACCCGCCACCGGTGCCGGACAGCACGCCGTAGTAGCGGGAGTCGAACGTGGTCGGGTCGCTGCAACCGAAGATGCAGACGAACGCGTCGATGAACCGCTTGACCGCCAGGTCGGTGTTCACCCTCTGCAGCGTCGGCGGCGACGAGTAGTTTCCCATGGTGTCCATCCGGTAGTCGATCCCCGCTACCGGCAGGATCGACCGGAACCGGAACATCTGCTCGAACAGCTCGCCACTCGACGGCTGCTGCGTGGCACCGTTGTTGGCGTAGCGGACCCCGACGAACACCGTTTCGGGCGTGACCTCGTTCTGGAACGCCACCGTGACCACGCAATTGTGCTGCGGGTCAGCGCCAGGACCGTTCGGTTCCTGACAGTCCACCGGCGCCCCGGCCGCCTCGAACTCCAACTCGACGGTGCCGCTGCGCCAGCTGGCCGGCAACTGGAAGTTCAGGCTGTCAGTGAGCAGGCCGCGGCGAGATTCGATGTTCTGCTGGGCGAGTACCGCGCCGGCCGGGTTGATGGCCAGCAACGGACTGCCAGGTAGATCCGCCCCACCGCGCCGGCCGAACAGCCGGCCCACCACTCGCTGATCGGCCACGCCTGCGGGCATCTGTACGAACGCGCGGACCGTGGTCGCCTTGTCGGCGACCAGCGGCAGCGAGTTGTGCCAGTCCTGCACCGCCTGGTTGACCTCCAGCGCCCGCAACTCGACGGGATCACCGAGACAGCCACCGACCACGATGTTCGCGAACTCCAGGGCGCTGCGGGCGATGGTCACCGAACCATCGCCGAACACGTGCGGCGTGTAGTGCGAACGTAGCACCGGGCCCGTCGCGAACGGCGGGTCCTCGATGCCGACGACGGAGTACTTGTCGACACCGTTGGCCCTGGCATAGGCCGTTGCAGAAGCCAGCGACTCACCGCTGTTGGTGGTGCCGTCGGTGGACATGCACAAGATCCAGTCAGAGTTTGCTGAACTCTCCGCGCCGGCCCGCAGCAGGTCCGTGCCGCGCCGGATGCCGTCGCCCGGGTTCGTCGAGCTGCCGATCTGTGCCATCGCCTGAATCCGGCTGACCACGCTGCTGACCGTGGTCTGGTTGTTGAGCACGGTAATCGGCACCTCGACCCGCGTGGTCAGGCTGGAACTCAGCCATGACCACTGAACGACCCCGACCGCGATCGTGCCATTTCGAGGGAACGCTGCCGCGTCCTGCAATGCGGCCGACAGGCCGTCCTTCTGGATCTGCCAGTCGACGTTGCTGATGCTGCCGGATCCGTCCACCAGAAAGACCAGATCCGTGGTCTCCCCGGCAGCAGACGCCGGACCCGCCGACATCACCAGCAGCCCCCACACGAATACCAGCGCGGCAAACAGGCCGGTCGACCTTCTGCCGACGCCACGCGCTGCAGGTCGGGTTCGTTGTCTCACATGCCCTCCAAATAACTAGAACAGGCAGCTTCAAGCCACAAATCGAGGCTGTTCTCGCGCAGGTGGGTCGATTTCCACGCCTGGAGTGTTAGCCGCGAGCGGCGAGGCCACTCGAATGGCACACCACGTTCACTGAACCGGAGCACCGACACTGAACGACACGCCTAAAGGCATCGCGGGTCACAGGACAAGTCGAACTTCGTTACTCTAACGGCCCATTTCCAACTGTTCTCAGCGTGGACGGCGAATACTTCACGCTGCTCGGCGCGCACCCCGCACGTCCCCATCGACCGACGGGTCAGGCGGGTCAGCGACCGTGGGCCCGGCGTAGTGTCGTGACGCCGCCCGTGTTGACGGCACGGAACCTCGCTACTGCCGGCAGGTGGCGGCGAAGGGTCCGCCCGGGCTAGGGAGTGTTCTCAAAGTGGGTTGGTCTGGGCTGGTTTGATTCTTGCGTTGTGGTGCGTAGGCATGAGTTGACAGATGAGCAGTGGCAGGTGATTGAGCCGTTGCTGCAGCGGTCGGGGGCGAAGGGCCGGCCGAGGGTGGATGACCGTCGGGTGGTCAACGGGATGCTCTACAAGTGCCGCACGGGGATTGCCTGGCGGGACCTGCCTGACAGGTATGGGCCGTGGACGACGGTCTACAACCGGTGATCGCGGAGGCGATCGACGAGTTGGATCGTGAGGTGTCGGTGGACTCCTCGATCGTGCGTGCGCATCAGCACCCGCCGGTGCCCGCCGCGTCACCCGCCCACCTCGCCGGCCTTGCCGACGGTCGTGTCCCACACGGGGGGCGAGCGGGTTCTGGTCCGGGCACAGCGAGCCAGGTGATCATGCCATCGGCCGGTCCCGCGGTGGTCCGACCACCAAGATCCACCTCGCCGTCGACGGGCACGGCCGGCCGTTGTCGGTGGTGCTGACCGGCGGCCAGATCAACGACTGCACCCAGCTCGAACACCTGCTCGCCGGTGTCAAGTTCCGCCGGCCCGGCCCGGGACGACCGGCCAACCGACCGTCCCGGGTGATCGCGGACAAGGGCTACTCCTCCCGGACGATCCGCACCTACCTGCGCCGGCGACACATCCCGGCCACCATCCCCGAACGCGCCGACCAGCAGGCCAACCGCCACCGCCGCGGCCGGGCAGGCGGACGGCCAACCGCCTTCGACCGCACCGCCTATGCACGGCGAAACGTCGTGGAACGCTGGTTCCACCTGCCCAAGCAGATCTGGGCCATCGCCACCCGCTACGACAAGACCACCACGTCCTACCGGGGCATGATCGACCTGGCCACCCTCACCTCTGGCTTTGAGGACACTCCCTAGCACCCGCCCTCAGAGCCTCCGCCGACCGGACGAGCCAGCTTCCAGGTGAGGTCATGGACCATGTGACCCGTCGGTGCGTGCGAATGGTCCGTTGGCCCCAGGGCTGGAGGACGCGTCGCCGCTCCCTGGCGGCCGGGTGCCGGTTGTCCCGTGCACCCGGCCGGGCGGTCGGCGGTCAGGGATCAGGGGTCACCCGGAACGTCAGGTAGCCGTAGTCGTAACCGACCTGCTGGCACTCGGCGACGGACGTGCCGTCGCCGGTGATCACGGTGCCGTACGCCCGGATGAAGGCCCAGCTGCCGGTGTCGAGGCAGACGAGCTGGAGCTGCCAGCGCTGGGCGGCGGTGGGGCGGCGGCCGATCGCCGACGGCGGCGTCGGCGCCGTGGGTCAGTCGGCGAGCGAGCTGAGGTCGGGCGGGACGTCCACGGCGTGCCGGCGCAGCGCGGCCAGCGGCACGATGCGCAGCACCGCCTCGTTGGTGGCCGCCAGCACCACCGGCGCGGCCGCCCCGTCGCGGTAGGCCCGCATCCAGTTGACCGCCGTCACGCACCAGCGGTCGCCCGGCACCAGTCCCGGGAAGTGGTACTGCGGCCGCGGCGTCGACAGGTCGTTGCCGATGCCGCGCTGGTGCTCCAGGAACTCCGCGGTCACCACCGCGCAGATGGTGTGGCTGCCCTGGTCCTCCTCCCCCGTGCTGCAACAGCCGTCGCGGTAGAAGCCGGTCATCGGGTCGGTCCCGCACGGCTCCAGCGCCGCGCCGAGAACGTTGCGCTCGGTCATCCGCCCAGTATCGCGGTCCGCGCCGCCACGGCGGATCACCGCGGGGTGGGCAGGTCCTCCTCCTCGACCACCTGGCGCACCTCGACCTCGATCTCCTCGAACAGCGCCGCGTAGGAGCGGGCGAACTCGACGGCCTCGGCGCGGTCCGCGGCGTTGATCAGCACGAAGCCGCCGATGACCTCCTTGGCCTCCGTGAACGGTCCGTCGGTGGCGGTGACGCCGCCGGCGCGCGCCTTGCGGACCCGGGCGCCCTTCTCCGACGGGTGCACCCCCTCGCCGGTGATGAGGATGCCGCGATCGACGGCGTCCTGGACGAACGCCCCGATCCGCTCGATGAACTCCTGGCTCGGGTGCCACACCGCGTCGTCGCTCTCGGCCGCCCGGTGCATCAGCAGGAACCGCATGGTCGTCACTCCCTCGTCGTGCGGGCGCCGGGCCGGTCTCCCCCGGCCCTCGGATCGCCCCTCACGTTCACGTCGAACGGCAGCGTGCCAGCTCGACACCGCCCGCCGGGAAAGTTCCGCGCACCGGCGGCGCGGTATAGCGTCCGGCCATGGCGACGCACTGGACCCTGGGCTGCGACGCGGCGGATCCGCGGCGGATCGCCGCGTTCTGGGCGCTGGCCCTCGGATACGTGGCGGAACCCGGCTACGACAACCCGGACGGTGCCTCGATCGTCGACCCGGACGGGAAGGGGCCGGCCATCGGCTTCCTGCGGGTGCCCGAGGGCAAGACGGCCAAGAACCGGATGCACATCGACATCCGGGTGGCCGGCGAGCCGCCGTGGGACCTGGCCGACCGCGAGCGGCTCATCCGCGCCAAGGCCGCCGAGCTGGAGGCCGCCGGCGCCACCCGCGTCCGCGAGGAGCTCTACGACGGCCAACTCGGCGCCATCGTCATGCTCGACCCCGAGTCCAACGAGTTCTGCGTCGCCTGACCGGCCCCGGCCGGAGGGTGTCCGCCGGGGCCGCCGGGGAGCGTGGCTGATCATGTAGAGTCCGCCACTACTCCTTGATTGACTCCAGAAAACGGGCCAGGATGCTGGTCATGCCGACCACCTCGGACTTCGAGCGCATGTTGCGTGGCGTCGCGCTACGCGTCACGCGGCCGCGGGTCGCGGTGCTGGCGGCGGTGCACGACCATCCGCACGCCGACACGGACTCGATCATCGGGGTGGTACGGGAGGACCTGGGCGAGGTGTCCCACCAGGCCGTCTACGACGTGCTGCGGGCGCTGACCGCGACGGGGCTGGTGCGGCGCATCCAGCCGACGGGGTCGGTGGCGCGGTACGAGTCGCGGGTCGGGGACAACCATCACCACGTGGTGTGCCGGTCGTGCGGCGCCATCGCCGATGTCGACTGCGCGGTCGGCGCGACGCCGTGCCTGGCCGCGTCCGAGGACCACGGTTTCACGATCGACGAGGCCGAGGTCATCTACTGGGGCCGATGTCCCGAATGTGTTGCGGCGGCCGCCGCGTCCGGCGGCTGATCGCGGAGATCCGGCGCGCGGGACGACACGGAGCCGCCGCCGGCAGAGTTAGCAGCCAACCCAGCGAGACAGAAGAAGGACCGACTTGTCTGACCGCGGCAGCGAAAGCGAAAACCCAGCCCTCCCGTCCCCGACCGTGAAGGCCACCCGGCCGCACACGAACAAGGACTGGTGGCCGAACCAGCTGGACCTCCAGGTCCTGCACCACCACTCCCCCCGTTCCAACCCGATGGGCGAGGACTTCAACTACGCGCAGGCGTTCGCCGGCCTGGACGTCGAGGCGCTGAAGCGTGACGTCTTCGAGGTCATGACGACCTCGCAGGACTGGTGGCCGGCCGACTACGGCCACTACGGGCCGCTCTTCATCCGGCTGAGCTGGCACGCCGCCGGCACCTACCGGATCGCCGACGGCCGGGGCGGTGGCGGCGACGGCGCCCAGCGCTTCGCCCCGCTGAACAGCTGGCCCGACAACGGCAACCTGGACAAGGCGCGCCGCCTGCTCTGGCCGGTGAAGCAGAAGTACGGCAACAAGATCTCCTGGGCGGACCTGCTGGTTTTCGCCGGCAACTGCGCCCTGGAGTCCATGGGCTTCAGGACGTTCGGCTTCGCCTTCGGGCGGCCCGACATCTGGGAGCCGGAGGAGATCTTCTGGGGCCCGGAGGACACCTGGCTCGGCGACGAGCGCTACGCCGGCGACCGCGAGCTCTCCGGCCCGCTGGGCGCCGTGCAGATGGGCCTGATCTACGTGAACCCGGAGGGCCCGAACGGCAACCCGGACCCGCTGGCCGCCGCCAGGGACATCCGCGAGACGTTCGCCCGGATGGCCATGAACGACGAGGAGACCGTCGCGCTCATCGCCGGCGGCCACACCTTCGGCAAGTGCCACGGCGCCGGTGACCCGTCGCTGGTCGGGCCCGAGCCCGAGGGTTGCCCGGTCGAGCACCAGGGCCTGGGCTGGAAGAACGCCCACGGCTCCGGCAAGGCCGGTGACACGATCACCAGCGGGCTGGAGGGCGCCTGGACGCCCACCCCGACCACCTGGGACAACAGCTTCTTCGAGACGCTGTTCGGCTACGAGTGGGAGCTCACCAAGAGCCCGGCCGGTGCCAACCAGTGGAAGCCGAAGGACGGCGCCGGGGCCGGGGCCGTGCCGGACGCGCACGACCCGGACAAGCGGCACGCGCCGATGATGGCGACGACCGACCTCGCGCTGCGGATGGACCCGATCTACGAGCCGATCTCGCGGCGCTTCCTGGAGAACCCGGACCAGCTCGCGGACGCGTTCGCCAGGGCCTGGTACAAGCTGCTGCACCGCGACATGGGCCCGGTGGCGCGCTACCTCGGGCCGTGGGTGCCGGAGCCGCAGCTGTGGCAGGACCCGGTGCCGGCGGTGGACCACGACCTGGTCACCGACGCCGACATCGCTGCCCTGAAGGACACCATCCTGGCGTCCGGCCTGTCCGTGCCGCAGCTCGTCGCCACCGCGTGGGCGTCGGCCTCGACCTTCCGCGGCACCGACATGCGGGGCGGCGCCAACGGGGCACGGGTCCGCCTGGAGCCCCAGCGGAGCTGGGAGGTCAACGCCGGCGTCGGCGACGTGCTGGCGACGCTGGAGCGCATTCAGCAGGACTTCAACGGCTCGCAGTCCGGCGGCACCAGGATCTCGCTCGCCGACCTGATCGTCCTGGGTGGTTGCGCGGCCGTCGAGCAGGCGGCGCGGGCCGCCGGCCACGAGGTCACCGTGCCGTTCACCCCGGGCCGCACCGACGCGACGGCGGAGATGACCGACGCCGACACGTTCACCGTGCTGGAGCCGCGGGCGGACGGCTTCCGGAACTACCTGCGGGCCGGTGAGAAGCTGCCGGCGGAGACGCTGCTGCTGGACCGGGCCAACCTGCTGACGCTGAGCGCGCCGGAGATGACGGTCCTGGTCGGCGGCATGCGGGCGCTGAACGTCAACGTGGGGCAGACCGCGCACGGCGTCTTCACCGACCGGCCGGGCACGCTGACGAACGACTTCTTCGTGAACCTGCTCGACCTGGACACGGAGTGGAAGCCGGCCGCGGCGGGCGAGAACGTGTTCGAGGGCCGCAGCCGCACCACCGGCGAGGTCACCCGCACCGCGACGGCGGTGGACCTGGTGTTCGGCTCGCACTCGCAGCTGCGGGCGATCGCCGAGGTCTACGCGTGCGCCGACGCTCAGGAGAAGTTCGTGCGGGACTTCGTGGCCGCGTGGAACAAGGTCATGGAGCTGGACCGCTTCGACCTGGCCTGATGATCCCGAGGTCCGGGCCGGCCGTTCGTGGCCGGCCCGGACCGGAGGGTCAGCCGGTGGCGCGGCGCCGGTTCAGGTAGATCAGGCCGCCGCCCGCGAGCAGCAGCACGAGCCCGCCGATCAGGTAACCGGTCACCGAGGCACCGGTCGAGGCGAGGTCGTCGTCGCTACCGCCCGGGGTGGTCGGCGGCGCGGAGGTCCCGCCGTTCGACGGCGAGGTCGGCACCGTGGTGGTGGACGTACCGCTCGACGAGGTCGTGGTGCCGGTGGTGGTCGTCGGCCCCGTGGTCGTCGTCGTGGTCGTGGTGGTCGGCGTGGTGGTCGTGCCGGTCTGCGTGCCGCAGGCGAACCAGTGGCTGATCTCGGCCGGCCCGCCGCTGCCGCCGGCCACCGGCGCGTGCAGCCGGGTGGTCGCCGTGGGCGGGTAGACGTTGTAGGCGTCGCTGCCCTTCACCACCACGCCGGTGAGCGTGTAGCCGCTCGGCACCGAGGTGATCGTGATGTAGGTGTTGTCCTCGATGGTCGCGCCGACCTCGATCGCCGTCCCCTCCAGGCCGGCGGCGGCGCAGTCACCCTCCTTGATGTTGCCCGGGTGGACCGTTGCCCGGTCGTCGCCCGAGACCGGGGGGTCATCGGTGGCCCCGGCCGGGCCCGCGCCGATCAGCAGCAGGGCGGCGACCGCACCCAGGGCGGTGATGCCAATGGTTCGCAAGGGGGTTCGCAACGCAGGTTCTCCAACCGTCCGGCCAGCGTGGTGATCGCATCTTTCACCCGTCCGGCCCACAGACCAACTCGATGAGCCGCTTGTCGGCGCGTCGCGACCAGAGTGTGACCATCCTGTCTCACTGAGTACATCTGCGGTGGTCGCGGGCCTGACGAAATGCCCCGGATTCCGGCAGGGGAACGTCCGCAACCGGTTCTACGGTGGCCGCGTGACCGACAACGACCGGACCTGGGAACCACCGCTCGCCGGCACCGAGGCCGAGCACCTCGCCGGCGCGCTCGACCGCCTGCACATCACCGACCGGTACGCCCGCGAACCCTGGCAGTTCACCTCCGCGGCCGGCGACTCCCCCGGGTACGGCCGGCACACCGGGCACGCCGACCTGCTCCGGGAGTCCGTCGACGGGCTCGTCGGCGAGGACCCGCCGCGTGACCGGCTCGCCACCGCGGCGCGGGGCACCCGGTGACCCGCTACGTGATCGGCCCGGACGTGGCCCTGCACCTGGCGCGGCACCGGGCCGGGGCCGGCGAGCACCGGCTGGTCGCCCCGACGCTGCTGCGCTCCCAGGTGCTGTCGCTGCTGTACCAGGCGGCCCGCCGCGGCGAGCTGAGCAGGCGGGAGGCCGACCGGCGGCTCGACCACCTGCGCGCGCTGCGCATCCGGCTGCTCGGTGACCGGGTCCTGCAGGCCACCGCGTGGACGATCGCCGACCGGCTCGGCTGGCCCGACACCCTGATCGCCGAGTACATCGCGCTCACCCAGCTCCAGGCCGACGCCTTCGTCACCCTGGACCCCGGCCTGGCCGAGGCGGTGGCCGACCTGGTGACGGTCGCGCCGGTGGAGGCACTGGCCACCTGAGTACCGGGCCCAGTCGCACGGCCGGGCGGTCTCAGTTCGCCACGGTCACGCGGTGGTATTCGCCCAGGTCGCCGTTCGGATGAATGAAGTCCGGGTCGTCCTTGTCGATGGGCAGGCGATGAAATGCAGGAAGCCGTTGTCGGCCACGGTGGAGTCGAAGACGAACTCGAAGACGTCGCCGTTGCGCCTCGGTTCCTGCCGCCGGCGCGTCTTGTCGCCGTCCTCCACACCCGTGCAGCGATGGGTTTCGTACCACAGTTCCAGTGACCGATATTCGAGGGATTGGTCACCCGGACCTGAACGACGACCTGCGTGCCGCTGATCGTCTCGCGCTCGGCCGGCCGCAGGAACCGTGGCACCGACGGGCCCCCGTCCTCGACGACCGGCGGGGTGGTCGTCGGCACCGGCCTCGCTCGCCGGGGAGCTGCGTCCGCAGCGCCCACGCCGCCACCAGCAGGGCGGCCGCGGCCAGGCCGACCTCGAGCGCACCGCCCAGGCGGTCGCCGCGATCGCCCAAGGCGACCAGCCAGATCACCACCGCGCTCGCGACGGCCGTGATGCCGGTCGCGCCCGGCCAATGCGGAATCCGAGGCCCTCCCCGGCGCCTCGGGACAGTCGTGTGTTTCGCCACCGATCAGTCACGCCCTTGTGCGCATGGCACGTCATCGCACGCCCACCGGGAACGGGGGCGCGCCCGGGAACCGTAGAACCGTCCTCCGGCCAATTCCGCGGGCGCGCTACCGAGCGCGGGATTCCGGCGCCGAACGGTCCCCGGAGCTTCGGCACCGCCGAAACCGGAATACCTCACGTCGGCCACGAATATCCCATCGCACTGGTAGCAATACCATTCTTCGTGGCGCGGCCTTCGGAGCGGCCGGCCGGCTGGCCGGGCCGGGCGCCGCTGGATCGAACTTCTCCGATCCTGCCTCGGCGGTTCAGGTCCCGTTCACCGGCGGTTCAGATCGAGAAGTTTCGATTCACCAGGCACGGGCTCGTGCTCACGGAGGAAGGAGGCTGCCGGTGAACCGTCAGGCGCGGGCGCCCCGGCGGCCCGGGGAGCGGCCCTCCGGTGCGACCGGCCGGATCAGCGGCCCGGGCGAGGGCGCCGGCGGCCTCGGCGAGCGGGCGGTGGCGCACCGCGCGGCCCGGCTGTTCAAGGCGCTCGCCGATCCCCTGCGGCTGCGGCTGCTGGCGCTGACCCGATCGGCGCCGTCGGGCTCGGTGTGCTTCTGCGACCTGGCCGCGCACTTCGACGTGCCGCAGTCGTCCCTGAGCCACCACCTGCGGGTGCTGGTCGACGCCGAGCTGCTGGACCGGGAGCGCCGTGGCACCTGGAGCTGGTACAGCGTCCGGCCGGACACCCTCGCGCTGCTGCACGACTCGCTGCCGCCGGCCGGGCCGGTGCTCGAACGACCGAGCTGTTGCGACGAGCCGGTCCGCCCGCCCGGCGGCTCGCGCACCCGCCACGACTGACCCACCGCGCCACGACCCCGAGGAGCCACCCACCGTGCGCATGACCGAACCGGCACGGCAGTTCCTGGCCGAACTGCTCGGCACCGCCCTGCTGGTGGCCACCGTGATCGGTTCCGGCATCGCGGCCCAGCGGCTCAGCCCCGGCGACACCGGCCTGCAACTGCTGCAGAACAGCATCGCCACCGGCGCCGTGCTGGTCGCCCTCATCCTCGCCCTGCAACCGGTGTCCGCCGCGTTCAACCCGGTCGTGACGCTGGTCGAACGGGCCCTGGGCGCGATCGGCACCGGCCGAGCCGCGTGCCTGATCGCCGCCCAGCTCCTCGGGGGCACCGCCGGCGCGGTGGTGGCCAACCTGATGTTCGACCTCGCCCCGGTCACCCTGTCCGGCACCGTGCGCGCCGGTGGCCACGTGTGGCTCGCCGAGGTCGTGGCGACGCTGGGGCTGGTCGTGGTCGTCTTCGGTGTGCTGCGCTCCGGCCGCCCCGGCACCGTCGCCTACGCCGTCGGCGGTTACATCACCGCCGCCTACTGGTTCACCAGCTCCACCAGCTTCGCCAACCCCGCCGTCACCGTGGCCCGGATGTTCTCCGACACCTTCGCCGGCATCGCGCCGTCCTCGGTGGTCGTGTTCGTGCTCATGCAGCTCGCCGGCGGGGCGCTCGCCCTCGGCGTCGTCACGCTGCTGTACCCCGACGCGGCCCGCAGCGCCGCCGCCCTCGCCGACCCGCCGCCGACGTCCCCCGAACCCCGGGCCGCACCCCACCAGGAAGCGACATGACCAGCAGCGTCCCCGTCATCCTCTACGCCTGCGTCCACAACTCCGGCCGCTCCGTCGCCGCCAAGGTCCTCACCGAGCACTACGCCGGCACCGCCGCCGTGGTCCGCTCCGCCGGCAGCGAACCCGGCGGCGGCGTCAACCCCGTGGTCGCCGAGGTTCTCCGGGAACGTGGCCTGTCCACCGCCGCCGAAGTGCCGACCATGCTCGACGACGCCGCCGTGGCCGGCGCCGACCTGGTGATCACCATGGGCTGCGGGGAGACCTGCCCCGTGTTCCCCGGCCGGCGCTACGAGGACTGGCAGGTCGACGACCCGAAGGGCCAGGACATCACCACCGTCCGCCGCATCGTGGACGACATCGACGCCCGCGTCCGGCGGTTGCTCACGGAGCTCGGCATCCCGGCGCCCGCCTGACGCGGACCCCGGGAGTGCGGCGGCGCTCACATTCGGTGAGGCGGAGGTTTCCGGCCGCGGGCGGGGGGTAGCTCCGCGCCCATGAAGCGGAGAAGCAGTGCCGGGAGCCGACAGGGCAGTCCGGCATGACGGATCAGGAAACCCCGGACGGGGACGGCCACGGGGTGGTGCTCGCGGCGTTCGGCGGTCTGGTCGGGGTGCTGGCCGTGGTGGGCCGGCTGACCGGCTCCCGGCTGCCGGAGCGGCCGTCGGTGGGCGACACCGTGCTGCTGTCGATCGCGACGCACAAGGTGAGCCGGCTGCTCACCAAGGGCGTGGTCACCGGGCCGCTGCGGGCGCCGTTCACCACGGTGGAGGAGCTGACCGGTGAGGGCGAGGTGAACGAGTCGCCCCGCGGCCACCACCTGCGTCACACGATCGGCGAGCTGCTGACGTGTCCGTTCTGCCTGAGCGTCTGGGTGGCGACCGTGCTGACCGCCGGTCTGCTCGCGGCGCCGCGGACGACGCGCCTGGTGGCGACGGTGCTCACCACGGTCACGGCGTCCGACGTCCTGCAGCTCGCCTACGACGCGGCGAAGACGGCGGCGGAGCAGGCCGGCTGAGGCGGCGGCGACCAGGGACCCCGGGCAGCGGGCCGGACGCGGCCGAGCAGGGCTTCTGACCTCGCGGGCCGGGCCGCGGCGGCCGTCGCGGTCACGCTGCGGCCACGGCGGAGTAGTGATAGGCAGTGCCCGTGCCGAAGACGGTCGTGCGATGCCCGCGGGTGATCGGTGATCGCCGTGCGGTGACCCTGATGCTCGCGCTCGCCGTGCTGCTGGTGGTGCCGGCGTGTGCCTCGTCGCGGGACGGCGAGGCGGGCGCCGCCGCGGAACGGTTCCTGTCCGCGGTGGCCGACGGGGACGCGGAGACCGCGTGCGGGTTGTTGCTGCCCGACACCGCCGAGGCCATGTCCGGGGCCGGTGGCCTCGCCGGGGACTGCGCCGAGGTGCTGCCCGAGCTGGAGCTGCGGCCCGGGGCGGTACGCGAGACACAGGTGTGGGGGATGCCGCTCAGGTCCGTACCGACGAGGCGACGCTGTTCCTGCGGCAGGGCCCGGACGGCTGGCTGGTCCAGGCCGCCGGCTGCGAGCCCGCCGGCGAGGAGTACGAGTGCGAGCTGAGAGGACGGTGACCGGTGCTGCGCGGACGCACGATGTTCGCTCTCTACCTGGTGTTCATCATCGCCGCGCTGGGGCTGATGATCATGGCCGGGGTGCTGCACCGATGAAGCGCTTCCTGCGGGACAACGGGCTGAGCCTCGTGTTCGGGGTGCTGTGCCTGGGCGCGCTGGCCGGGCAGGCCTGGTCCGGGCTGGCCGCGTTCAACGACCGGCAACTCACCGACGGCGGCACGCCGATCAGCCTGCTGGAGTACGTGTCGTCGGCGGACTTCGCGGTGGACGTGGCGGAGAACTGGCAGTCGGAGTACCTGCAGTTCTTCCTGTTCGTGATGGCCACCGTGTGGCTGATCCAACGCGGCTCACCGGAGTCGAAGCCGCCCGAGAAGATCGGCCGGGAAACCGACGAGCAGCAACAGCTCGGCACGTTCGCCACCCGTGAGTCACCTGCCTGGGCCCGCGCCGGTGGGTGGCGCACCGCGGTCTTCTCCCGGTCGCTCGGGCTGGTGATGGCGGGGATCTTCGTGCTGTCCTGGCTGGCCCAGTCCATCGCCGGCCGGGCCGCGTTCAACACCGAACGCCTGATCGACCTGCAGGACCCGCTCAGCTGGACCGCTTACGTCACGTCCTCGGACTTCTGGAACCGGTCGATGCAGAACTGGCAGTCGGAGTTCCTGGCCATCGGCTCCATGGTCATCCTCAGCATCTACCTGCGCGAGCGCGGCTCCCCGGAGTCCAAACCGGTCGGCGCCGCGCACACCGTCACCGACGAGACCGGCTGACGCGCCGGCGGACCGCCGCTCCCCGGACCGGCCGTGGTGGTGCCGGGACGACGGTGAGCCGCCCCGGCACCGCCCGGTCAGCGGTCGCCCGGCGTGGCCCGGCGCACCAGATCCCGGGCCCGGTCGAACACCGCGGCCACCGGCCCGGCCACCAGGTTCGCCTTCGCCGACTCGACGCCCGGGTGCGGGTGCGTGGGCGCCATGGCCTCCGCCGCCCGGACCACCGGCACCAGGGCCCGCAGCTGCTCGGCGTCGACGGACCGCCGCAGGTAACGGAACTCGTGCGTCTCCTCGGCGTTGGCGTGCGTCAGCACGGCCTGCCGCAGGCCGGCCAGCAGCGGGCCGAACTCCGGGCCGTCCGGATCGGTGTCCTCCAGCCGGGACAGCATCTTCTTGGCCGCGTGCTCCTCCGCCAGCCGGTCGTCGACGATGGCGTCGCCGCCCTCCACGGCGGAACGGACCAGCGGGTGCACCACCTCCTCCTCGGCGGTCTCGTGCACGGCGAGCAGGTGGACCAGCTCGCGGAACGCCTCCCGGCGGTCCCTGCCGGTGGCGGCCTCGACCCGGACGAACAGGTCCCGGATGCGCATGTGCTGGCCCAGCAACAGATCCACCGCGTCCGCGGGCACGGCACCGTTGCCGTTGCCGTGCGCGTCCCCGGCGGCGCTCACGACCGGGCCTCGGCGCGCAGCCTCGGGTCCGGGTGCGGGCCCTCGGTCTGCACGCGGTAGTCGTCGCCGTCGAAGTGCTCCTGGTGCAGCGTGATCACCTCGTCGCTGGCCGGGTCCTCGCCGGCCATCAGCGCCTCCTGCATGCGTTCGAACCGCTCGTGGGCCTCCTGCACGTAGCCGGTGCCGAGCGTGGTCAGGTCGATCTGGGTGTCCAGCAGCTCCCGCAGGTACGCCTTGTTCGGCTCGAACGTCAGGACGTTCGGTACCGCGGGCGCGAGCACCTCCTCCGGCTCACGGCCGTCGTGGCGCCGCATCAGGTCGCAGGCGAGCCGCAGGTGCTCCAGCTCCATGTTCAGGTGCAGTTCCCAGACGGCCTTGACCCGGCGGTCGGACTCGGTCTGCATGAACGAGTAGTAGAGGTAGCACTCGTTGTACTCGTGGGTCACCAGCCGCTCCCACCAGGTCTCCCCCGGATCGACGAGCGACTCGTAATGGGTAACGTGCTCCTCCTCGATCATCGCGATCTCCTGGTAGAGCCGCCGCGCGATCGGCTCCATGTACTGGGGACCGACGTTCATGTAGAAGTTCATCGTCTGCTGCTCGGCGGCCATGATGGTCAGCGCGTGCAGCCGCGACAGCGGGTCCACCGTGGTGCGGTCGTAGGGCTCACGCACGTTGTCCGCCGGATGCCGGTGATGGAATCGAGTGGGTCGGCCGGGAATGACCTCGGTGAGCCCGTCGACGATCTTCTCCGCCTTGCGGTGCTGGATGATCTCGTAGAGGTTGGCGTACCGGTAGAGGTGGTCGAAGTCCTCCAGGACGCCGAACTCGTAGGCCTGCTTCAGGTAGGGATCGGGTTCCATCCGCGCCACCCAGGCCGTGAGGTCCACCGCCACCTGCTCGTAGGAGATGGTGGTCTCCAGCGCCGAGGAGGAGCCGGGGAGCAGCCAGTTCACCACCTTCTGCTGCTGCTGTTCGACGTACCGCACCTCGGCGAGCTGCCGCTTCACGTCGGGGTCGGGGCAGACCCGGGTGAAGTGGTGGCCGAACATGATGGACTCGACCTCGATGCCGTTCATCGCGATGATGCGGCACTTCGTATAGGGATCGGCGTGGTCGGGATCGATCGGTTCGACATCGAGCTCACGCCAGTTGCGGACCTGCCGGTCCAGTGGGATACCACGTTCCTCGAGCGGGTTGAAGGTCATCGGGACGGTCCTCCGATTAGGGCTCGTTCGGCTGGAGTTCCTGTGCTACCCGGGAATCGCCGGGTCACACCCGGCTGGCGGCAATCGGCCGGATCGGCCCGATCGCCGGTCCCGCGTTTGGCCGGGCGCGGAATGGGTAGCTGCCGTGCTGTTCGACACGACCCGAGTCGACACACGGCCCCGAGGGAGAGGTCATGACCGATCGAATGACGACGAGCACGCCGACCGGAACCGCCGGCGCCCCCATCCGGCGCGCGGCCCAGGTGGTGGCGGCCGTCTTCCTCCTGGTGGGAGTGCTGGGCTTCATCCCCGGCGTGACCACCAACTACGACACCATGACGTTCGCCGGCCACGAGTCCGGCGCGCTGCTGCTGGGCCTGTTCGAGGTGTCCGTGCTGCACAACATCGTGCACCTGCTGTTCGGCGCCGCCGGCCTCGCGATGGCCCGCAGTGCCGCCGGTGCCCGCGCCTACCTGATCGGCGGTGGCGCCGTCTACCTGGTCCTCTGGCTGTACGGGCTGATCGTCGACCAGGACAGCGACGCCAACTTCGTGCCGTTCAACACCGCGGACAACTGGCTGCACCTGGTGCTGGGCCTCGGCATGATCGCCCTCGGCCTGGTCCTTGGGCGGCCGCGTACCACCACCCGCGCCTGACGACCGCCGGACCGGAACCCCGCGACCGGCGGGCAGTGGTTGACGCCGCCGCCCGCCGGCCGCGGCACCCGGCTGTCCCGGGGGGGCGCCAGTGGGCCTCGGGGATCTGCCTGGTACTCCTGGCCCGGTCAGCCGAGGAACTGGCCGCCGGTGATGCCGACGACCTCGCCGGTGACGTAGCCGGACTCCTGGGAGGCCAGGAACACGTAGAGCTGGGCGACCTCGGCGGGCTGGCCCGCCCGGCCGAGCGGGGTGCCGGCACTGAAGGAGTCCACCTTCCCGGCGGGCATGGTGGCCGGGATCAGCGGGGTCCAGATAGGCCCCGGCGCCACCGAGTTGACGCGGATGCCGCGGTCGGCGAGCCCGGCCGACAGGGCCTTGGTGAAGGTGACGATGGCGCCCTTGGCGGTGGCGTGGTCCATGAGCTCGGGTGAGGGCTGGTACGCCTGGATCGACGAGGTGTTGATGATGACCGAGCCCGCGCGCATGTGGGCGACCGCGCCGCGGCAGAGCCAGAACATGGCGTGCAGGTTGGTCCGGACCACGCGGTCGAACTGCTCGGTGCTGATGTCCTCGATGCCGCCGTCGACGGCCTGCTGGTAGGCGGCGTTGTTGACCAGGATGTCGATGCGCCCGAAGGCGTCGGCCGCGCGGCGGATCACGTGGGCGCAGTGGTCCTCGTCGCGGAGGTCCCCGGCGACCGTGACCGCCGTCCGGCCGGCCTCGGCGACCAGCGCCGCCGTGGCCTCCGCCTCGTCCTGCTCCTCCGGCAGGTGGGTCAGCAGCACGTCGGCGCCCTCACGCGCGAACGCGATCGCCACCGCACGCCCGATGCCGGAGTCGCCCCCGGTGATCACGGCGGCCCGGTCCCGCAGCCGGCCGCGGCCGCGGTAGGACCGCTCGCCGTGGTCCGGCACGGGGTCCGTCCGGGCGGTGCTCCCCGGGTGCGGCTGTTCCTGGCAGCCGAGTTCCTCCGGCCCCGGGAACTGCCGCGCCGGGTCCTGCTGCTCGTACTGGTCACGTGCCACGTCCGCGCTCCCCTCGAACCGTTCACGGCCGGACGTGACCAGGTACCGCGCGCCGCGCCTGCCAAACCCCTGACCACCGTCGTTCCGATGGCGGCACCGGGGTTCGCCGGGTCGCGGTCCGGCGTCACCGCCCGGGGGTGGTGGTGCCGGGGTGGTGGATGAGGCGGTGGGCGACGAGTTCGGTGACGACGAGGACGGCGATGACCTCCACGGCCAGGAGGCCGATGAGGACGAGGAGCTGGACGGCCGCGGCCTGGACCGGGTCGCCGCCGCCGAGGAGGACCCCGACGTAGGCGCCGGGGAGGGTGACCAGGCCGACGGTGCGGGTCTGGTCGAGGGCGGGGTGCAGGGCCTGGGCGATGCCGGGGCGGCACAGCTCGCGGACGGCGTCCGGCCCGGGGAAGCCCAGGGCGAGCAGCGCCTCGTGCTCGCCGCGGCGGACGGTGAGGTCGTCGATGGCGCGGCGGCCGGCGAGGGAGGTGGCGGTCATGGCGCCGCCGATGAGGATGCCGGCCAGGGGCACGACCGCGACGGGACGGGCCGGCACGGTCCCGGTGGCGAGCACGACGGCGAGGACGGGGGCCACGGCGAGGGTGATGGCGGCGCCGGCCCAGGCCGCGTCGCGGCGCCGGCGGTGGATGCGGCGGGCGCTGGTGGCCGAGGCGACGACGAGCATGACGAGGACGAAGGCGACGGTCAGGCCCCACGCCCGCAGCACCGCCACGATGACCAGGGACACCGCGGCGAGCTGGGCCGCGGCGCGCAGGGCGGCGGTCACGACGGCCCGCGACAGGCGCAGGCCGCCGGCGTGGGCGAGCAACGCGGCCACGGCGGCCAGGAACGCGAGCGTCAGCCAGTAGCCGGCGCCGATCGACCCCGTTCCCGAGCCCATGCCAGCCTCCGCGCCGTCTCGCCGCCCGGTGAGGAGCACATCATGCGGCTACAGGTCCACGGCCCAGGTCTGGCCGACCAGGTCGTGACCGAAGCTGTGGTGGGGCGCCTCGTCGACCAGGGTGAACCCGGCGGCCTCGTAGATGCGGCGGGCGGCGACGAGCACGTCGTTGGTCCACAGGGTGATCCGCCGGTACCCGGCGCCGCGGGCGAAGTCCAGGCAGGTGCGCACCAGCGCGGAGCCGACGCCCCGCCCCCGCGCCGTCGGGTGCACGAGCAATATGCGCAGTTTGGCGGTCGCGTCGTCGTCGCCCGCGACGCAGAACACGCACCCGACGCGCTCGCCGTCGAGCTCGGCCACCCAGGCGGCCTCCCGGCCGGCGTCGTGGCCACTCGCGTGGTCGGCCACGATCCGCGCCACGAGCGCCTCGAAGTCGGCGTTCCAGCCGAACTGCTCGGCGTAGACCTCGCCGTGGGCCATCACCACCCAGCCGAGGTCGCCGGGCTCCCCGAGCGGCCGCAGACGAACCCCGGGGCCGGCCGTGCCGCCACGGGTCAGCTCGTCCGTCACCACTCGACCCACCTTCCTCGCCCGGACTACTGAAACGACTGTTTCAGTGCGAGGATGGCACGGTGGACGGTGAGCGGGCAACTCCGTCGGCCCGCCAGGCCGACCTGCTGGAGGCGGCCTACCGGTACGCGTGCACGCACGGGCTGGCCGATCTGTCGCTGCGGCCGCTCGCGGCCGCCATCGGCTCCAGCCCGCGCGTGCTGCTCTACCTGTTCGGCAGCAAGGACGGCCTGATCCGCGCGCTCCTCGCCCGGGCCCGCGTCGCCGAGCTGGACATGCTGCGCGGCCTGCGGCAGGAGGCGAACGACACCGACGACACCGGCGCCGGCCGCCTGGCCGAGGTGGCCGGCGCCGTGTGGTCCTGGCTGTCGGCCCCGGAGCACCGGGCGCTGCTCACCCTCTGGGTCGAGGGCTACGCCCGTTCCCTGGTCGACCGCACCGGCCCCTGGGCCGGCTTCGCCCGCGCCACCGTCGACGACTGGCTCGCGGTGCTGGGCGACGCGCAGCCGCCCCGGCGCCGGGACACCGCCGCGGGTGTGGCGCAACGGACCGCCGTGCTCGCCGTCCTGCGCGGCGCGCTCCTGGACCTGCTCGCCACCGGCGACGTCGAGCGGACCACGGCGGCGGTGCGGCACCGGATCGCCGAGCTGACCGCGTGACCCTCGGCGGGCGCTGACCCGGCTCCGCTCGGAACGGATGCGTGGCAGCCCCGACGACGTTGTGCCGCGACCGGCACCGCCGGTGCTGGTTTGGCGGCACCGGCGCGGGGTAGGGGGTGAGGGCGCCGTCTCCGGCGCACCGGAACGAGGCACGCGGGAGGTTCGGGATGAGCGCATCGGAGCAGGACCGGGACGTGGAGCGCGGCGCGGCCGAGGAGAGCAGCGGGGCACCGCTGACCGACATGGAGCGGGAGGTCTCCCGGCCGCCCGGCGAGGACGACGCTCACGGCAGCGGGCGCGACGCGCCGCCGAGGGAGCCCGCCGAGGGCAGCCGCGAGTACGCCGAGTACGCCGAGGCCCGGGTCGAGCGGGAGCAGGACCAGGGCTGACCGGCGGCCGGCGGCCCTCGCCGGTGGCCGCTGCGGCCGACCACGGGCGGCGGCCGTCGCCCACGGCAGGTTTGCCCGCGAGGTCCAGGGGTAGCCGCCGCGCCATGGAACCCGCCTCGGACGGAGCGTCACTCACCTTTGTCGGCACCGCGACGACGGTGCTGCGGATCGGTGGCTTCACGCTGATGACCGACCCGAACTTCCTGCGCAGGGGGCAGCGGGCGTACCTGGGGTACGGCCTGAGCACCCGCCGGCTGACCGAACCGGCGATGGGGCCGGCGGACCTGCCGTCGCTGGACGCCGTGCTGCTGTCGCACCTGCACGGCGACCACTTCGACCGGGTCGCCCGGCGCTCGCTGCCCAGGGACGTCCCGGTGGTGACCACGCGGCAGGCCGCCCGGCGCCTGGGCCGGCGGGGGTTCCACGCCTGCTCGGCGTTGCGCACCTGGCAGAGCCACACGCTCGAACGCCCCGGGGAGCGGCTGCGGGTGACGGCGGTGCCCGCCGTGCACGGCCCCGGGCCGGTGAACGCGTTGCTGCCCGAGGTGATGGGCAGCGTCCTGGAGTGGGAGCGGCCCGGGCGGCCCACGCTGCGGCTCTACGTCACCGGCGACACGCTGTACCGGCGGCGGCTGCGGGAGCTGACCGAGCGTTTCCCCGAGCTGGACGCCATGGTGGTGCACCTGGGCGGCACCCGGATCCTCGGCGTGCTGGTGTCGATGGACCACGGGCAGGGGGCCGACCTGGTGGACCTGCTGCGGCCGCGGCTCACGGTGCCGGTGCACCTGGACGACTACGGCGTCTTCCACAGCAGCCCCGACGGGTTCGCCGCCGAGGTCCGGCGGCGTGACCTGCCGTGCCGGGTGGGCCTGGTCGGCCGCGGCGAGACCATCGCCCTGGCGGCCGGCCAGGCCAGCACCCCGTGACCCGGAACGGTCAGCGGACGGTCGTCGTGGGCGGCAGCCCCGCCCGGTCCACCTTCCGGTGGAAGCGCATGCCGGCCAGTCCGCCGGTCAGCGCCCCGAGCAGGCTGGCGACGAGCGCGGCCAGCGCGACGATCACTCCCGCCGTCGTGAGGTCGCCCTCGTTGACCGGCAGCCGCGGCAGGCCGTTCACCCGCGCCAGCACGTCGAACTCGGCGCCCGCCACTCCGGCCACCAGGGCGACCACGAGCGCGATGAGGATTCCCCACACCCACACGGCCAGGCCCTGCTTCAGGCCGCTGAACCGCGCCATGCGCCCGGCCACGTACCCGCCGCAGGCGTAGGAGACGAACAGGATGACCAGCAGCACGACACCGCCGGCGATCCCCACGGCCTCCCCGTCGGCGTTGCGCGCGGCCTGCTCCGCGTCCTCGAGAACCCCCAGCCCGACGGCCGCGCCGGTTCCGGCGAGCAGCGCCGTGAGCAACACGATCATTCCCGTGGCGGTGAGCCAGCCGAAGAACGCCGAACCGAACTTGATGCCGCCGTACTGTTCCTTCTCGCGGGCCACCACGGAGCGGCGATCGACGCCGCCGAGGTCAGGAGCATCGGTCAACCGATGATCCGACGTATCAGGTGGTACATGGTCATCGTGCGAACGGGTCATCGCCTACTCCAGGGTGTGAAACGGCTCAGCCCGAGGACGGCCGGCCGCGAACCGGCCTGCCGAACCCGGCGCCGCGAACCGCACTTCCGCCACTCGCTCTGACGTAGCCATTACCTACCCGGCCACCAGTGGCCCAACCCTCGGCGTCGTTACCGAACGCTCCATTTACCCGGAATGTGACGGCACTCCCCTCAGCCGCCGCGGGGGGCGGCGCCGGCCCGATCGTTCGGCTTGACCAGGCCGAGGCCGACGAGGGCGCGGACGGTGTCGGCGATCGTCTCGGCGGCCGGGCGCGGTTTCCAGCCGATGGCCTGCTCGGCCGCGTCGGACGAGATGCGCACGGGCCGGTCGAGCAGCGGCACGGCCATGTCCAGCGAGGCGTCGAACCGGGCGAGCAACCGGACCAGCGGCGAGGGCATGCGCCGCCGCGGCACCCGCTCCGCCAGCTCCGGCGCGGCCCGGCGGACCTCGTCGGCGATCTCGGCGAGCCACAGGGGGTGGCCGACCACCGGGAGGCGCCGGCCGGCCGCCCCGGGCGTGTCGAGCGACCGGCGGTGGGCGGCGGCGATGTCCCGGACGTCCGTCACCGCGAAGCCGAGGTGGGGCAGGGCCGGGAACTCGCCGTTCAGCAGCCGCAGCACCATGTCCACCGAGCCGGCCGTCCGGGTGGTCAGGGTCGGGCCCAGGATCAGGCCGGGCTGAAGCGTGACGAGCTCCGGTCCGGTCTCCGCGGCGAGCTCCCAGGCGGCCCGCTCGGCGAGCGTCTTGCTGGCGGCGTAGGCGCCGGCGCGCTCGACGCGGGCCCAGTCCTCGGGTCCGCGCACGCGACCGTCGCGCGCGTCGTGCCCACCGCGGATCGCGTCGATCGAGGAGGTCATCACCACCCGCCGTACGCCCTGACGCCCGGCCGCCGCCAGCACCCGGCGCGTGCCGTCCACCGCCGGACCGGTGACGTCCTCCAGCCGCTTGGGCCGCCGCGCCGGCACCGGCGAGGCCACGTGGATCACGCCGGCCGCCCCCTCCGCCGCGGCGTCCCAGCCGGCGTCGTCGTCGAGCGACGCGGCCACGACGTGCAGCTCACGACCGGCCAGGGCGGCGGCTTCCCGCAGGTGCCCGACCTCGGCCGTCGCGGGGTCGCGGACGGTCGCCCGCACGTCGCGCCCGTGCGCGAGCAGGTCGGCGATGACGTGCCCGGCGACGAAGCCGGTCGCCCCGGTCACCAGGACGGGGCCGGTGGTGGGTGGTGTGTCGTCAGACAACGTGGCTTCCTCCGTGGCGCGACGTGGGCACAGCTGGGCCGGTGTTCACGTTGGGTGTGACCGTCGTTCGACAGACCCTAACGGGACCAGGGCGCACGGTAGGTACTCATGCGCTCACAGCGATGGGTGCAGCGCGTGCGCCCAGTGCCCGCCGCCGGCTACACCGGAGCGTCAGCGGGCGACGGGACGGCCGGGGTCCCCGGCGACTCACCCGGCCGTCCCGTCAGGAACGCCGGCAGACTGTTCGACCGGCCCTGTGGCTCGTCGGTGGCGTTCGTGGGCACGCCACCCGGACGATCAACTACCCGGGCGGCGGGCACCACAAACCGGGCGCCGACCCGCCGCGCCCGGGCGGCATCGCGGCCCGGCCGGCGCGACAATGCCTTGTCATGAGCGCGTACCTGAGTCAGTGGACGTTCGACGTGCGGGACGTGGAGGTCATGGCTCGCTTCTGGTCGGAGGCTCTCGGCTACTCGATCGACCGGGGCGACGACGGCAACGCCAAGCTCCGCCCGCCGGCCGGATCGCCGCCGAGCGTGCCCACCATCTGGTTGCAGGCCACCGCGGGACCGAAGACGACCAAGAACCGCTGCCACCCCGATCTGTCCGTCCCCGGCAGCACCGCCGAGGCCGACGCCCGTGCCGAGGTCGACCGGCTGCTCGCCCTCGGCGCCACCCACGCCGACGTCGGCCAGACCGGCGACGAAGGTTTCGTCGTGCTCGCCGACCCCGAGGGCAACGAGTTCTGCGTCCTGCTGCGCGGCGCGAGTTGACCGGCCGCGCTTCGCCGGACCCGGCGCGGGTACCTGGTGTGCGTGCGTGGCAGGACCGTCGGCTCATGCTCGCCGGCCCGGTCGAGCACAAGCTCCCCCACCTGCCCACCCCACCGTCGTGGCACCGCGACGACCATTCCGGCGGTCGCCCCTGCGCCGGTCGGGCGCGGTCACCGCCGTGCGATGGCTACTTCCGCCAGGCCATGGCCTGCCTGCTCGCGGGAGCCTGACGTAATCGTCTCGGCGACGAGGTCGGTGAGGTCCGCCTCGGTGAGGACCTCGATGCGGTGGCCCTTCTCCCGCCACCGCGCGGCCTTGGCGGCCTTGCCCGTCCAGAAGTCGGCCGGGTCGTCGCCGGAGAATCCGTCACCGACGACGAGCATGGTCGTGTGCTTGTTCACGCCGTTCTCCACCACCGCCCCGCATGCGGCGACGGCCTCCCACGCGTCTCTGCGACGCACACTCAATGCGCCGGTGAACACCATCACCTGGCCGTACAAAGGATGACTGGGATCGGCGCCCGGGTACGCCGCAGGCGGGGCCACGGCATGTGCCTTGGAACTGCTGTGACAACCGCGCCACACCGCGGCCTCCAGGCGACCGGCCAGCACCTGAAGACCGGTGCAGAGCTCGGGGAACGTCCGGGCCTCACGGCGGCGGGCGATCTCCAGCACGATGTAGGCACAGGTCAGGGCATCCGCGTGAGGATCGTGATGATCGACCAGGTCGATGCCGCACTCGGCGGCGACCACGGGCAGCCGATAGGAGATCAGGTCCAGCGCGCGACGGGACATGACCAGTGAGCAGCCGTAGTCGAGGCTCGGCCAGTGGCGGTCGATGGCCACGCACGCCTCGCGGAGCGCTCCGATGTCGAAGGCCGCGTTGTGCGCGACCAGCGGCAGTCCGGCCGAGAGGTCGAGCAGTTCGTCCAATCGGTCGGCGAAGGCGGGCTGGGCCGCCACCGCCCCGGGTGTGATGCCGTGCAGGCCGATGTTGAAAGCGTGAAACTCGTCCAGGCCGGGTGGCGGCCGCATGAGCCAGGATCGGGTGCTGATCACGGCGCCGCCGCGGACGACGACCGCCGCCATGGCACAGATGGAGCCCCGTCGGGAGTTCGCCGTCTCGACATCGATGGCGACGAAGTCCATTCCAGGTTCCGCCCGGAGTGCCGGGACGGCGATCACGCGGCGATACCGGGCCGCGCCGCCCCGATCACGACCGGCAGCACCCGGGCGGCGGACCCGCCGTACCGAACCAGGTACGACCTGGCGAGACGCTGCTCCTCCACCACGTCCCAGGTCGCGCAGAGGCCGTCCCACCAACGGGCGATGCCCAGGGCTCGACGGGCACGCGGATTACCCGCCGGGGCGGCCACGGTCTCGACCTCCAGCGGATCAGGCAGCTCCGGCCAGGTCGGCGCGATCAAGGTGCGGCCGTTCTTCCGAACCGTCACGGCAGTCCCAGATTCACCCACCACAGAACGGAATTCCTTCGACGCCGTCGACCACGACCATCACCGAACTGCCCTGAACCATGCTCCCTCTTCCGGTTCGCACCGACGCAACGGCCGGCGCGGGAGCGAATTGCCCGCGTGATCGCCGTGCCTGTCGGCCACAGCCGGGCTTATCCCGCGGCACGCCGACTTCGTTACGGAGACGCCGGCGAACCCGAGGCCGCAGACCCGATGCGGCGACGGGCAGCGGGACGGCCGGGGTTGCGGTGACCCCCCGGCCGTCCCGTCAGGAACGCCGACCGAAACCCCTGGCGCCGCGGGTTCACTCGAATGGATTCGCCAGGTCCGGCTCGCGACGGAAGGTGAGGTGCAGGACGCCGGCTCGGGCGGCGCGCCGCGCGCCGGACGCTCACCGCGTCACTACGACGTCGGGCGGGAATCGCCGCCACCACAAGGGGATGGCCTTGTCACTAGACCGGGCAGGCGATGTGGTGGTGGACGGTGGGTGACGGCCGCCGCGGCGGGTGATCGGGCCGGCGTCCGGCGTCGTCGACAACTCCTTCACCGGTGCGGGATCAATCCGTAGCATTCCTCAGGTTCGGGCCTGGGCCGGGGCGATGACGGCCGATCCACGTCAAGTGCCAAGGGGGCGGGCCGGTGGTGTCGGTACGTTGTGGTCGCGCGCTGCGCGCACTGTCGGTGGCGGTTCTCGTGCTCGGGCTGACCGCGACGACGGCGCAGGCGGTGATGCCGCCGCCCGCCGAGCCGGATCCGGTGGAGGAGCGAACTCCGCTCTCCGACGTCACGAAGACGCCGACGCCGGAGATTCCGACGAGGACCTGGAACGTCGACGGTCGCGGCGCGTTCACCGACTCGATCCCGATCGAGGTCCCGGACTTCCGGGGCATCACGCCGGAGCTGTCGCTGACGTACGACTCGTCGGCCGGGAACGGCTGGGCGGGCATGGGCTGGCGTCTGGCCGGCATGAGCCGGATCGAGCGCGCCTCCGCGGGCCGGGGCGCCCCGCGCTACGACGCGACGGACATCTACACCGTCGACGGCGACGAGCTGGTGGCGTGCGGCGCGGGAAGCGTGAGCCCGAGTTGCACCTCGGGTGGCACGCACGCGACCAGGAACGAGACCTACGTGAGGATCGTCCTGAGTGGCACCGGGGCGGCCGCCCGCTGGACGGTGACCACGAAGGACGGCATCAGGCGGGTCTACGCGCCGGCGCTCTCGGCCGGCCCCGGCCTGGTCTTCCGGTGGACGCTGAGCGAGGTCATCGACACCACGGGCAACACCGTCACCTACCACTGGCTGGACAACCGGCTCGGCTGCTGCTGGGAGTCCCTCGGCTCCGTCGTCTACAACGGCACCACCGTCACGTTCCACTACGAGACCCGGCCGGACAACGAGCAGTCGGCGATCGGCAACGGCGCGCTCACCACGGTCCTCGGCCGGGTCAAGACCATCGACGTGGCCGTGAGCGGCAGCCGCCTGCGCGCCTACAAGCTGTCCTACACGACCAGCGGCGGCACGTCCCGGTCGCTGCTGACGAGCGTGCAGCAGTTCGGCAGGGACGCCGTGCTGGACGCCTCCGGCACCGTCACCGGCGGCACCAGCCTGCCCGCCGTGCCGATCGGCTACTCGACCGCGACCACCGCGTTCAGCGCCGGGGCCAACGAGACGAACCTGGGCAACAAGGCCGACACCAGGTACCTGCCGATGGACATCAACGGCGACGGCAGGACCGACATGCTGGAGATGTGGCCGGGCTGGACGTACGAACGCCGCAGCTGGCTGTCGAACGGCACCGCGTTCACCCTGGCGTCGAACGACGACGGCATGCCGATCCACACCGAGACGCGGTTCCTCACCGGGGACGTCAACGGCGACGGGAAGTCCGACCTCATCGAGATCTACCCCAACGGTTTCAGCTGGGGCCGGCGGCTCTACCTCTCCCACGGCACCGGTTTCACCCGGCAGACGGCCACCGGGGTCTCGCAGGGTGGTTACAGCAAGGACTCGCGTTTCCTCGCGATGGACGTCAACGGCGACGGCCGGACCGATGTCGTCGAGCTGTACTCCTGCGGGATCTTCCCGGTGCACTACTGCCGGGCCACGTCGTTGTCGAACGGCACCGGTTTCACGCTCGCGTCCAGCGACCCCGGCATCACCTTCGGCGCCGACCGGCAGTTCCACCCGGCCGACGTGAACGGCGACGGGAGGTACGACCTGCTCGAGTTCTACCCGGCGGGCTTCGGTGCCGGCGGCCGGCGGATCTGGATGTCGACCGGCACGGGCTTCGCGGCCGGCGCGATGGACACCGGCATGCAGTTCAGCACGCCCGACGCCGACGGCAACGGCAGCCGGTTCCTGATCATGGACGTCAACGCCGACGGCAGGTCCGACATGGTCGAGCTCTATCCGTTCCTGGCCATGTACACCCGCCGGACCTGGGTGTCGACCGGCTACGGCTTCACGCTGGCCTCCACCGACAGCGCCATGCCGTCGGCCGGGACCGCGCGGCACATCGCGGCCGATCTCAACGGCGACGACCGATCGGACATCATCGAGCTGTCGCCCTACGGGCTGTCCACCAGGCGGCGCATCTGGTTGTCCACCGGCCGCAATTTCGTCGCGGGTGCCACCGACACGTCGATCGGGGTCATCAGCTGCAGCAACGGCCGCTGCAACAGCGAGTTCCACGGGATGGACGTCAACGGCGACGGGCTCGACGAGATGACCGAGCTCTACCCCGCCAACTTCGGCTGGAACAAGGGCCGCCGCATCTGGGGCATCGGCGGAGCGGTGCCGGACCTGCTCACTACGCGCACGGACAGCTGGGGCGGCACCACGGCGGTGAGCTACACGCCGTCCTCCGCGTGGCCGAACACCAACAACCCGCCGCTCGTGCAGACCGCGTCGGAGGTGACGGTCGGGGACGGCCGGGGTGGCGCCGCGACCACGGGCTACAGCTTCTCCGGCGGGGCCTACGACAAGGCGGAGCGCACGTTCCTGGCCTTCCGGCAGCAGCGGGAGACCGCGCCCTGCATCGCCGGTGAGACGGCCTGCCCGTACACCGAGACGCTGTACCGGCAGGAACCCGGCGCCGTGCTGCACCCGGAACGCGTCGACGTGCGCACCGGCGGCGGCACCCTGCTGCGCTCGACGATCCACGAGTACACCCTCAACGGCACGACCGTGCCCCGGACCGCGCTGCCCACCGGCACCTGGGAGCACACCTACTCGGGCACCGGCGCGGCCTGCCCCGGCGCCGACTGCCGGCGGACGTACACGACCCGGCAGTACAACGCCCACGGCGAGCTCACCCAGCAGGTCGAGCACGGCGACCACGAGGCGACCGGTGACGAGCGCACCACCACGACCACGTTCGTGCCGAACACCACGGCGTACATCGTGAACAGGCCGGCGGCGGTGACCCTGCACGAGGGTGTCGGCACCGGCGGGGCCAGGCTCACCGAGACCCGGAGCTCCTACGACGGCCTGGCGTGGAACCGGGCACCCACGGCCGGATTCGAGACCAGGACCGGGAAGTGGCTGTCCACCACGAACTCCTTCGTCGAGACGGGCAAGGAGTACGACAGCCGGGGCAACCTCACCGCCGAGGTCGACCCGCTCGGCAACCGCACCACCCTCGGCTACGACCCGACCTACCACCGGTTCCAGACGTCGGAGACCAACGCGCTCTCCCAGCAGGTCACCGCGACCTGGGACCCGGTGTGCGGGACGCCCACGAGGCTGAACGACCTCAACGGCCAGGCGACCACGCTGACCTACGACGCGCTCTGCCGGCTGGCGGAGAAGACCGACGCCGGCGGCCGGTTCGAACGCCACAGCTGGGTCGACCAGGGCAACGCGGCGACGCAGCACGAGCTGATCGAGCGGCCGGCGGCGGACGGCTCGGACAGTCCACTGTGGACGAAGCGGTACCTGGACGGCCTGCAGCGGCCGTGGCGCGAGGTACGGCGGGGGCCGGACGCCGCCACCGGCGACATCCACGTGGACACCGCGTACAACGGCCGCGGCCAGGTCGCGTCGAGGACCGCGCCGTACTACTGGGTGCCGGGCCGGCCGCAGCCCACCACGTACCCGACCACCACCACCTACGACGCCCTGGACCGGGTGACCGTGGTGACCATGCCCGGCGGGGCCACGCGGACCACGAGCTACGGCCTCTGGTCGACGACCGACACCGACGAGCGCGGTTTCGCGACGACGGACCGGACGGATGCCTACGGCAGGCGCATCGCCCGCGAGCAGACCGTCGGCGGGGTCGCCAGGATCGCCCGCTACGTCTTCGACCTGCGTGGCGACCTCGTCCGCTCGACCGACCCGTCCGGCATCGTCATCAGCTACACGAAGGACTCCCTCGGCCGCACGACGCGGATGGCCGACCCGAACATCGGCACGACCACCTACGAGTGGGACGACGCGGGCTGGCCCACCGCGGAGACCGACGCGAGGAACCAGCGCACGACCTTCACCCACGACGCGATCGGCCGCAAGACCGGCAGGACCAGCCGGGCCGGCACCCCGGCGGCCGTCACCGTGTCCTGGGCCTACGACCAGCCACGGGCGGGCTTCCACAACGTCGGCAAGCTCACCACGATGACCGACGGCGCGGGCACCCGGACGTTCGACCACGACGCCGTGGGCCGCGTCGTACGGACCGTGCGCACGATCAACGGCGCGAGCTACACGTTCTCCTACGGCTTCGACGCCGGCGACCGTCCACTGTGGACCACCTACCCGGACGGCGACACGGTCGGCACCGCGGCGGCGCCGCTGCGCTACGACGGCGCGGGACGGCTGGCGTCCGTCCCCGGCTACGTGACCGACGCACGCTACGACGCCGAGGACAAGCTGATCCGGATCGACAACGCCAACGGCACGGTGACCAGCCGCCCGCACGACCCGCGGCGCGGCTGGCTGACCGGCATCTCCACCACGGCGGGCGGGACGACCGTGCAGGACACCACCTACACCCGCGACGCCAAGGGCAAGATCATCCAGGTCACCAGCCCGTTCCCGAACGAGAGCTGGACCTACGCCTACGACGAGGCCGGCCAGCTCACCGCCGCGACCGACCCGGCCGACGCGGCGAACAACCAGACCGTGGGCTACGACGAGAAGGGCAACATCGCCTCGAACTCGCGGGTCGGCGCCTACGCCTACGGTTCGGCGAAGCCGCACGCGGTGACCACGGCGGGCGGCAACACCTACACCTACGACGCGGCCGGCCTGATGACCTCCGGCGCCGGGCGCACGCTCACCTGGGACGGTGACAACCGGCTGGTCTCGGTGGTACGCAACGGAACGACGACCACCTACACCTACGACGCGGACGGCGCCCGCCTCCAGCAGGTCGAGGGCCTGCGCACCCGCCGCTACCTCGGCGACGACTACGAGGTCGACGTCACCGCCGGGACCACCACCAAGTACGTGCTGGTCGCCGGGACGCTGGTCGCCCGCAAGGACGGCGCCACGCGGTACTGGGTGCACACCGACCAGAAGAACTCGGTGCAGGCGATGACCGACGCCACCGGCGCCGAGGTGCACCGCAAGAAGTACCGGCCGTTCGGCGAGGTGCTGTCCACCGGCGGGACGCTGCCCTACGAGGCACGCGGCTTCGCCGCCGAACGCCAGGACCCGTCCGGCCTCATCTGGCTCAAGACGCGCTTCTACGACCCGGAGCTCGGCCGCTTCATCTCCCCCGACCCGATCATCGACGGCGACGACACCATCGGCCTCAACCGCTACGCCTACGCCGCCAACGACCCGGTCAACCACACCGACCCCGACGGCCGCAGCTGCAAGGGTCCCGGCGGCGGTCCGTGCAACGACGAGTACGGCGAGCTGGACCACCAGTACCAGAGCCAGTACGACTACTCGGAGATCGGCGGCGACGACTGGTGCGGTCCCGCCGCCACCCGGATCGCGCTGTCCACCCAGGGCATCCTGGTACCGATGCCGGACCTGGCCGAGTTCCTGATCGAGACCGGACCGGACGGCGCCCAGACGCCCTTCGCCGGGCCGGCGAAGGTGCCCCAGTTCCTCAACTCGTGGTGGGGCATGGGCGGCAACCACACCTACCGGGAACAGTGGACGGTCAACGACGCCGACGGCGTGGCGGCCCTGAGGACGAATGTGTACAACAACATCACGGCCGGCCGGCCGGTCATGGTCAACATCACCAGCGACTCGCCCGCGGGACTGACCGACACGAGCGGTAACGCGCTGCACAACCGCGACCACTGGATGACCGTCGTCGGCTACCGCGACAAGGGCGCCACGCTGATCGTGCGTGATCCCGCTCCGACCGATGCCGCGCGGACGACCTCGTACCTGGAGGTGAGCGCCGAGACGATGGCATCGTGGACCGAGGGCCGTGGCTACGTGTACTGACCCTCGCGGCGCCCGGGCCGCCGGCTCACGGCCCGCGCCGTGGCACGATGTCGCAGATGTCCTCGCTCCCGTCGCGGCCGGTGGTCGGCATCGCGCATCCCGGCGCCATGGGTGCCTCGCTGGGCGCCGCGCTGAAACCCGTTGCCGGCCAGGTGATCTGGGCCGAGCGAGGGCGTTCGCACGCCACCGCGAAACGCGCGGAGCTCGCCGATCTCGTCGCCGTTCCCGACCTGGCGTCGCTGGCCCGCCGCTGCGACCTGGTGATCTCCGTCTGCCCGCCGGACGCCGCACTCGACGTCGCCCGCGAGGTCGCCGCGGCGGGTGACCGCTGCCGCTACCTCGACGCCAACGCCGTCTCCCCGGACACCGTCCGCCGGATCGGCGCGCTGTTCGGCGCGGACCGGGTGGTGGACGGCTCGATCATCGGCCCTCCCGGCTGGCGACGCGGCGACACCGTGCTGTGGCTGTCCGGCCACCACGCCGACGCGGTGGCCGCGCTGTTCGACGGCTCGCCGTTCATCGCGCGGGTGCTCGGCCCCGAACTCGGCGCGGCCAGCGCCCTCAAGGTGTGCTTCGCCCTGCAGAGCAAGGCGATGCCCGCGATCTGGCTGGAGATCGAGGAGGCGGCGCGGGCGTTCGGGGTCCGGGACGCACTGCGCGACGAACTCGCCCGCGACGGCATCGACCTGGACGCCACCGTCGCCGCCATCACCCGCCGGGCCGCGACCAAGGCGTGGCGGTGGGCCGGCGAGATGGACCAGGCCGGTGACGCGGTGGCCGCCCTCGGCCTGCCGGACGGCTTCTCCCGCGCCGCCGCGCGGCTGTACCGCGACCTGGGCCGCCCCGGCCCGGCCGGCTGACGCCCCTCGCGGTCAGCCGCCGGCCAGGACGAACGAGAGGACGAAGCCGACGGCGGTGGCGAGGCTGTTCCACGGCCGGCCACGCTCGAACGCCTCCGGCATCAAGGTGTCGGCAAGGCTCGCCAGCACGGCGCCGCCGGCGAACGCCAGCGCGAAGCCCAGCGCACGCTCGTCGACCCCGGCCAGCACCTGGTTGCCGGCCACCACCGCGAGTGTGAGCAGCACCGCCGTCACCGACCAC
Organism: Pseudonocardiaceae bacterium; assembly: GCA_036402215.1. Taxonomy (GTDB): domain Bacteria; phylum Actinomycetota; class Actinomycetes; order Mycobacteriales; family Pseudonocardiaceae; genus DASXTS01. The sequence continues at coordinate 40,435 of DASWTI010000143.1, forward strand.
AGCACCACGGCGAACCGCGCCGAACGACCTCCCGCGCGCATCGCGACGGCACCGACCAGGGCCTCGGGGAGGTTGCTGGCGAAGATCGCCACCAACAGTGCCAGCCCGCCGCCCTGCTCGGCGAGCAGCGAGACGCCGAGGGCCAGGTTCTCCGGCACGCCGTCCAGGGTCACCGCGGCGAGCAACGCCAGCCCGACGCCCAGGCCGGCCTTGCCCGACGCGGTCGCGACCTTCTCCCGCTGGCCCGCCTGCGCGCCCGCCAGCGAGTCCGGCGCCGGCCCGGGGATCTCCCGGCTTTCCCCCGCCCCGGCCGCCACCCTCGCGTCGAGCGCCGTGTTGACCACCACGAACACCACCGCGCCGGCGGCCAGCCCACCCGCGGCGACCCCCAGCCCGCCCAGGTGCACCGCCTCGGGGAACAACTCGAACGCCAGCGCGCTGATCAACGTGCCGCTCGCGAACGCCAGCAACACCCCCGTCAACCGCGCCGGTGCCTGCCACCACGCGCCGACCGCACCACCCAGCACGAGGGCGCTCGAACCCAGCAGCCCGTACAGCAGAGCCTCCGTCACCCACCAAGGCTAGGAGCGGCCACGGCGGCGCGCCCCACGGAAACGGCCACCGCCAGCGGATCGCCGGCGCGGACGGTGCCGGGGGCCGGCGATCCGGGTGCCGTGGCCGGCCGGCTTGACCTTGACGTCGGGTCAACCCGCCATCCTCCCGGCAGGGGTGTCCTGGCGGTCGGCCGGAACAGCTCCACGGAGGAGACGGATGACCATCCCATCGACTGCGGACCCGGCGATTCGCGTGCGGGGTCTCGAGAAGTCGTACGGAAAGCTCAAGGTGCTGCGCGGCGTGGACTTCGAGGTGGCGCGGGGCAGCATCTTCGCCCTGCTCGGCTCCAACGGGTCGGGCAAGACCACGACCGTGAGGATCCTCGCCACGCTCCTGAAGGCCGACGCGGGAACGGCCGGCGTCAACGGCTTCGACGTCGCCACGCGACCGGCGAACGTGCGGGAGTCCATCAGCCTCACCGGACAGTTCGCGGCCGTCGACGACATCCTCAGCGGGCGGGAGAACCTCGTTCTGGTCGCCAGGCTGCGGCACCTCAAGGACCCGGGCGCGATCGCGGACGACCTGCTCGATCGTTTCTCGTTGGCCGACGCGGCCACCCGCAGGGTGTCGACGTACTCCGGTGGCATGCGGCGCCGCCTGGACATCGCGATGAGCCTCGTCGGGAACTCGCCGGTGATCTTCCTGGACGAGCCCACCGCCGGGCTCGACCCCGAGGCGCGCATCGAGGTGTGGCACACGGTCAGGGAACTCGCCAGGTACGGCACGACGGTGCTGCTCACCACGCAGTACCTCGAGGAGGCCGAACAGCTCGCCGACCGGATCGCGATCCTGCACAAGGGCCGGATCATCGCGAACGGAACCCTCGCGGAGCTCAAGCAGCTCCTCCCGCCCGCCAACGTCGAGTACGTCGAGAGGCAGCCGACCCTGGAGGAGATCTTCCTCGCGATCATCGGCGGCAGCGACCCGAGCGACGCCACCGCCACGAACGACCGGGGACAAGGATGAGCGCGCACTTCCTGGGCGACACCGGCGTACTCACCGGACGGACCCTGCGCCACGTCACCCGCAGCATGGACACCATCATCACGACCGTCATCACGCCGATCGCCATGATGCTGATGTTCGTCTACGTGTTCGGCGGCGCGATCGACACCGGCCCGGTCCGGTACATCGACTACATGCTGCCCGGAATCCTGCTCATCACGATCGCGTCCGGCATCTCCTACACCGCGTTCCGGTTGTTCACGGACATGAGGAGCGGGATCTTCGAGCGATTCCAGTCCATGCCGATCGCACGGTCGGGCGTGCTGTGGGCTCATGTGCTGACCTCGCTGGTCGCCAACCTGATCTCGCTCGTGATCGTCACGGGCGTCGCCCTGCTCATGGGCTTCCGCTCGGGCGCCGGGGTGACGGAATGGCTCGCCGTCGCCGGCCTCCTGCTCCTGTTCACCCTGGCCCTGACCTGGATCGCGGTGATCCCCGGGCTCTCCGCGGCGTCGATCGAAGGCGCGAGCGCGTTCTCCTACCCGCTCATCTTCCTGCCGTTCGTCAGCTCGGCGTTCGTGCCCACCGCGACCATGCCCGGCCCGGTCCGCTGGTTCGCCGAGAACCAGCCGGTGACGTCCATCGTCAACACGATCCGCGACCTGTTCGCCCAGCGGCCGGCCGATGACCTCTGGATCGCCCTCGCGTGGTGCGCCGGCGTCCTCGCCGTGGCGTACGTTCTCGCGATGGCCACCTATCGCCGGAAGATCGCCTGAGGCGGCTCGGACCCATGCTCACCATCAGCCGGCTGGCGGCGTACGCCGGGGTGACGGTGCGGGCGGTACGCCACTACCACAAGATCGGGCTACTGCCGGAGCCCGAACGCGACCACTCCGGGTACCGGACCTACGGCACCGCCGCGGTGGTGCGACTGATCCGGATCCGCACCCTGGCCGATGCCGGCGTGCCGCTGGCCCGGGTGCAGGAACTCCTCGACGCCGGGCCGGAGGAGTTCGCCGATGGCGTCCGGGAGATCGACAGGCAACTGCGCGCCGAGCTCCGGCGGCTGCAGGACACCCGCAGACGACTCGCTCGGCTCGCCGCCGGTGAGCACCTGGCGCTCCCCCAGAGCGTCGTGGACTACCTCGACCGGTTGCGCGGTCTCGGCGTCGAGGAACGGTACATCGAGCTGGAGCGGGATGCCTGGATCATGGTCGCCGCCCAGGTGCCGCACCTGATCGAGTCGGTGATCGCCAAGAAGCACGAGGACCTGGACGACCCCGACATGGTGAAGCTCTACAGCCTGCTGAACGGGGCACTCGACTGGCCGGCCGACGACCCGCGGATCGTCGAGGTCGCCGACATCCTGGAGCGCCTGGCGATTCGCGCCCTGGAGGCCGGTGAGGTGAACGCCGACGGCTTCGACGACCGGTTCGTCGACCTGCTGGACGCGACCATGGTCGAATCCTCACCGGGCGCCGAGCGGCTCCTGGCGATCCTGGAGGAGCGGGGCTGGAAGGGCTGGACCCGCATCGAGCGAGTGCCCACCCACAGGCCCGACGCCCGGCCCTGATGCAGCCGCCGAGGTAGCGGCCCACCTCAGTTGTGGGGCTACGTTCGACGCGTGGACGGGCCAACTGATTCCGCTGATCTGGACGGTGCTGCCGGCAGGTCGGGGCCGGTCGCCGGGTACGTGGCCGGGCTGGCACGGAAGCGGATGGCGGCGGGGGTGGTGTTCCGGGACCGCCGGGGGCGGGTGCTGCTGGTGGAGCCGTCGTACAAGCCGAACTGGGAGCTTCCCGGCGGGGCGGTGGACCACGGCGAGTCACCGTGGGCAGCGGCGCGCCGGGAACTGCGCGAGGAGCTCGGGTGGGACCGGCCGGTCGGCCGGCTGCTGGTGGTGGATCACGTGCTGCCGCACGACGACCGCACGGAGGGCGTGGTGTTCGTGTTCGACGGCGGTGTCGTGCACGACGACGCGGAGTTGCGAGTGGACGGCCAGGAGATCCGGTCGTTCGCGTGGCTGACGCCGGCGCAGGCACGATCGCGGGTGAAGCCGTTGCTGGCCGACCGCCTCTCGGCCGCCGTGGCGGCGGCCGAGACGGACGGCGTCGTGCTGTGCGAGCACGGGCGGCGGGTGGCGTAGGCGACATCGACGCCATGGGCCTTCAGGGCGGCCGCCCAGGGCACGGCGTGCCGATGACCGGCGGCGGCCAGGCGGGCCGCGGCCGCGGTGGCGAGCAGCGCGGCGACCAGTACCTCGCCCTGTACGGGGCACTGCTGAGCACCGCCGCCTACACCGCCGCCGGCGACGGTGACCGCACCACCGCCAACACCCTCGTCCGCGAAGCCACCGCCGCCGCCCGGCGCATCGGCGACGACGGCGTCCACGGCCAACTTCGCCTTCCGCACCGGCCACCACTGAGGGGCCGGTGCGGAAGGCTGCCTCAGAACTGCTCGTCCCAGGTGGTCACGCTGACCTGGGCGACGTAGGTGCCGTCGTCCACGTCGATTCGGAGTGCGCCGCGGATGGTGCGGTCGTCGTCGTTCTTCGTGACGGCGAACCGGTCCCAGCCGTCCAGTTCCTTGCGTGGGCGGAGGGTCTCCCGGCCGATGTCGTCCGGTGAGGTGTCGTCGAGTTCGATGACCGTGAACTGCACGCCGTCGAAGTAGGGCACCAGGTCCGGCAGCCACTGGTCGAGGTCGCGGACGTCGTCCTGGTCGAAGTCACCGATCTCGTCGTTGCCGATGTCGCGGAGGAGCCTGCCGTCGACGGTGATCGTCAGCGCGATGTCGTCGGCGCCCCACCCGCTGGTCTCGTCCTGGCAGAGCAGCCGCGGGCGTCCGCGCCTGCCGCCGAGCAGGATCGACACGTCCGTGGTGGCGGTGACCTTCACGTCGAGCGGCCCGGGTGTCATGCCGTCGCGCCGGTGCACCTGGACGTAGACCTTGTCGCCCTGTCGCAGCGTGACGGGCTCGCGGTACGTCGTGAAGCCGAACGACTGCGCCTCGAGGTCGAAGCTCCCCGGCCCGGTCTCCCGCACGATCGAGACCCCGGACTCCACGCCGGTCGTCCCCACCTCGACCATGACCTCGAGGTCGCGCCCCAGTTCGACCTGGGGGCTGTCGAGCCGGAACCACTTGGTGTCCTCGTCGGGCCACGACGTCTGGCTGTCGTCGTCGTTCAGGCGCTGGCCGTTGAGCGGGAACGCCTCGGGCACGGTCACGCCGTACGGCAGCTGGATGGCGTCCCACGGGCCGACACCGAGGTGTTTGTGCACCCGGAAGGTGAACTCCGCCTCGCGGTGCCGATCCTTGGTGAACACCTTGACGAGGAACGGCGCGGACGCCAGCACGAACTTCTTGCCGAAGTCCGGGTGCTCCTCGGTGCGGTACTGCTGCCGGGGGCGTGACAGGTCGGTGTCGAGGTAGACGAGGTAGTCGCAGGCGTCGGAGTGCGACCGGATGCCGAAGTCGTAGGTGCCGGGCTCGTCGAAGCGGTACCACTTCACCTGCCCGTCGGCGAGGTAGTCGTCGTCGGTGACGTAGGCCGTCGCGGGCGGCGCCGGGAACGACAGCCGCAGCGCCTCGGCCGGGGTGCTGTTGGGCCGCGGCCGGGCGAGGTCGATGCGCAGCGGCAGGTGGTCGGAGAGGTAGGAGACCTCGTCGTGGCCCGGCGGGACGGTCGCCAGGTCGTGGTCGATCATCACGTGCTGCGCCGCCAGGGCACTGCTCGTGCTCATCACGACGTAGTCCAGCCGCTGCTCCTGCGGCGGGTAGCGCACCGTCGCCGAGAAGCCGGGATCGCGCAGGCCCGGGGCGCCGACGCACTGGCGCCGGCCCCACACGTCGACCCCGTAGTCGGAGACGACCCGGCCCAGCCGCAGGAACGTGTCCTCCCACTCGGCGCCCGGCCGGTACGTCGACGCCCCCTCCCCGCAGACGTTGAGGTCGCCCAGGAAGAAGGTCTCCTCGGGGAACGGCAGGCCACCGGCGCAGGCCGCCATGAAGGCACCGACCACGTCGAGCTGCCTGGAGCGTGCGCCGCGGTACTCCTCGAGACGGTTGTCGTCGGCCTGGGTGTGGCTGACGAAGACGTGGTACGGCGCGGTCCACTGGTCACGCTGCACGCGCATGTAGAGAACGCCCTTGCAGGCATCGCCGTCGTGGCCCGCGGTGTCGACGTAGGGCCAGAAGTTGATCGCCGGGATCGACGCGGGGACGGGCATGCCCGACAACGCGCAGAGCTCCTTGGTGGCCTGGTCGAGGGACGCCGTGCTCACCTGCACGAACGGCCAGCGGCTGAACAGCATGAGCCCGCTGTCCTCCAGCCGGTAGCTGCTCTCGATGTCCGACGGCCGGCCGACCAGCCGCCAACTCGCGAGCAGCGGCACGTTCCGGGTCGCGGCGTTGTTCGACTCGTGCCGGACGTGGTCGTAGTCGGCCTTGGTGACCATGTAGGGGAACCGGGCGCGCATGCCGTCGCGCAGCACCTCACGGGCGTCCTCGTCGAAGACCTCGGACAGCCCGACGATGTCGTAGTCGAACGGGCTGTCGCAGATCTGCCCGGCGATGAGCTTCGCCCGCTCCTCGGCGGTGTCGATCGGCGGGATCGTGTAGCCGGGCGACGCCCCGACCTGCATGGCCCAGGAACGGAGCTGCGTGTTGTAGGCGAGGATGCGCAGGCTGTCGGACATCGTCACGCTCCGGTCGCGGCCAGGCCGCACAGGCGGGAGAACTCCGGGCCACCGGCAGGACCAGGGTCGCCGCCCAGCCGCTCGGCGAGGTCCCAGGTGCCGCCGGATTCGGTCCACCGGGTGAGGCTCGCGGTCGCCGCGTCCGCCACGACGAGGTCGCCCTCGTGGACGACGGTGGCGACCGGGGCGATCAGGCGCCGGCCGGGCTCGCCCTCGACGACCACCGCCACCGAGTCGTCGGCGGCGAGCGTGAGCACGCGGGCTCCCGCCTGGTCGGTGACCAGCACCGTGCCGCCCGGGCCGTGCGCCAGGCCGTAGGGCCGGCAGCCGGCCGGGAGCGCGACCTCGGTCCAGCCGGTGCCGGCGGGGTCGTCGACGCGGACCAGCCGGCCGAGACCGGGGTCGGCGACGAGGATGCGCCGCCGGGCGTCGACGAGAACGGCGGTGGGGGCGAGGAAGTCGCCGGGTCCGGTGCTTCCGCCGGCGGTGGCCCGGCCGAAGGTCGTCCACGGGTCACCGGAGCCGATGCTGCCGGTGACCACCCGATGGTTGCCGGTGTCGGCCACGACCAGCAGGTCACCGGCCACGGTCACGCCACGCGGTGCCGAGAGCGGGCCGACCTCCGCGGAGGGCTGCGGCACCCAGCAGCCGCCGGAGCCGAGGTCCATGCCGACCACCCGGTCGTTGCCCGCGTCGGCGACGACCATGAGCGGCGGATCGACGTGCACGGCGTAGGGCTCCCGGAAGGAGCCGGCGGCGGCGTCCGCCCGGAGCCGCGACCACGGAGCCCGCGGGTCGAGCGAGCCGAGCGTGACGACACAGGACCGACCCTGATCGGCGACGTAGAGCACGGTGCCTCCTGCGGGCCCGGAAAGGCGGTCGACCAGGAGGAGCGGCGTGGCCGGCCGGTGATACGTGGAGCCGGCCGTGGCTATCGTGACCGGATGACGCGGGACGCCCATCTGGACGCCTGGTCGGCCCGCCACGGCGGGCTCGACCCGGCCGCGTCGCGGTGGGTGCGCGGCTGGCTCGGGCTGATCGACACGCTGGCCCGGCCGCTCGCCGTCCGCGGCGTG
>DASWTI010000144.1:0-5989 GCA_036402215.1 Pseudonocardiaceae bacterium
AGCCGCAGCTCGCCGTGCGCGGCGGCACCGCGTACCGGCCGGTCCTCGCCGCCGCCGACCGGGCCGACGCACCGCCGGCGCCCCCGCCCGATACGCAGTACTGGCGGCTGGACCACATCGCCGTCGGCTCCTTCGAGCGGGCGTCCCTGGTGCCGTGGCCGGAGGCCGGCGCGCCGCTGGCCGCCGGTCAGGTCAGGGTGCGGCTGCGGGCCGCCGGCCTGAACTTCCGGGACGTGCTGCTGGCCCTCGGCGTGATCCCACCGGCCGTGGACCCCGACGCGGGCGGCCCTGGCCAGGGCGGGGAGGGCGCCGGCGTCGTCGTCGAGGTGGGCGCGGACGTCACCGGGCTGCGCCCCGGCGACCGGGTGATGGGCCTGTTCTCCGGCGTCGGCCCGATCTCGGTCACCGACCACCGGCTGGTGTGCCGGATGCCCGGCGGATGGACCTTCCGGCAGGCCGCCGCCGTGCCGGTGGCCTACCTGACGGCCTACCACGGCCTGGTGGACCTGGCCGGCCTGCGCCCCGGTGAGTCGGTGCTGGTGCACGCCGGCACCGGTGGCGTCGGCACCGCCGCCCGGCAGCTCGCCCGGCACCTTGGCGCCGAGGTGTACACCACCGCGCACCCCGCCAAGTGGGACGTGCTGCGGGCCGACGGCCTGCCGGACGGACGGCTGGCCTCGTCGCGCACCGTGGACTTCGAGCGGCGGTTCCTGGAGGCGACCGGCGGCGCCGGCGTCGACGTGGTGCTCAACTCCCTCGCCGGTGAGTTCGTGGACGCCTCGCTGCGGCTGCTGCCGCGCGGCGGCCGGTTCCTGGAGATGGGCAAGACCGACGTGCGGTCGGCCGCCGACGTCGCCGCCCGGCACCCCGGCGTCGACTACCGGGCCTACGACGTGCGCGATCCCGGCCCGGACCGCATCCGGAGCATGCTCGCCGAGCTGCGGGAGCTGTTCGACCGGGGGGTGCTGCGGCCGCCGCCGGTGGCCGCCTGGGACATCGGCCGGGCGCCCGACGCCCTGCGCCACCTCGGGGAGGCGCGGCACATCGGCAAGGTCGTGCTGGACCTGCCCGACGAGGGGCCCGGCGGCTCGCCCGGCCACCACTGGGACCGCGACCGGGCGGTGCTGGTCACCGGCGGGCTCGGCTGGCTGGGCCGGCTGGCCGCCCGGCACCTGGTGTCCGCGCACGGCGTGCGGCGGCTCGTGCTGCTGGGCCGCCGGGCCCCCGCCCCGGACGTCTCGGCGGAGCTCGACGAGCTGCGGGGGCTCGGCGCCGAGGTCCGGGTCGTGGCCTGTGACGCGGCCGATCGGGACGCGCTGGCCGCCACCCTCACCGGGCTGGCCGACGACGGGGTCCGGGTCGGCGGCGTGGTCCACGCGGCCGGGGTGCTGGACGACGGTCTGCTGCCGGCGCTCACCCCGGAGCGGCTGGACCGGGTGTTGCTGCCGAAGGTCGACGCGGCGCTGCACCTGCACGAGCTCACCCGGCAGCTCGACCTGTCCGCGTTCGTCGCCTTCTCCTCGCTGGCCGGCACCCTCGGCGCCGCCGGTCAGGCGGGCTACGCCGCGGCCAACGCCGCCGTCGACGGCCTGATGGAGCACCGTCGCTCGATCGGCCTGCCCGGCGTGTCGATCGCCTGGGGGGTGTGGGAGGGGACCGGTGGCATGGCCGCCGGCCTCACCGCCGCCGACGTCGCCCGCATGGCGCGGGCAGGTGTGGCGCCGCTGACCGTCGAGCAGGGGCTCGACCTGCTGGACGCCGCCACCCGCCGGGACCGGTCGCTGGTGGTGGCGGCGCGCTGGGACCTCGACGGTCTGCGGGCCGGTGCCGGCACCGGCGCCGTCGTGTCGCCGTTGCTCAGGACCCTGCTGGCGGACCGGCCCGCACCGGCGGCCGGCCACCACGACCACGCCGGCCCTCGGGCGCCGGGATCGGCGGCACCCGCCGCGGCGGGCGGCGGCGACAGCCTGCTGGACACCGTCCGCCAGGAGATCGCCACCGTCCTCGGGCACGTCTCCGGCGCCGTGATCGACCCGGACGGCGCCTTCGACCAGATCGGCTTCGACTCGTTGACGGCCGTGGAACTGCGCAACCGCCTGGCCACGGTCACCGGCGTCCGGCTGCCGGCCACCTTCATCTACGACTGGCCGACGCCGGTCGACCTGGTGGAGCACCTGCGCGGACTCACCACGGAGGAGGCATCGTGGGCATGACGGACACGGTCACCGGCGTCCGGCCGCCCGGCCGGACGGTCGGCTGGCTCCGCGGGTTCCGGCCGGCCCGGCCGGACGCCGCGCTCCTGGTCTGCTTCCCGCACGCCGGTGGCACGGCCACCGCCTTCGCCGGGCTGGCCGACGCCCTGCCCGACGACGTCGAACCGCTCGCCGTCCGGTACCCGGGCCGCCAGGACCGGCGGGCGGAACCGGTGGCCGACGACCTCGCCGCGCTCGCCGACGGCGTGGCCGGCGCCCTGGCCGGGTACCCGGATCGCCCGGTCTTCCTGCTGGGCCACAGCATGGGCGCCCTGGTGGCCTTCGAGACGGCCCGCCGGCTGGAGACCCGGGGCACGGTGGCCCGGCTGTTCGCCTCGGCGGCCCGCCCCCCGGCGCCGGACTGGGGCGACCCGGACCTGGATGCCTGTGCCGACGAGGTGATCATCGATCACCTGCGGCTGCTGGGCGGGGTGCCCGAGGCCCTGCTGAACGACCCGGAGACGCTGCGCGACCTCGTGCGGCTGCTGCGTGACGACCACCGGGCGCTGCGCCGCTACCGGTGCGCGGAGGACGCGGTGCTCGCCGCGCCGATCACCGTGCTGCTCGCCGACGACGACCCCAAGAACGACGCCGCCGGGGTACGCGGCTGGGCCCGGCACACCACCGGTGGGTGCCGCACCGAACGCCTGGCCGGTGACCACTTCGCCGTGGTGGAGCGGGATCCTCGGGTGGCGGCGCTGCTCACCCGGTACGTCCGCGACGACGTGCGGCGGATGGGCGCCCCACCGCCGGCCGACCTGGTCCGGGAGTGCTACCTGGCCGGTCCCGGCGTGCAGCGGTTGTCGACCGATCTCACGACGCTGGAGGACGCGGCGCGGGCGGTGCTGACGCCGAGCGCCCACGGGTACGTGGCCGGCAACGCCGGGATCGGCGCCACCGGCCGGGCGAACCGGGAGGCGTTCGACCGGTGGCGGCTGCTGCCGCGGATGCTGCGCGGCGTGGCCCGGCGGGACCTCACGGTGTCGCTGCTGGGTCAGCGGCTGCCGGTGCCGGTGCTGCTGGCGCCGGTGGCCGCGCAGACCGTGGTGCACCCCGACGGTGAGCTGGCCTCGGTGCGCGGCGCGGCCGAGGCCGGGGTGCCGTTCGTGCTGTCCACCTTCTCCTCGCACAGCATGGAGGAGGTGGCCGCGGCGGCCGGCACCGGGCCGCGGTGGTTCCAGCTCTACTGGCCGGCGGACCGCGCGGTGGCCGAGTCGCTGGTCCGGCGGGCCGAGGCGAGCGGCTACTCGGCCCTGGTACTCACCGTGGACAACCCGGCGTTCGGTTACCGGCCGGCGGACCTGGACGCCGGCTACCTGCCGTTCCTGCACGGCGCCGGGCTGGCGAACTTCACCAGCGACCCGGTGTTCCTGCGCGGGCTGCCGCCGGACGCCGACGCCGCCACCGTCGTCGGGCACTGGGCCCGGATCGCCGCCAACCCCACGCTCACCTGGGACGAGCTGCCGTGGCTGCGCGGGCTGACCGAGCTGCCCCTGCTGCTCAAGGGCATCCTGCACCCGCAGGACGCCCGGCTGGCCCTCGCGCACGGCGCCGACGGCGTGATCGTGTCCACCCACGGCGGCCGGCAGCTGGACGGCACGGTGGCCGCCCTGGACGCGCTGCCCGCGGTGCGCGCCGCCGTCGGCGACGCGGTGCCGGTGCTGATGGACTCCGGGGTCCGCACCGGCGCCGACGTGGTGAAGGCGCTCGCGCTGGGCGCCGACGCCGTGCTGTACGGCCGCCCGTACCAGTACGGGCTGGCGTTGGACGGTGCCGCGGGGGTGGCCCACGTGCTGCGCTGCCTGCTGGCCGAGCTCGACCTCGCCCTCACCCTCACCGGGTGCGCGACGGTTGATGAGCTGACCGCCGACCTGCTGGTACCGGCCGTCAGCACTCGATGATCGTGCAGGCCCAGTGCATGCCGCGGCCCATGCCGGCGAGCGCGACCAGGTCGCCGGCGGCGAGGTCCCCGGACTCCAGGTGGTGTTGCAGGCCCAGCAGGTGATCGGCCGCGCCGAAGTGCCCGCGCTCCAGGGAGATCGCCAGGTTCGTGCGCTCCACCGGGATGCCGAGCTTCTCGGCCTGCACCGTCAGGGTCTGCCGGTTGTCGTTGAGCAGGACCAGCCGCGACAGGTCCGCCACCTCGGCGCCGATCCGCCGGCAGGCGCGGTCCACGACCTCGCGCACCCGGTCGTTCATGAGCTCGATGAACTCCTCGAAGCGGTCGGAGTCGTAGTCGAAGAACTCCATGATGTCCCACGCGTCGCGCGCCGTCGGCGTCTCGTCGCCGGCGCGGAAGGGGTGCGCCGCGCCGCCGCGCTCCAGCAGGAAGAAGTCGGCGAAGCGGCCGTCGGTGATGACCTCGCTGGTCCGCCAGCGCAACCCGGGGTGCTCCCGGTCGACCACGGCGGCCGCGGCGGCGTCGGAGAACAGCAGCGAGTGCGTCTCCATCCGGTTCCAGTAGTCCTCGCACGTCCGGTTCGCGCCCACGACCAGCGCCCGCCGGTACCCGGGGTGGGTGGCGAACCGGCCGGCGACCGTGTCCAGACAGGTGATGCCGCCGACGCAGCCCTGGGCGAGCAGCACCGCCTCGGCGCCGTCCGCGCCCAGCCTGGCCTGCAGGCTCGCCGCCGGGTCCCAGTACAGGTACTCCGGGATGTCGGTGATCGCCAGCACCACGAGGTCCAGCTCGGCGGCCTCGACCCGCGCCGTCCGCAGGGCCTTCCCGGCGGCCTCCACCGCCAGGTCGGTGATCCCGACGTCCGGCGGGCACCGGTGCAGCCCGCGGTAGCCGTAGCCGAGCACCCGCTCGACGTCCGCGGTGTACTCCGTCACGATGTCCGCCACCGCCGCCGGTTCGCCGAGCACCGAGCCGAACGAGACCACCCCGAACTCCACGCCTGTCTCCCACTCCGCCGGCCGTCCCGGCAAGGTTCCGCTGCTCGGACCGCGCGCCACGCCGTCCCACCGGTGAGGACGCTCCCTAGACCGGCGCGCCGGCCGGGCGCGACACCCATCCCGGCTGCTCCAGCGCCGACGCGATCCGCCGGGCGAACAGGGCGGCGTCGCGGCCGTTGACGACCCGGTGGTCGTAGGCGACCCCGAGGTGGACGCACCGGACCGGCACCGCCGCGCCGGTGGCCGGGTCAATGCGGCACTCCGTGCCGACGGCGCCCACCGACACCATGCAGACCTGCGGCCACAGCACGATCGGGTGCACGAGCAGCACGCCGGGGTCCGGGTTCAAGGACACCGCGATGTTGCCGTCGGCCAGTTCGTGCGCCGCGAAGTCCCTGCCCAGCGCCTTCATCCTGAAGTCCATCAGGGTGTCCGCCAGGTCCTCGACGGACAGCTCGTGAGCGCGCCGCACCACCGGCACGTACAGCGCCCCGTCGGCGTCCACCGTGACGCCCACGTGCGGTGCGCCGGCCAGCTCCACCGTCCGGTCGTCGAGCAGCCGGCCGAAGAACAACGGGAAGTCGCGGTGCGCCGCGGCCACGGCGGCGATCACCACCTCGGCGAGGCCGAGCATGCCGCCGGTCTCCTCGGCCAGCCGCTCCAGCACGTCCAGCACCGCGTCCACCTCGGCGCGCACCACGGTGAAGCCGGTCGGCACCTCCCGGTGGCTCCTGGTGACCACGGCGGCGACGCCCTGCTGGTGGCGATCGAGCGGGTGGGTTCCGCCGGGCCCGGCGCCCTCGGCCGGCCCGGTCGATGTCGGCGGCGGCGCCTCCTGC
>DASWTI010000145.1:0-8848 GCA_036402215.1 Pseudonocardiaceae bacterium
CACCGGCACCTGGACCGGCGTGGCCGCGGCCGCCGCGGTGGTCGCCATCGCGGTCGGCGCCACGGTGACGCTGGGTGGCGGCGGCCTGCGGGAGGTGACCCCGGCGAGCGGGCCCGAGGTCACGCCGACCGGCGCCGCCACCCCGGAGGTCACGCCCCAGGGCGACCGGACGGACGAACCGTGGCCGACCGGGGCCGACGGTTCACCGCAGCAGGACCGCACGGCGGCCGGCGGGCAGCGCTTCGAGCAGGGCGCGGCGCTGCTGGACGAGGTGATCGCGGCGCTGCCCGCCGGGTACACGGTGCCGGCCACGACCCCGGAGCCGCCGGCGAGCGGCGCGTACGAGGACTACAACCCGGCCACCGACCCGTGGGCCCGCCTGCACCAGTCGCAGTTCGTGGACCGGGTGAACGGCGTCGAGGTGTGGGAGCACCTGGCCTCGCTGGCCGTGTCCAGGGGCGGCGGCACCGGGCGGCTGCTGGTGCAGGTGATGACGCCGGGCAACCCCCAGCCGGCCGACGTGTGCGGCATCGGGCTGTGGACGGGCGACATCGCCGGGTGCACCCGGCTGCGGGTGGGCGACCGCGAGGTGGCGGTGATGACGCCGGCCGTGCGGAGCGAGGTGCCCTCCGAGTTCGACTCGTGGGCCGCGTACCGGCACGCGGACGGCACGATCGTGGTGGTCGGCCAGGCGAGGACGTACCGGGGTGCCGAGGACACGCCGCTCCCCGCGCCGGTCTTCACCGATCAGCAGCTCGCGGAGCTCGCCGCGGACGAGCGCTTCCACATCACGTAACCCGCACCGAGAACGGGGCGTCGCCGGCGGTGGCCGGTGGCGCCCCGTTTGCATGTCCGGGGGTCGCGGTCCGGCCGGTCAGCCCCTTGACTGTTACGTGAGCGTGTTTACGCTGATACCCGGAGCAACGAGAGAGCGCTCTCAGCAGCACGCAGCGAACCCACGGTTCTGCCGGTCGGCGGGCGGGACGGCAACCCCGCAACACAGGCGTGACGGCGCACGCCCTCCCCATCCCCAGTCGCTTCCTGCGAGGAAGGAACCACCTCGTGCGCAAGTGCCTCGGGGTCCTGCTCGGCCTCCTGCTGGGCACGACCCTCCTGATAGCCACCCCACCCCCGACAGCACCCGCCCAGCCCGCACCGGCGTTCACCGTCCTGGTGTTCTCCAAGACCGCGGGCTTCCGGCACGGCTCGATCACCCCGGGCATCGCGGCCATCCGCGCGCTCGGCACGGCGAACAACTTCGCCGTGGAGGCCACCGAGGACGCGGCCGCGTTCACCGACGCCAACCTGGCGCGGTTCGACGCGGTGATCTGGCTGTCCACCACCGGCGACGTGCTCAACGCGACCCAGCAGGGAGCGTTCGAGCGCTACATCCGGGCCGGCGGCGCCTACGTCGGCGTCCACGCGGCGTCGGACACCGAGTACGACTGGCCCTGGTACGGCGGCCTGGTCGGCGCGTACTTCGCCTCGCACCCGGCCCCGCAGCAGGCGACGATCAAGGTCGCGGACCGCGTGCACCCGTCCACCGGCGGGCTTCCGCACCGCTGGGTGCGCAACGACGAGTGGTACAACTTCCGGGCCAACCCGCGCGGCGACGTGCACGTGCTGGCCACGCTGGACGAGACCACGTACAGCGGCGGCTCGATGGGCCACGACCACCCGATCGCCTGGTGCAAGAACTACGACGGCGGCCGCTCCTGGTACACCGGCGGCGGGCACACCGACGAGTCGTTCTCCGAGGCCAACTTCCGCGCCCACCTGCTGGGCGGCATCCGCTCGGCCGCCGGCGCGGCGCCGTGGGAGTGCGGCGGCACGGTCACCAGCAACTTCCAGCGCGTGGAGCTCGCCCGGGACGTCCCCGAGGTGGGCGAGCCGATGAGCCTCACCGTGCTGCCGAACCGCGGCGTGCTGCACACCGCGCGCGATGGCACGGTCCGCTACACCGACGCCGCGGGCAACACCCGGGTGTCCGGCACCATCCCCGTCTACACGCACGACGAGGAGGGCCTGCAGGGCATCAAGGCGGACCCGAACTTCGCGACCAACCGCTGGGTCTACCTGTACTACGCGCCACCGCTGTCCACGCCGGCCGGGGACGCCCCGGCGACCGGCACCCCGGCGAGCTGGGCCCCCTTCAACGGCGTCAACCGGGTCTCGCGGTTCACCGTCAACGCCGACTTCACGCTGAACACGGCGAGCGCGGTGACGATCATCGACGTGCCGGCCAGCCGCGGGCTGTGCTGCCACGTCGGCGGTGACCTGGACTTCGACGCGCAGGGCAACCTGTACCTGTCCACCGGTGACGACACCAACCCGTTCGAGTCCGGTGGCTACGCGCCGATCGACGAGCGCTCCGGCCGCAACCCGGCGTTCGACGCGCAGCGCAGCTCGGCCAACTCGAACGACCTGCGCGGCAAGGTGCTGCGGATCCGGCCGGGCGCGAGCGGCGGCTACACGATCCCGGCCGGCAACATGTTCGCGCCGGGCACGGCGAACACCCGGCCCGAGATCTACGCCATGGGCTTCCGCAACCCGTTCCGCATGAGCGTGGACAAGGCCACCGGCCACGTCTACCTCGGCGACTACGGCCCGGACGCCGGCACCGCCGACCCGAACCGCGGCCCGGCGGGCACCGTGGAGTTCGCCAGGATCACCGGGCCGGGCTTCCACGGCTGGCCGTACTGCAGCAGCCACAACCAGCCGTACAACGACTACACGTTCCCGTCCGGCCCGTCGGGCGCGCCGTTCAACTGCGCGGGCGGCCCGGTGAACAACTCGCCGAACAACACGGGCATCCAGCAGCTGCCGCCGTCGCAGCCGGGCTGGATCCCGTACGGCGGCATCTCCTCGCCGCCGGAGTTCACCGGCGGCGGCCTGTCCCCGATGGCCGGGCCGGTGTACCGGTACAACGCGTCGCTGGTCTCGGACGTCAAGTTCCCGCAGTACTACGACGGCACGTTCTTCGCCGGTGAGTTCGGCCGGCGCTGGATCAAGAACGTGGTGCCGGACACCGGCGGGGCGCCGTTGAAGATCAACCCGTTCCCGTGGACGGGGACGCAGGTCATGGACATGGAGTTCGGGCCGGACGGCGCGCTGTACGTGCTGGACTACGGCACCGGCTTCTTCAACGGCGACGAGAACTCCGCGCTCTACCGCATCGAGTACGCGGCGAACGGCCGCGCCCCGGTGCCGGTGGCGACGGCGAACCGCACGTCGGGCGTCGCGCCGCTCGCGGTGACGTTCTCCTCGGCCGGCACGCTCGACCCGGACGGCGACCCGATCACCTACGCCTGGGACTTCGACGGCAACGGCAGCACCGACTCCACGGCCGCCAACCCCTCGTTCACCTACACCGCGAACGGCCGGTTCCCGGCGACACTCACGGTGCGCGACTCGACGGGCAGGTCGGCGTCGACCAGCGTGGTGATCACGGTGGGCAACACGGCGCCGACGGTGACGTTGCAGCTGCCGGCCAACGGCCGGACCTTCGGGTTCGGCGACGCGGTGCCGTTCCAGGTGGTGGTGAGCGACCCGCAGGACGGCACCATCGACTGCTCGCGGGTGCGGGTGAGCTACATCCTGGGCCACGACGCGCACGGCCACCCGCTGACCAGCGCCACCGGCTGCTCGGGCACGTTGCAGACGTCGGTGGACGGTGAGCACGGCGAGGGCGCCAACGTGTTCGGTGTGTTCGACGCCGAGTACACGGACAACGGTGGTGGCGGGCAGCCGCCGCTCACCACGCACGCGCAGTCGATCCTGCAGCCGCGGGTGCGGCAGGCCGAGCACTTCACCGACTCCAGCGGCGTGCAGCTGGTGGCGCCGGGGCAGGCGCACGGCGGTCGCGCGGTCGGCTACATCGACAACGGCGACTGGATCATGTTCCGGCCGTACGACCTGACCGGCGTGAGCACGTTCACCGCGCGGGTCGGCGCGGTGGCCGCGGGCAACACGTTGTCGCTGCGGGTGGACTCGCCGACCGGGCCGCTCGTCGGCCAGGTGACGGTGCCGGCCACCGGCGGGTACGGCGAGTTCCAGACGGTCGTCGGCTCGGTGACCGTGCCGACCGGGACGCGGGACCTGTACCTGGTGTTCACCGGGGCCGGCGGCGGGCTCTTCGACATCGACGAGTTCACCCTCGGCATCGGCGGGCCGCCACCACCGCCGCCGCCACCGCCGGGGAACCTGGCGCTGAACAAGCCGGCCACCGCGTCGTCCTCGGAGAGCGCCGGCATGTCCGCCGCGCAGGCCGTCGACGGCTCGGCCACCACGCGCTGGTCCTCGCAGTTCAGCGACCCGCAGTGGATCCAGGTGGACCTCGGGGCCTCGTACGCGGTGAACCGGGTGCGGCTGAACTGGGAGGCCGCGTTCGGCCGTGACTACCAGGTGCAATTCTCCACCAACGGCACCACGTGGACCACGGCCCGCTCGGTGACCGGCGGCGACGGCGGCATCGACGACCTCACCGGCCTCACCGGCTCGGCGCGGTACGTGCGGATCAACGGCACGGCCCGCGGCACCGCCTACGGGTACTCGCTGTGGGAGTTCGAGGTGTACGGCGACAGCACGCCACCGCCACCGCCGCCCGGCAACCTGGCGCTGAACAAGCCGGCCACGGTGTCGTCGTCGGAGGGCGCGGGGCTGGGCGCCGCGCAGGCCGTGGACGGCTCGGCCACCACGCGCTGGTCCTCGCTGTTCGCGGACCCGCAGTGGATCCAGGTGGACCTCGGGGCGTCCTACGCGGTGAACCGGGTGCGGCTGAGCTGGGAGGCCGCGTTCGGCTCGGGCTACCGGGTGGAGGTCTCGGCCAACGGCACGACGTGGACGACGCTGCGCACCATCACCGGTGGTGACGGTGGCATCGACGAACACACCGGCCTCGGCGGCACCGGGCGGTACGTGCGGATCTACGGCACGACCCGCGGCACCGGCTGGGGCTACTCGCTCTGGGAGTTCGAGGTCTACAGCTGAGCTCGTGAGCTCGTGAGTGACTGAAAGGCGCCTTCAGCCGGTTCGGCCGACTGAAGGCGCCTTTCGGTCATATCCGTGCCGCGGGGTTTGCTACGCGCCGGCCTTCTTGCCCTGGGGGGTGACCGCGAACCAGGTACCGCCGACGCCGTGGCCCTTGATGTCGCAGGGCACGGTGTCCTTGGCGAAGCGGTAGACCGGCCAGCCGCCGATGGTCACCTGCCGGCTGCCGTCGGCGCGGGTGGTGGTGCCGACCAGGGCCGGGTCGACGCCCTCGACGCGGACGTCGGCGGACCCGGCGAGGACGGGCGGCCAGGTGGCGGCGCAGTCCCCCTCGCAGTTCGACTTCGACGGCTCGGCGGTGTCCTTGTCGAAGCGGTAGAGGGTCATGCCCTGCCGGTCGGTGACGACCTCGCCGAGCGGCGCGATCTGCATGACCACGAGCGCGACCTGGTCCTGATTCTCGCCGCCGGTGGCCTTCTTGCCCTCCGGGGTGGCGGCGAACCAGCTGCCGCCGGCGCCCTGCCCGTTGACGTCCCCCGGCCTGGTGTCCCGGATGTACCGGTAGACCGGCCAGCCGGCGATCGTCACCTGGATGGTGTTGTCGGCGCGGGTGACCGTGCCGATGAGCGCGCGGTCGATGCCGTTGGCAGTGATCTCCTCGCCCTGCTCGACCAGCACCGGCGGCCAGGCGCGGGCGCACTCGCCCTCGCAGTTCGACTTCGACGGCCGCGCCGTGTCCTTGTCGAACCGGTACAGCGTCATGCCGTTGTCGTCGGTCACGACGCCGCCGAGGCCGGGCAGTTCGGTGGCCACCAGGGCCGCGATCGCCTCGACGGCGGCGCCGCCCGGGCCGCCCGGGTTGCCGGCCGGGGCGGCAGCCGGCTCGATGCCGCGGGCATCGTCCTCGGCGGTGGCCCGCCCGGCCACCGATTCGCCGCTGCCGCACGCGGTCAGCCCCGCCACCGCGAGCACCGCCACCATCGCCACGACCATCCGACCCATCCGCATCTGACTGGCTCCTCCCGTGTTCACCGCGATTCGCCCGGCAGTACGGCCCGACCCCGCAGTCAGGGTTCAGCGTGTGACCCAGCTCACAGTTCCTGCGGCCCACCCGGGAGCGGCCGGGGTGGCCGTGCTCCCGTCAGGGCTGGGCGGCCCGCAGCGGTGGCGGCAGGAACACGGCGCCCGGGCCCCCGGCTGCGGCGCTGTCGCCGGGGTTGGAGATGGCGCACCGCCGCAGCGACAGGCAGCCGCAGCCGATGCAGGAGTCCAGGCCGTCGCGCAGCTTCTCCAGCGCCGCGATCTGCGCGTCCAACCGGCGGCGCCAGCGACGCGAGAGCCGGGTCCAGTCCGCCTTGGTCGGGGTCCGGCCGTCGGGCAGCTCGGCCAGGGCGGCCGACACCTCCTCCAGGCTGAGCCCGACGTTGCGGGCCGCGCGGATGAAGGCCAGGCGGCGCAACACGTTGCGCTCGTAGCGGCGCTGGCCGCCGGCGGTGCGGGCGGCCACGAGCAGGCCGAGGCGCTCGTAGTACCGCAGCGCCGACGGGGCGAACCCGCTGCGCTGCGCGACCTCGCCGACGGTCAGGGTGTCAGCGGAGTGCATCAATGGCTCCTTGACATGAAGTTGACTTCAACTCTCAGTATGAGACACATGCCGAACGCCATCATCACCGGAGCATCCCGCGGCCTGGGCCGGGAGCTGGCCGTCGCCCTCGCCGCCCGTGGCTGGGACCTCGTGGTGGACGCCCGCCGCCCCGGTCCGCTGCGCGCGCTGGCCGACGAGCTGGGGCCGCGGGTCACCGCCGTCCCCGGCGACGTGACCGACCCCGAGCACCGGGCCGCGCTGGTGGCCGCCGCCGGGCGCCCGGACCTGCTGGTGAACAACGCCGGTGGGCTCGGCCCCAGCCCGCTGCCACCGCTCGCCACCTTCCCGCTCGACGAGCTGCGCCTGCTGCACGAGGTCAACGTGGTCGCGCCGCTCGCCCTCGTCCAGCTCGCGCTGCCGCACCTGGCCGACGGCGCGGTGATCGTCAACCTCAGCTCGGACGCCGCGGTGCAGCCGTACGAGACGTGGGGCGGCTACGGCGCCACCAAGGCCGCGCTCGACCAGCTCACCGCCGTCCTCGGGGCGGAGCACCCCGGGCTCGGCGTCTACGCGTTCGACCCGGGCGACATGCGCACCGACATGCACCAGGCCGCCTTCCCCGGCGAGGACATCTCGGACCGCCCGGAGCCGGCGTCCGTGGTGCCGTCGCTGCTGCGGTTGCTGGACGAGCGCCCGCCGTCCGGCCGCTACACCGCGGCGCGGTTCAGTGGAGTGCCGGCGTGAGCGCCGCGCCGACGCTGTCGTTCGAGCTGCCGGGTGGGCTCGCCGCCACCGAGCCGCCGGAGGCTCGCGGCCTGCGCCGCGACGGCGTACGGCTGCTGGTGGCGCGGCCGGACGGGCTGCGGCACGCGCGGTTCACCGACCTGGCCGACCACCTGGCGCCCGGCGACCTGGTGGTGGTCAACACCTCGCCGACGCTGGCCGCCGCCGTGGACCTCGACGAGCTGACGCTGCACGTGGCGGGCCGGCTGGACGACGGCGACTGGGTGGTGGAGCTGCGCGACCCGGGGCCGGTGCCGGACGCCCGCGCCGGCCGGGTGCTCGCGCTGCCCGGCGGGGTGCGGGTGACGCTCGTGGCCAGGCACCCGGAGGGCGGCGCGACGAGCGAGCGGCTCTGGCGCGCCCGCGCCGACGGCGACCTCGCCGCCACGCTCGCCGCGCACGGCCGCCCGATCGCCTACGGGTACGTGCCGCGCCGCTGGCCGCTGGAGGCGTACCAGACGGTGTTCGCGCAGGGCGCCCGCCGCACCGCCCGCAAGGACGGCGCCGCCCGGCCGGGGGGCACCGTCCCCGGGGAGGACGACGCCGCCGAGGGCAGCGCGGAGATGCCGAGCGCAGGCCGGCCGTTCAGTACCGACCTGGTGACGCGGCTGGTGTCCCGCGGCGTCACGGTGGCGCCGCTGAGCCTGCACACCGGGCTGTCCTCGCCGGAGAAGCACGAGCCGCCGCAGGCCGAGCGGTTCACCGTGCCGGCCGCGACCGCGCGCCTGGTCAACACGACTCGCGCGGCGGGCGGCCGGGTGGTCGCCGTCGGCACCACGGTCACCCGGGCGTTGGAGACCCTGGCCGACGAGCGCGGCGTGGTCTCGGCCGGCGGCGGCGTGACCGAGCTGGTGCTGGACCGGCACCGGCCGGCGCGCGCGGTGACCGGGCTGATCAGCGGCTGGCACGAGCCGGGCGCCTCGCACCTGATGCTGCTGGAGGCGGTCGCCGGCCGGCGCCTGGTGGCGCGCGCCTACGCGGAGGCCGTGCGCGAGCGGTACCTGTGGCACGAGTTCGGGGACTCCTGCCTGCTGCTGCCCTGACCTCCCGCCGCCCGGCACGAGTCGATAACCGCGGGCGTCGCCGGCCGCCGCCGGGGTTAGCGTCTGCGCGTGCGGTTCGGGGTGCTCGGGCCGGTCGAGGTCGGCGACGGAGATCGCCTGCTGCCGGTCGCCGGTGGGCTGCGCCGCGGGCTGCTCGCGGCGCTGCTGCTGGAGCGCGGGCGCCCGGTGAGCACCGAGGCGTTGATCACCGCGCTCTGGGAGCGGACCCCGCCGTCCTCGGCGCGGACCCAGGTGCAGGCCATGGTGGGGGTGCTGCGCCGGCTGTTCGCCGACGCCGGGTGGCCCGGGCTGCTGGTCACCCGGCCGCCCGGCTACCTGATCGACGTGCCGGCCGCCGCGCTGGACCTGACCGAGTTCGAGGCCGCGGTCGCCGAGGGACGGCGAGCGGCGGCCGGCGGGCGGCACACCGAGGCCGCCGAGGCGCTGC
>DASWTI010000146.1:0-3194 GCA_036402215.1 Pseudonocardiaceae bacterium
GAGGCGGCGGGCAGGGGGCGACCCGGTGCCGGCGGCCGGTCCGTGGTCAGGCGCGCGGCCGGCCCGCGGTCACGTGCGGCGCAGCACCATGGCGAGGTTCCACAGGGCCACCTCGCGCACCCCGGGGACGTGCACGAGCGGCCAGGCCCAGCGCGGGTGGTAGCGCGGCAGCGCCCGCACCAGCGTCGCCGACCTGCAGCGATGCGCCCAGCGCAGCGCCGGGCCCACCCGCACGTCGAACAGCGTGCGGCCGTAGACGTTCTTCGGCGGACGGCCGTGCCGCTCGGTGTAGCGCCGCGCGGCCCGCTCGCCGCCGAGGTAGTGCCAGGGCGCCGTCTCGTGCCCGCCCCACGGCGACAGCCACGGGGTGAACGACAGGAACACCGTGCCGCCGGGGCGGGTCACCCGCACCAGCTCCTCGGCCATCACCCACGGGCGGTCCACGTGCTCCAGGACGTTCGACGAGTAGCAGACGTCGACCGACCCGGTGCGCACCGGCAGCGCGGTGCCGCTGGCCCGCAGCATGCCGGCGGCCGGCTCGCCGTCGCGCGCGGACAGCTCGCCGACGTCCGGGTCGATGCCCACGTAGTACGCCCCGGCGGCGCGGAAGGCCTCGGCGAAGTAGCCCGGTCCGCCGCCCACGTCCAGCACCGTGGCACCGGCCAGGTCGGCGTACCCGGAGAGCTGGCGCACCGAGTCCTCGGCGAGCGTTCCGTAGAAGTGATCGGGATCGGATTGCTCGTGCAGGAAGGCGCGGAAGAGCCGGACGGATCGGGACAGCGTGGCGTGCGCCATGGGTGGATGGGCCTCGTCCGGTCGCTAGGTGAATTCGGCGGCCGCAAGCTAGCATCGGCCACTCGTTACCGCCAGGTAACGTACCAGTAGGTAACTCTTGGGAGCCGCCGTGCCGCCCGCAATGGGTACCGGGAATGCGCCGCACGTGATGCTGCTGAACTGGCGCGACACGCGGCACCCGCAGGGCGGCGGATCCGAGCGGTATGTCGAGCACGTCGCGTTCGGACTCGCCGAGCGTGGTTATCGGGTCACGGTCTGTTGTTCCGCGTACGAGGGCGCCGCGGCCGACGAGACGGTGCGCGGGGTGCGCTTCCGCCGCCGCGGCAACGACCTCACCGTCTACTGGTACACGCTGCTGCGGCTGCTCGCCGGGCCGCGCCCGGACCTCGTGGTGGACGTGCAGAACGGGCTGCCGTTCTTCAGCCGGCTGGTCACCCGGTGCCCCGTGGTGGTCCTCGTGCACCACCTGCACCGCGAGCAGTGGTGCATCGTGTTCGGCCGGCTGGTGGGCCGCGTCGGCTGGTGGATCGAGTCCTGGCTCGCGCCGCGGGTCTACCGCCGCTGTCAGTACGTCACGGTGTCCCGCGCGACCCGGGCGGGCCTGGCCGGGCTCGGCGTCGACCCGGCGCGCACGCTCGTCGCGCACAACGGCCTGGACACCCCGCCGCCGGTCGCCGCGCGCCGCTCCCCGACGCCGCTGCTGGTCGCGGTGAGCCGGCTCGCGCCGCACAAGCAGCTCGAGCACGCCATCGACGCGGTGGCCGAGCTGCGCCCTCGCTGGCCGGACCTGCGGCTGGAGATCGTCGGCCAGGGCCCCTGGCTGACGCCGCTGCTGGCGCACGCCCGGGAGCGCGGCGTGGCCGACGCGGTGACCCTGCACGGCTGGCTGTCCGAGCAGGCCAAGCACGAGGTGCTGGCCCGCGCCTGGGTGCACCTGTGCCCGTCGGTCAAGGAGGGCTGGGGGATCGTGGTCATGGAGGCCGCCGCGCACGGCGTGCCCACGGTGGCCTACGCCTCGGCCGGAGGCGTGGCGGAGTCCGTGCGGCACCGGGAGACGGGCCTGCTGGCCGACTCCCCGGCGGACCTGGTGGCGGCCGTGCGGGAGCTGGTGGCGGACGAGGGCCTGCGCACGGCGATGGGCGCGGCCTGCGTCGCGCACGCCACCGACCACGACTGGGAGAGCACCGTGGGCGCGTTCGACGCGCTCGCGGCTCGCCTGCTGGGCACCGCGCCGCGCGGACGCCCCGCCGTACCGCGACACCCGGCCTGACGCCGACGGCCGCTCACGCGCTCCGGGCGAACGGCCCGCTGCGCCCGGCAGGGGCCGGCGGACCAGGTGCTCCGCAGGGTGGGGCACCTGGACCGTTCGCTCCCACGAGGGTGCGGCGGATCGTCCGCTTGCCGTTGGGGTTCGGCGGCGGGCACGCAGACGGATCAGCCGCCGACCGGAGGGGTCAGCGGCTGAGCGGAAGGTCGGTCAGCGGTTGCCGTAGCGCAGGACGACCTTGGCCGGGTCGCCGCCCGCCTGGGTCACGTCAGCGGAGACCTGCAGGTTCTCCTGCTTGGCGTCCGGCTTCTGCGTGGCGACGGTGGCGTAGGAAACGGCGACGGCGAGCACCGCGCCGACGACCGCCGCGATGACAACGCCCAGGAACTTGGCCACGGACTCACCTTTCGCCCACGCTGGTCCGGCGGACTCTACCCACCGGTAGCAGGAGCCACAATATCGCACCACCGGCCAGGAGGAGCGCCACGGCGTCCGCGGCGAGCACCGGCACGGCGGGCGCCGCCCCGGCCCGGTCCGCGGGCGGCTGCCCGGGTTCCGGCAGCCGGTACAGCGTCACCCAGTCACCGGCGTAGGCCGGGGTGAGGGCGCGCAGCTCCGTGTCCGCCGCCGCGGTGTCCACCGGCCCGGCGGGGGTGCCGTGCTGCACCAGCACCCAGCCCACGCCGAGCTCGCGCAGCGGCCGGCCCTCGGCCAGCGCCCGCCGCGCGGCGGCCACCCGCGGGTCCTCACCGGCCACGATCGTGGCGCCCGACCCGGCGCCCACCGGCAGCGCGTCGTCGGTCACCGTGGTCTCCGGCAGCAGCCGCGGCGCCGGGTCGAGCTGCACCCGGTGGTCGTTCCAGGCGTACGCCCGGTACGTCATGAACGGCAGCACCAGCACGTCCCCGTGGCCGGGCTCGCGGGCCAGCACCTCGGCCGCGCGCGCCCAGTCCGCCGGGTAGCGCACCGCCTCCAGCCGGCCCAGCCCACCCCACGCCAGGTCCGGCAGCATGGCCAGCGGCAGCAACGCGGCCCCCGCCAGCACCGCGGCCGGCCCCACGCCGGGTTCCGGCAGCCGGCGTCGCAGCACCCCGGCCAGCCGCTCCGCGCCGAGCGCCACCCCGACCGCCAG
>DASWTI010000147.1:0-10815 GCA_036402215.1 Pseudonocardiaceae bacterium
GCGCCGCCCGGCGGCCCCCCCCCCCCCCGGCCGCGCGCCCGCCTCCCCCCCCGCGGCCCGCTCCCGGCCGCGCGCGACCGCCCCCACACCCGGCCCGGACGTGGGGTGACGGCCTCGCGCGGCGGGTGCGGGGTCAGCCCAGGAGCGTCGCCAGCCAGTCCGGGTGGACGTCCTCCACGACGCCCTCGCCGACCAGGAACTCGGCCAGCGTGACGGCGTCCCAGCGGTCCGCGGCGACCCCGTACCGGGACGGGGGGTTCGCCGCCACCTGCTCGGCGTCGCGCTGCTCCTCCGACGTGGGCTTGGCCGGCTCGCCGCCGGCGTAGCCCAGCCCCAGGCAGTCGAAGCCGTCGGCGTTGAAGTTGCGGATGATCGCCCGCACCCGCTCCCGGCTCATCAGCGTGCGCTGGCCGATCGACACGACGTTCCAGCCGAGCGCGCTCCACAGCACCACGCGGGCCCGTTGCAGGGTCACCACCGACGGGGTGTCGCCCTGCCCGGCGAGCTGCCACAGCGCACCCACCTCGGCCTCGTCCAGGTCCCGGCAGCGCGGGTTGTCCACGCCGTGCCGGCGCAGCGGGGCCCGCCGGGCCAGCCGCCGCGGCTGGGTGGTGAGCGCGGACTGCCAGCAGCCCAGGGCCGCCGACCACTCCAGCTGCACCATCGGCACGTCGCGGTCGAAGCCGGACACGTCGACCGTGAGCAGCGCCTCGTAGGCCTCGGCCGGCAGGTCCGGCGGCAGCCACACGGTGTGCCCGGCGTGCGAGTCCTCCAGCTTCACCCCGTGCGGCCGGCCCCAGCGGCCCACGTCGGCGCGCAGCGCGTGCAGCCGCCCGATGAGCGCGCGGAACGCCGCGGCGCCGCCGCCCTCGCCGGCCCCGTCACCCTGGTCGACGCCGCGCGGCGCGAACCGGTCGAGGAACGGCGCGAGCGCGGCGTTCACCACCATCAGGAAGGCCGAGGTGATCGGCGGTCCGCCGTAGGAGTGGCCCTCGCACTCGGCGTCCATGCCGTGCGCGTCGAACCACGACCAGATGTCGCCGACCTCCTCCGGCGTCGGCCCGGTGTCCAGCAGGATGCGGACCCGCGGCCGGTGCGGCACGGCGGTCACGGCGGCCGGGGGCGTCATGGGCGGCGCCGTGCTCACCAGCGCAGCTCCTTGCGCACCAGCAGGTGCTCCCCGGCGATGCCGTGCTCCTTGCACGAGTCCAGGAACTCGGCGACCTGCAGCAGCTGGTAGGACTCCGGCGTGTAGCTGGTCGCCATCACGTGCTGCAGCCAGTCCTCCTGGCCCATCGCGTAGATGTACGCCTCGTCCGCGCCGAGCGCCTGGGCCATGCCGAGGGCCTGCGCGGCGTTGGAGCCGGAGAGCTTGCGGGTCAGCGACATCTTGCGCGGCACCGGCTGGGTGAACAGGCCGCTGTACAGCCAGCTCAGCGGCGCGCCGTCGCACTCCATGCCGATGAACGCCACGTCGGTCGGGCCGACGTGCTCGCGCACCCGCTCGTACATCGCGCGCTCCAGGCCCGACGTGTCGGCGCCCAGGAACACCTTGCGGCCGGCGATGTCCAGCCAGTACGAGGACTTCGCCCGGATGTCCAGGTCGCAGTGCTCGCCGAGGAACGGCAGCGCGACCAGCCGGCCGCCGGGGAAGGTGAGCTCGTCGTAGTCCTCGACCTCGCGCACGGTGAAGCCGAACGCCTCCAGCAGCAGCCGGATGGACGGGTCCTGCCGGTGCCCGCCGCCGTTGCGCGGCACGATCACGGTGCCGACCTTGTGCCGGATCTGCAGCAGCGTCTCCAGCACCACGTGGTCCTGGTGGCCGTGGGTGATCAGCACGTAGTCGATGTGGTCCGGCAGGTCGGTGTAGGTGAACCGGCCGTCCCCGGCGAACGGGTTCGAGCTGATGAACGGGTCCGCCAGGATCGACACCGACGGGCTCTGCACCAGCACGCACGCGTGGCCGAAGTAGCGGATCCGGCCGCCGTCGGAGATGTCGCGGTCCGGCGCCATGGTCTGCTCGGTGGTGAGGAACGAGCGCAGCAGCCGGGCGTCCGCGTCGGAGGACACCCCCAGCGCGGCGGCCAGGTGGTCCAGCGTCTGCGGCTTGGTGCGCATCGCGAAGAACTCGTCGATCCCGCGGTGCCGCAGCGGGATCGGCAGCTGCAGGTGGCCCTCCTGCGGCAGCCGCGGCGTGCTCAGCACGAACGGCGGCTCGGAGCCGTCGTCCAGCGAGAACTCCACGGACTGGCGGTCCTCCCGCCAGTACGGGCTGCGGTACAGCAGCGCCTCCAGGAAGCGCAGCTGCGGGTGGTTGTTGATGTCGTACACCAGCTCCACGTAGCCGCGCAGCGGCTCCGGCAGCTGGGCGTACAGCGGCGACAGGTCGTAGCCGGTGGCCTGCGCGCGCAGCAGGTTCTCCGCGTCCTTGATCGCCCCGGCGAGCTCCAGGATCGGGGCGTTCGCCTCCTTGATGTCGTCGCGCAGCGCCCGGATCTCCTCGGCCCGCGAGGTGGGCACGTTGATGAAGAACCCGCCCTTCATCTTCGGGTTCGCGACCGCCGCGGCGTGCACGTCCGGGTGCTGGACGTAGGAGTCCATCATCGCCAGCTGCAGGTTCGCCAGGTTCATCGCCGCGGGCGCCGGCGCGGCCACGTGCATCCACGTGACGAACTTGTTCAGCAGGCCCTCGACCCGCACGTTCGGCCTGATGTACAGCGCCTGGTTCGCCGACTCGCTCACTGACTCGGTCACCGAGTCCTCCCAACTGTCTCGGCTGTGCCGGTCACTCGAGCCCGGCCAATTCGTCATCTGTCATGGCGTCGATCTCCCGCCGGATCTCCTCCTCGACGGCCTCCGCGAGCTGGGCGACCGTGGGCCGCTCGAAGATCGCCCGCAGCGGCAGCGCCACGTCGAAGTCCTCCCGGATCCGGGCGTTGAGCCGCACCGCGAGGATCGAGTGGCCGCCGAGCTGGAAGAAGTTGTGGTGCACGCCGATCGCCGACGGTTCGGCGC
Organism: Pseudonocardiaceae bacterium; assembly: GCA_036402215.1. Classification (GTDB taxonomy): domain Bacteria; phylum Actinomycetota; class Actinomycetes; order Mycobacteriales; family Pseudonocardiaceae; genus DASXTS01. The sequence continues at coordinate 3,016 of DASWTI010000147.1, forward strand.
CGAGCAGCTCGGCCCACAGCTCGGCGACGCGCTCCTCGGTGGGGGTGCTCGGCGGCACCGGCGCGTCCAGCGCGCCGGAGACGTCGGGCCGGGGGAGCGCCCTGCGGTGGACCTTGCCGTTCTCGTTCAGGGGGATGCGGTCGATCAGCACGAAGAACTGCGGCACCATCGGCTCGGGCAGCAGCTCGCGGCAGTGCTTCGCCAGCAGGTCCGACGACGGCGGCTCGGCCGGCTCGACGGGCACCACGTAGGCCACCAGCCGCTTGTCGCCCGGCGCCACGTCGACCGCCAGCACCAGCGCCTCGTGCACCGACGGGTGGTCGGCCAGCACGGTCTGCACCTCGCCGGGCTCGATGCGGTAGCCGCGGATCTTGATCTGGTCGTCCGCGCGGCCCAGGAACTCGACGTTGCCGTCCGGCAGCACGCGCGCCAGGTCGCCGGTGCGGTACATCCGGGTGCCGGGCGTGCCGAACGGGTCGGGGACGAACCGCTCGGCGGTGCGCTCCGGCAGGTTGTTGTACCCGCGGGCCACCGTGACGCCGCCGATCACCAGCTCGCCGACGACGCCCACCGGCAGCGGCCGCAGCAGCGCGTCCACCACGTACATCGTGGTGTTCGGCACCGGCCGGCCGATCGGCACCACCTCGCGGTCCGACGGCCCGGTGATCGGGAACGTCGAGTTCGCCACGGTGATCTCGGTCGGGCCGTACTCGTTGAGCAGCCGCGTCCCGGGGCCGGCCAGCTCACGGATGCGGTCGGCCACCCGGCCGGGCAGCGCGTCCGCGCCGATCGCCAGCATCGCGGCCAGCCCGCCCGCCTGCTCGGCGGTGAGCTGGTGCGCCAGCAGCTCGGTGTGGCCCGGCGTCAGCTTGATGAAGCTGAACGGCCCGCGCTCCACCAGCAGCGCGCCCAGGTCGGCGATGCCGAACTCCTGCGGCAGCAGGTGCACCGGCTGGCCGGTCATCAGCGGCGTGTAGATGTTCGGCACGACCATGTCGAACGCCACCGAGGAGAACAGCGGCGCGCCGCCCTCGCCGAACGCCGCGTAGCCCTCGACCGTCCACCACAGGTAGTGGATGAGGCCCTCGTGCGAGATGAGCACGCCCTTGGGCCGGCCCGTGGAGCCCGAGGTGTACATGACGTACGCCAGGCTCAGCGGGTCGATCCGCACCGCGGGGGCGGTGTCCGGCTGACCGGTCAGCGGCGTGCCGGTGAGCAGCACCTGCGGGATCGCGGCCAGCTCGGTGAGCGCCTCGGCGTACCGCGGCTGGGTCACCACGATGCCGGCCGCGGTGTCGGCCAGCGCGTAGCGCCAGCGCTCCCGCGGGTGCTCCGGGTCCAGCGGCACGTACGCCGCGCCGGCCTTGAGCACGCCCAGCATGGCGACGATGAGCTCGACGCCGCGGTCCAGGCAGATGCCGACCACCCGGTCCGGCCCGGCGCCCAGCGCGATCAGCCGGTGCGCCAGCCGGTTGGCCCGCGCGTCCAGCTCGGCGTACGTGCACCGCTCCTCGGCGGAGATCGCCGCCGGGGCGTCCGGGTTCGCCGCCACGCTGCGCGCGAAGGCGTCCAGGAACAGCCCGGCCGGCCGCTCCGTCGCGGTGTCGTTCCACTCCACCAGCAGCTGCCGCCGCTCGGCCTCGCCCAGCAGCTCCATCCGGGACAGCCGCACGTCCGGGTCACCGGCCACGGCCTCCAGCAGGCGCGTGTAGTGCCCCGCCATCCGCTCGATGGTGGCCCGGTCGAACAGCGCGGACGCGTACTCGATCATGCCGAGCAGCGAGCCGTCGGCCTGGCGGCGCACCACCAGCCCCAGGTCCTGCCGCACGGTGAGCGCGGCCTCGCCCAGCCGCTCGCCCGGCAGGTGCCCGGTGTGCTCGTCCTCGTGCAGGTCGAACAGCGCCCCGTAGAGCGCCGTGCGGGACAGGTCGCGCTCCGACTGCAGCTCGTCCACCAGGCGCTCGAACGGCAGGTCCTGGTTGTCCAGCGCGCCGAGCGCGGTACCGCGCAGCCGGTGCAGCAGCTCGCCGAACTCCGGGTCGCCGGTCAGGTCGCAGCGCAGCACCAGCGTGTTGATGAACACGCCGACCACGCCGTCCAGCTCCGGCCGCACCCGGCCCGCCACCGGCGTGCCGATGGTGAAGTCGTGCTGGCCGGAGTGCCGCGACAGCAGCGCCGCGTACACCGCCAGCAGCGTGACGAACGGCGAGGCGCCGCGCCGCCGCCCGGCGGCCAGCACCCGGCCGGCGAGCTCCGGCGGCACGGTGAACGCCACCATGCCACCCGCCGCGTCGCGCAGCGGCGGCCGGGCCCGGTCGGTCGGCAGCTCCAGCATCGGCGCGCCGTCCAGCCGCTCCCGCCAGTAGCCGAGCTGGCGCTCCACCAGCTCGTCGGTGAGCCACTCGTGCTGCCAGGCCGCGTAGTCGGCGTACTGCACCGCCGGCTCCGCCAGCTCGTCGCCGCGGCCGGCCAGCAGCGCGTGGAACTCCCGCTCCAGCAGGGCGTTGGACCAGCCGTCGGAGGCGATGTGGTGCAGGTTCAGCACCAGCACCGCGTCCTCGCCGGCCGGCCGCACCAGCAGCGCGCGCCAGACCGGCCCGGTGGCCAGGTCGAACCCCGTGGACAGCTCCTCGCCGATCACCGCGGCCACGTCGTCCGGCGCGTCCACCACCCGCAGCTCGGCGGGTGCCGGCTCAGCCACGACCTGCCACGGCTCGCCGTCGGCCAGCTCGTAGTGGGTGCGCAGGGCCTCGTGTCGCGCCACCAGCGCGGTGAGCGCCTCCCGCACCCGCTCCGGGTCGGTGCCGGCCGGCACCCGCGCGAACAGCGGCGTCAGGTACTCGGCGCTGCCCGGGCGGAGCTGGTCCAGGAACCACAGCCGGCGCTGGCCGAACGACAGCGGCATCCGTGGCGCCCGCTCGGCGCGGGTCACCGGCGGGGCCGCCGGCCGGGCCGCGGGGGCCTCCAGCAGCGCGGCCTGCGCGGCCACGGTGATGCCGGCGAACAGGTCGCGCACCGCCACCGGCGTGCCCGAGCGCTCACCGAGCCGCGCGGCCAGCCGGCCCAGCATCATCGAGTGCCCGCCGAGCGCGAAGAAGTCGTCGTGCACGCCGATCGTGGCCGGGTCCTCGATCTCCAGCAGCTCCGCCCAGACGGCGGTGACCAGCCGCTCGGCCTCGGTCTCCGCCGGGCGGAAGCCGGCCGCCCGGTCCACGGTCTCCGGGGCCGGCAGCGCCGCCCGGTCGACCTTGCCGTTCGCGTCGCGGGGCAGCGACCCGAGCGGCACGAACACCGACGGGATCATCGCCTCCGGCAGCCGCGCCGACAGGAACCGGCGCATCCGCTCGGCGAGCGTCGCCGGCTCCGGGTCGTCGCTCACCAGGTAGGCCACCAGCCGCTTCGGCCCGTCCGCCGGGGCGTGCCCGGTGACGAACACCTGCCGCACCTTCGGGTGCTCGGCGATCGCCGCCTGCACCTCGGCCGGCTCCACGCGCACGCCGTTGATCTTGAGCTGGTCGTCCGCCCGGCCGACGAACTCCAGCCGCGGGCCGTCGGCCGACCGGCGCCAGCGCACCAGGTCGCCGGTGCGGTACAGCCGCGTGCCGGTGCCCGTCGGGTCCGGCACGAAGCGCTCCGCGGTCATGGCCGGTTCGCCCAGGTAGCCGCGGGCCAGGCCGGCGCCGCCGACGCACAGCTCACCGGCCACGCCCACCGGCACCGGCCGCCCGGCGCGGTCCAGCACCAGCACCCGGGTGTCGTGCAGCGGGCCGCCGATCGGCACCGGGCCGGTGCCGGTGACCTCCGGGGTCACCGGGAAGGCCGTGACGTCGATCGAGCACTCGGTGGGGCCGTAGGTGTTCCAGACCGTGACGCCGGGCAGCTTGTCCCGCAGCCGCCGCAGCAGCGCGAAGTCCAGCGGCTCCCCGGCCAGCCAGAGCTGGCGCAGCGCGGTGAGCCCGGACCAGCCCGGCTCGTCCAGCATGGCGCGCAGCACCGACGGCACGAGCTGCAACATGGTGGTCCGGGTCTCGGCGGTGAGCGCCACCAGCGCCGCCGGGTCGCGCTCGGCGCCGGGCGGGGCCACCACCACGGTGCCGCCCGCGACCAGCGGCGCGAACCACTCCAGCACCGCCGCGTCGAACCCGAAGCGGGTCTTGGCGAGCACCCGGTCCCGGGTGCCCATGCCCTGCTCGGTGACCGTCCAGCGCACCCGGTTGGCGATGCCGCCGTGGGTGATCACCACGCCCTTGGGACGGCCGGTGGAGCCGGAGGTGAACATGACGTACGCGGCGTCGTCCGGGTGCAGCGCCACCTGCGGGCCGTTGGCCAGGCCCGAGGTCGTCGGCGCGGCGTCCAGGTCGAGCACGGCGCACGCCGGCGGCGCGGCCTCCCGCAGCGCGTCCACCCGGGTGGCGTCGGTGAGCACCGCCCGGGCGCCGGCCGCGGTGAGCAACCGGCCCCAGCGGGCCGGCGGCTGCTCCGGGTCCAGCGGCAGGAACGCCGCGCCGGAGCGCCAGACGCCGAGCAGCACCGCCACCAGCTCCAGCCCGCGCGGCACGCACACGCCCACCACGTCGCCGCGGCGCACCCCGGCGTCCACCAGCTGACCGGTCACCCGGTCGGCGTGGGCGCGGAGCTGGGCGTACGTCTGCCGGCGGCCCGCGGAGGCCACCGCCACCGCGTCCGGGGTGGCCGCCGCGCGGCGGGCCCCCAGGTCCGGCAGCGTCGCCGCGGAACCGCTGGACCGGCCGGTGCCGGCGGCCAGCAGCTCCTCGTGCTCGTCACCGGTGAGCATCCGCAGCCGCGACAGCGGCGCGTCCGGGTCGGCCGCCACCGACTCCAGCAGCGTCACGAAATGCCGCGCCATGCCCTCCACGGTGGCCGCGTCGAACAGCTCGTCCGGGTAGCCGAACTGCAGCTCCAGCTCGGCGTCGTCGCTCTCCAGGTCGCCGCCGCGCGGCACCAGGTGCAGCGTCAGGTCGAACAGCGAGCCGCCCGGGGCCACCGGCATCGGTGCCTCGTCGCCGGCCGTCACCGGCGCACCCTGCACCGGCAGGTTGCAGAACGCCTGCACCAGCGGCAGGTGGCCGCGGTCGGTGTCGCCGCGGAGCTCCTCGACCAGCCGCTCGAACGGCAGGTCCTGGTGGGCGTACGCCTCCAGGCCGCTCGCCCGCAGCCGGTGCAGCAGCTCACCGAACTCCGGGTCGCCGCTCAGGTCGCAGCGCAGCACCAGCGTGTTCAGGAACGCGCCGACCACGCCGTCGAGCTCCGGGCGCACCCGGCCGGCCACCGGCGTGCCGATCGCCAGGTCCCGCTGGCCGGAGTACCGGCCGAGCAGCACCGCGTACACCGCGAGCAGCGTCATGAACGGCGTGGCGCCGCGGTTGCGGCCGGCGGCGATCACCGCGTCGGCCGTCTCCCGCGCCACCGGCACCGTCACCAGGCCGCCGCGCGGGTCACGCACCATCGGCCGCGGCCGGTCGGTCGGCAGCTCCAGCACCGGCAGCCCGGCGAGCCGCTCCCGCCAGTACGCGAGCTGTGCCGCGCCCGCCTCGCCGGCCTGGTGCTCGCGCTGCCAGACCGCGAAGGCCGCGTACTGCACCGGCGGCTCGGGCAGCGCCGCGCCCGGGTCGGCGACCAGCGCGGCCAGCTCGCCCTCCAGGATCGCGGTGGACAGCCCGTCGGTGCCGATGTGGTGCATGGTCATCATCAGCACGGCGTCGCCGCCGTCGTCCGGCCGGGCCAGCGCCGCCCGCCAGACCGGCCCGGCGGCCAGGTCGAACCGCCGCCCGAAGTGCGCGGCGAGCGCGCCGGCCAGCCCGGCGGCCGGCACGTCCAGCACGTCGAGCGCGGCCGGGGCCGGCTCGTCCACCACCTGCCACGGCTCGCCGTCGGCCACCACGTAGCGGGTGCGCAGCACCTCGTGCCGGGCCACCACCCTGGTCAGCGCGGCCCGCACCCGCTCCGGGTCGGTGCCGGCCGGCAGCCGCAGGAACAGCGGGCTCAGGTACTCCGTGGTGCCGCCGCTGAGCTGGTCGACGAACCACAGGCGGCGCTGCCCGAACGACAGCGGCAGCGGCCGGTCGCGCGGCACCGGCACCACCGGCGGACCGGCCGCGGCCGGGTCGGCGTCGAACAGCCCGGCGTCCAGCAGCGCGCCCTGCTCGGCCACGGTGAGCCCGCCGTACAGGTCCCGGATGGACACCGTGACGCCGGAGCGCTCACGCAGCCGCACGGCGAGCCGGCCGAGCATCAGCGAGTGACCGCCGAGGGCGAAGAAGTCGTCGCGCACCCCGATCCGGGTCACGTCGGCGTCCAGCAGCTCGGCCCACACCTGGGCCACGAGCTGCTCGGCCGGCGTGCCGGGGGCCTGGAAGTCGGCGGCGGCGGACACCGCGTCCGGCGCCGGCAGCGCCCGCCGGTCGACCTTGCCGTTGACGTCCCTGGGCAGCGCCTCCAGCTGCACGTACGTCGACGGGATCATCGCCTCCGGGAGCTGCCCGGCCAGGAAGCGGCGGATGCGCGGGCCGTCCACCTGCTCGTCGGCGACCACGTAGGCCACCAGCCGCTTGGTCCCGTCCGGGCCGGTGTGCCCGGTGACGAACGCCTGCCGCACGTCCGGATGCCCGGCGATCACCGCCTGCACCTCGGCCGGCTCGATCCGCACGCCGTTGATCTTGACCTGGTCGTCGGCCCGGCCCAGGAACTCCAGCACCGCCTCGGCGTCGGAGCCGCCGGGGGCCACCCAGCGCACCAGGTCGCCGGTCCGGTACAGGCGGCCGCCCTCGGCCGTCGGGTCCGGCACGAACCGCTCCGCGGTCAGCCCGGCCTCGCCCAGGTAGCCGCGGGCCAGGCCGGCGCCGCCGACGTACAGCTCGCCGGGCACGCCGATCGGCACCACCTGCCCCTCGCGGTCCAGCACCAGCACCCGGGTGGCGGTCAGCGGCCGGCCGATCGGCACCGGGCCGGTGCCCGAGGACGCCGGGTCCACCCGGAACGCGGTGACGTCGATCGAGCACTCGGTGGGCCCGTAGGTGTTCCACACCGTGACCCCGGACACCTTGTCCCGCAGCCGGCCCAGCAGCGCGTGGTCCAACGGCTCACCGGCCAGCCACACCTGGCGCAGCGCCGTCAGCCGTGACCAGCCCGGCTCGTCCAGCATCGCGCGCAGCACCGACGGCACGAGCTGCAGCACGGTGGCGCCCGCGTCGCCGACGGCCCGCACCAGGGCGGCGGGGTCGCGCTCCACGCCCGGCGCGGCCACCACCACGGCGGCGCCGGCGACCAGCGGCGCGAACCACTCCAGCACCGCCGCGTCGAAACCGAAGCGGGTCTTGGCGAGCACCCGGTCCTCGGCGGTCAGGCCCTGCTCGCGGACGGTCCAGCACACCCGGTTGGCGATACCGCCGTGGGTGATCAGCACGCCCTTCGGCCGTCCGGTCGACCCCGAGGTGAGCATGACGTACGCGGCGTCGTCCGCGCCCACGGCCACCGGGGCGGCGAGCGGCTCGGCCGGGGCGGCCACGTCGAGCACGGCACAGCCGGGCCCGCCGTCACCGTCGCCGACGGCCTCGCGCAGCTCGGCGAGCCGGTCGGCCGTGGTGAGCACGACGGCCGCCGCCGCGGTTCCGACGAGCTGACGCCGGCGGGCCACCGGCTGCTCCGGGTCCAGCGGCAGGAACGCGGCACCGGCCCGCCACACGCCGGTCAGGATCGCCGGCAGGTCCAGGTCGCGCGGCACGCACACGCCCACCACGTCGCCGCGGCCGACGCCGGCGGCGGCCAGCAGCCCGGCCACGC
>DASWTI010000148.1:0-14063 GCA_036402215.1 Pseudonocardiaceae bacterium
CTGGCGGTCGGCGCAGGGGAGCGGACGGCGGCTCGGGCTGTGCCTGCGGTGGTAGCTCGAACTGGGGCTGGGGCGGGGTTTCCGGCCCGGGCCGTGGCTCGCGCGTGCCGGGCGGCGGCCGGTCGGGGACCAGGCGCAGGAACGCGGGCGGCCGGGCCGGCCGGGGCTCGTCGGTGGTCAGGGCGGCGGTCACGCTGCTCCCCTCGTGGGTGCGGCACCACGGCCGCGAGGGGAGCCCTGGGACGGGGCGGCGGCCACGGCTCCGGCGGACGACCCGCCGGTCACGTACAGCTTCCTGCCGATTACCCGCGGCGACGGCCGTCGCGGCCCTCGCACCGGCGTGTGCTGCGTTCCGACAGCTCGTGTGCTGCGTTCCGACAGTCCGGGAGCCCGGAGCCGGAGAACTGGGAGCCCGGGCCGGAGAGCCTGGGCAGTCCGTGGTCCCCAGCAGCCCCGGCGGCTCGGACACCGGCGGCTCGGGACACCGGCGGTGCGTCCGGGGCGGACGCCGGCCGCCGGCGCGGGTGGCGCGGGTAGCGTGGCCGGCGTGAGCGCCGACCTCCCACAGGCCCTGATCGTCGACTACGGCGGCGTGCTCACCACGTCGTTGCCGGACACCATGGGCGCCTGGATGCGCGCCGAGGGCGTGGCGCCGGAGCTGTTCGGCGAGCTGATGCGCGAGTGGCTGGCCGACGGTGGCCCGAGCCCGGCGCACGACCTGGAGACCGGCCGGCTGGCCGCCGCGGAGTTCGAGGTGCTGCTCGCCGAGCGGCTGCGCCGGGCCGACGGCACCGGGCCGGCCGCCGAGGGCATCCTGACCCGCATGTTCGCCGGCTTCCGCGCGGCGCCGGGCATGTACGGGGTGCTGCGCCGGGCCCGCGCGCACGGCCTGCGCACGGCGCTGCTCTCGAACTCCTGGGGCGCGGAGTACGACCGCGCGGGCTGGGACGACCTGTTCGACAGCGTGGTCATCTCCGGTGAGGTCGGCCTGCGCAAACCGGACGCCGAGATCTACGAGCTCACCGCCCGCCTGCTCGGCGTGGCACCCACGCGGTGCGTCTTCGTCGACGACCTGCACATCAACGTCCGCGGCGCCGCGCGGGCCGGCATGATCGGCGTCCACCACACCGACGTCGAGGTCACCGTGCGCGAGCTGGAGGTGCTGTTCGGCCTGCCGCTCGCCCCCGTCACGGACTGACGCCGCGCGGGCCGTCTCAGCCGGGGAGGCGGGTGAGCATGGCCGCGCCGGCGGCCGTGAGGGCCTCGTCGGACGGGGGAGCGGCGGTGTCGCCGGTCAGCAGGGTCAGCACCACGAGCAGCGTGGGCGAGGCGACGACCAGCTCGGCGGTGCCGCCGGTGCCGGTCACCAGGGCCGCGCCGGAGCCGACGCCGGCCAGCGCGCGGGCACCGGCACCGCCCGCGGCGATGCGGGTGACGAGCTGCGGCGGGGACAGCGAGGCCGACGAGTACACGTCGATGCGGCCGGCCGGTTCGTCGGCGTCGTCGGCACCGTAGAAGCAGCTCCGCCGGCCGTCACCGGCCAGCTCGGTGTTCTCCGCGCGCAGCTCCCGCTCGCCGGTGAGCAGCTCGAACTCCGCCGCGGTGAGCAGGCACTCGTCCTCCACCGCGTTCGGCACCAGGTCGCCGGGCAGCCCGCCCGCCGACGGGTCCGACGGGTCGAACGAGGGGTCCAGCGAGTCCGGCGGGTCGCCGGTCGGGAACGGGTCGGACGTCTCCTCGTCCGCCGAGGGCTCCGGCTCCTCCGACGACGTCAGGATCGCGGTGCCGCTCGGCGTGCCGGACGAGGCCGCCGGTGCCGTCGGCAGGTTGCGGATGCTCAGCACCGCACCGGTCACGATGCCGCCGAGCACCACCAGCACGGCCAGCACGATGAGCACCCGCCGCGGGAACAGCCGCCGGCCCAGCCGTCGCAGGCCACGCCCGAACGCCGCGAAGCCCCGGCCCACCGCGCGGAACGCCCGCCCCACCGGCCGTACCAGCCGTCCCAGCCACGTCACGTGGACAACGCTAGTCGGCTACGCGCCGCGACGGCGGACCAGTTCGAAGCACAGGACTGCGGCCGCGCTGGCCACGTTCAGTGACTCCACGCCGCCGGCCATCGGGATGGACAGCGTGTCGTGCAGCGCGGCCCGCACCGCGGGCGACACCCCGTCGGTCTCGTTGCCCAGCACGAACGCGCACAGGTCCGGCAGCCCGGCGCGGAACACCGACGACGGCGCGTCCGCGGCCAGCCCGAACAGCGTGAAGCCGGCCGCCGCGAGCGCCTCGCACGCCTCCACCGCGGTCCCGCTGCGCAGCACCGGCGCGTGGAACGCCACCCCGGCGGACGCCTTGACCACCAGCGGGTCCACGTCCGGCACGCCACGCCGGGGCAGCACCACGCCGTCCAGCCCGGCCGCCGTGGCGGTGCGCAGGATCATGCCGACGTTGGCCGGGTTGGTGATCTGGTCGAGCACCAGCACGGACGCGGTGTCCGGCGCGGCCTCCAGGAACAGCGACAGCGGCCGCATCCGGGGCGCCACCACGTCGGCGAGCACGCCCTGGTCGTGCCGGCCGTTGCCGGCCAGCAGCTTCACCCGGTGCGCTGGCGCCCGGTCCACCCGTACGCCCCGCCCGCGCGCCGCGTCCATGATCTCCCGCACCGCCGGGCCGTGCGCGTTGTCGGCCAGCAGCACCTTGTCCACCGTGAGCCCGCGATCGGCGAGCGCCTCCAGCACGGGCTTGCGGCCGTACACGGTGACGAAGCGGTCCTTGGGTGAGATCGGGGGGCCTGGCACGGCAGGAGCATGACACGTGTGCCGGGGCCACCGTCGTGCCAGGATCAAGGCATGCCCGACCGCCTGTCGGCGCTGGACGCGTCGTTCCTCTACCTGGAGCAGCCGACCACGCCCATGCACATCGGCGGCGTGGCCGTGTTCCGGCGGCCGCGGACCGGGTTCGACCACGACCGGCTGGTGGACCTCGTGGAGCGCCGGCTCACCCTGGTGCCGCGCTACCGGCAGAAGGTCCGCGAGGTGCCCGGCCACGTGGCGCGGCCGGTCTGGGTGGACGACGCCGACTTCGACGTGAGCTACCACGTGCGCCGCTCGGCGCTGCCCCGGCCGGGCACCGAGCGGCAGCTCGGCGAGCTGGTCGGCCGGCTCATGTCACGGCCGCTGGACCGTAAGCGCCCGCTGTGGGAGATCTACCTGGTGGAGGGCCTGGCCCGCGGCCGGTTCGCGATCATCACCAAGACCCATCACGCCATGGTCGACGGCATCAGCGCCATGGACATCGGCCAGGTCATCCTGGACGTCACGCCCACGCCGCGGGAGACCCCGGACGACCTGTGGATGCCGCGGCCGGAGCCCAGCGGCCTGGAGCTCGTGCTGACCGCCGCCGGGGAGGCCGTGCAGCGCCCCGCCGAGCTGGCCGACAACGTCCGCACCGCGATGCTCGACGTGACGCTCACCGCGCGCCGGGTCGGCGACGCCCTCGGCGGCGTGTTCTCCGCGTTGCGCTCGGCGGTGCGGGCGGCGCCGGACAGCCCGCTCAACGTGCCGATCTCCACGCAGCGCCGGTTCGCCGTGGCGCGCACCTCGCTGGACCAGTTCAGGAAGGTGCGCCAGGCGCACGGCGGCACGGTGAACGACGTGGTGCTCGCCGTGGTGTCCGGCGCGCTGCGCAACTGGCTGCTCTCCCGCGGCGAGGCGGTCACCGCGTCCACCACGATTCGCGCCATGGCCCCGGTGTCGGTGCGCGACGACGGCGCTCCGCTCGGCAACCAGGTCTCGGCGTACCTGGTGGACCTGCCGGTGGGCGAGCCGAACGCCGTGGTGCGGCTGCACCACGTGAGCCACGCCATGCGCGCGCACAAGGACTCCGGGCAGTCGGTGGGCGCCGACGTCCTGGTGCGCCTCGGCGGCCTCGCCCCGCCCACCATGCACGCCCTGGGCGCGCGCGTGGCCAGCGGTTTCTCGCGGCGCATCTTCAACCTGGTGGTCACCAACGTGCCCGGCCCGCAGTTCCCGCTGTACGCGGCGGGCGCCCGCATGCTGGAGATGTTCCCCGTCGTCCCGCTGTCCAAGAGCCAGGGCGTGTCGATCGGCATCACGTCCTACGACGGCGGCGTCTACTTTGGACTCAACGCGGACCGTGACGCGATGTCGGATGTGGACGGGTTGGCAGCCATGATCGAGGAATCGCTCGACGAGCTGGTCGGGACGGTGCCGGGATGACCCGGCGGGGCCTGGTGCTCGGGGCCGGTGGCGTGCTCGGCTACAACTGGCTGGTGGCGGCGCTGGCCACCTGGACCCGGCACTCCGGCCTGGACCCGCGCGGGTTCGACGTGCTCATCGGCACCTCGGCGGGCTCGGTGGCGGCCGCCGCGGTCGGGTCCGGGCTGCACCCGGAGGCCCTGCTGCGGCACCTGCGCGGCGAGCACGAGCCGGGTGACCCCAGCGTGTCCTGGGACCACGACCGGTCCTCCGGCGGGGCGTTGCCGCCCCTGCCCGGGCTCGGCCTCGGCTCCCCGGCGCTGGCGCTGCGCGTGCTGCGCCACCCGCGGGCCTACCCGCTGGTGGCCGGCCTGTCGGCGTTCGCGCTGCGCGGACGCGGCTCGCTCGCCCCGTTGCAGGGCGCGGTGCGCGGGCTCACCGACGGCGGTGACTGGCCGGTGGCGCCGCGCACCAGGATCGTCGCCATGGACTACGACCGCGGCCGGCGCGTGGTGTTCGGCTCGCCCTCGGCGCCGGCGGCCGAGCTGGCCGAGGCGGTCGCGGCCTCCTGCGCCATCCCCGGCTGGTACGCGCCGGTGGAGATCGGCGGCCACCGCTACGTGGACGGCGGGGTGTGCTCCACCACGTCCGTCGACCTGCTCATCGGCGAGGACCTGGACGAGGTGACCGTGCTGATGCCGCTGGGCATCGACGACGCCGACGACTCCTGGCACCCGCTGGTCCGCACCGAGCGCTGCGTGCGCGGCTACTGCACCCGCCGCACCAGGCGCGAGGTGGCCAAGCTGCGGGCCACCGGCACCCGCGTCACCGTGCTCACCCCTGACCCCGACGTGCTGGCCGCCATGGGCTGGAACGTCATGGACCATCGGCGCCGCCGCGCCGTGCTGGACGTGTCCCTGCGCACCACGGCCTCGGCGTGGGAGCGCGGGCTGGAGGCCGCGTAGTGCGCGTGTACATCCCCGCCACCATCGCCATGCTGCGTCGCATGGTCGCCGACGGGAAGCTCTCCCCGGTGTCGGGGACGGCGTTCGCCGTGACCCCGGCGCTGCGCGAGTCGTACGCCTCGGGCAACACCGAGGAGCTGGAGTACGCGGCCATGGCGGACGCCGCGCGGGCGTCGCTGCGGCTGCTCGCCGGCTCGCTGGACGAGTCCGTCACGGACTACACCGGCGGCTCGGACCCGCCCGGGGACGTGCCGGACCCGGTGCGCCGCGTGGTGGTGTGCGCCGACGTGGAGGGGGTGCGGCTGCGCCCGGAGCTGGACTACGGCGCCGTCACGCTGCCCGGCCCGGTGCCGGACAGCGCGGTGGCCGCGGTGTACGTCGACCTGCCGGAGGCCTCCGACGCGGTGCGCGCCGCGGCCGCCGTGATCGACGCGGCGGACATGGGCGACCCGGACGCGGAGTTCACTGTCGGCGACGCGGACGACCACGACCTCGCCTGGTACGCGCCGCAGGAGGTGCCCTTCCTGCTGGAGCTGCTGTAGCGGCCGGTTGCGGTGGCCTGGCGTTCACAGGCCCGGGGAGGGCTCCCACAGCTCGACGCGGTTGCCGTCCGGGTCGGCGCACCAGGCGAAGCGGCCGAAGCCGTCGTCGGCCACCGGGTCCTCGACCTCCACGCCGGCCGCGCGCAGCTGCGTCACCATGCCGTCCAGGTCGTCCACCCGGAAGTTGACCATCATCTGCTGCCCGCCCGGCCCGAAGTAGCGGGTGTCCTGCGGGAACGGCGCCCAGGTGCACGACCCGGGGCCGCTGTCCGCCCAGTGGAAGGTGGCGCCGCCGAAACGCTGCGTCGGCAGGCCCAGGTGCTCGGCGTACCAGGCGGCCAGCGCGGCCGGGTCCGGGGAGCGCACGAACACGCCACCGATGCCGGTCACCCGTGCCACGGACGGACACGCTAGCGCAGCGCGCGTGCCAGGATGGGGTCACCGCGCAACCGCAACCCAGGAGACCCGCCATGGACGCCGTCACCTCCCCGCCGATCCCGGCCAACGAGCCGGTGCGCCCGTACCTGCCGGGCAGCGACCAGGCCGCCTCGCTGAGCGGCCGCATCGCCGAGCTGGAGGGGGAGCGCGCCGAGCTCACGATGACCATCGGCGGCGTCGAGCGGATGGGCGGCGGCGACACCTTCGACGTGGTGCAGCCGCACGACCACGCCCACGTGCTCGGCACCGGCGCGAACGCCACCCCCGACGACGTGCGCGACGCGGTGCGCGCGGCGAAGGAGGCCGCCCCGGCCTGGCGGGCCCTGCCCTACGACGAGCGCGCCGCGGTGCTGCTGCGCGCCGCCGACCTGCTGGTCGGGCCGTGGCGCGACACGATCAACGCCAGCACCGTGCTCGGCCAGTCCAAGTCCGTGCTCCAGGCCGAGATCGACGCGGCGTGCGAGCTCATCGACTTCCTGCGGTTCAACGTGCACTTCGGCCGCCAGATCCTGGCCGAGCAGCCGCAGTCCATGCCGGGCATGTGGAACCGGCTGGACCACCGCCCGCTGGAGGGCTTCGTCCTGGCGATCACGCCGTTCAACTTCACGTCCATCGCGGCGAACCTGGCGCTCGCGCCGGCGCTGATGGGCAACACCGTGGTCTGGAAGCCCTCGCCCACCCAGCAGCTCTCCGCGCACTACCTGATGCGGCTGTTCGAGGCGGCCGGCCTGCCGCCGGGCGTGGTGAACCTGGTGACCGGCGACGGCCTCGCGGTCAGCGAGGTGGCGCTCGCCGACCCGGACCTCGCCGGCGTGCACTTCACCGGCTCCACGCGCACCTTCAAGCTGCTCTGGCGCTCGGTGGCGGAGAACCTGGACACCTACCGCTCGTACCCGCGCCTGGTGGGCGAGACCGGCGGCAAGGACTTCGTGGTGGCGCACCCGTCGGCCGACCCGGCCGCGCTGGTCACCGCGCTGGTCCGCGGCGCCTTCGAGTACCAGGGCCAGAAGTGCTCGGCGGCCTCGCGGGCGTTCCTGCCGCGCTCGCTGTGGGACGGCGGGGTGCGCGACCTGCTCGCCGACACCACCCGCGCCGTCAGCTACGGCGACGTCACCGACTTCTCGCTGTTCGGCGGCGCCGTGATCGACGGGCGGGCCTTCGCCCGGCACCGCGACGTGCTGGAGAAGGTGGCCGGTGAGCCGTCCGTCGAGGTGCTGGCCGGCGGCACCACCGACGACTCCGTCGGCTGGTTCGTGCAGCCCACCGTGCTGGTCGGCAGCGACCCGACGCACGAGGTGTTCTCCACCGAGTACTTCGGCCCGATCCTCGCCGTGCACGTCTACGACGACTCGGCGGCCGGCGCCTACGAGGACGTGCTGCGCCTGGTGGACGCCGGCAGCCCGTACGCCCTGACCGGCGCCGTGTTCGCCACCGACCGCGCGGCCGTCGAGACCGCGCACCGGGAGCTGCGCTTCGCGGCCGGCAACTTCTACGTCAACGACAAGCCCACCGGCGCCGTCGTCGGCCAGCAGCCGTTCGGTGGCGCCCGCGCCTCCGGCACCAACGACAAGGCCGGCTCGATGCTCAACCTGCTGCGCTGGACCAGCCCGCGCACCGTCAAGGAGACCTTCGTGCCGCCCACCGACCACCGCTACCCCCACATGGGCTGACGCCCCGCACCCCGCTCCCCGCACGCGCCCCGCGTCCGGGTGGTGACGCCCCGCCGGGTTCGGCCGGGGTGAAGCCGCTCGGCGCGGGGCGCGGCCGCTTCGGCGCTGGCGGCGGGGCAGGCGTGGACGCGCCCCCGACCTCCCGTAACCTGTTCGAGACCTTGAGGCGGGGGACTGTACGAAGGAGGGGATTCGAGGCGTGTCCTCGGACCGAAACAAGCGGTCCCTCGTCGGCGTTCTCGCCGCGGTGGCGGCCGCCGTGGGGCTGGTGCTCACGCCGGCCCAGGAGCAGCCGGCCCGCGCGCAGGACCCGGTGGCGGAGGCCGCCGAGCTGGCGAAGCAGTCCGTCGAGCTGAACCGGCAGTACAACGAGGCGAAGGCCCAGCTGGAGGCCCGCCGCACCGAGCTGGTCGCCGCGCAGGCCGACTACCAGGCCGCGACGGCCACCGCCGAGGCGGCGCGGGCCAGGCAGAACGAGTTCTACGGCCAGGTGGACAAGATCACCGCCGCGAGCTTCCAGGGTGCCCGGTTCAACCAGCTCGCCGCGCTGCTGGTGAGCGAGTCGCCGCAGGACTTCCTGGACCAGATGTCCGCGCTCGACCTGATCGCCATGGACAACGCCGAGGCGCTGGCGGCGCTGCGCACCGTGGTCGCCGAGACCGAGGTGGCCGAGACCGCCGCCGTCGGCGCGGCCGAGCGGGCCGCGGCGGCCGAGCAGCAGGCGGCGCAGCTGGAGGTGGACCTGAGCACCAAGCTCAAGGAGCTCAAGGCCCGCCAGCTCGAACTCACCGGCCGGCTGGACAGCCTGAGCGCCGCGGATCGCGACCGGCTCAGCGGCTACGCCAACGGCCGGATCCCGGCGTCCGCGCTCTGCAAGGCGGGCGGCGACGGGCCGCTGCTGCAGTGCGGCGCGGCCAAGGCCTACGAGCTGATGGACGCGGCCAAGCGCGCCACCACGGGCAGCGGCCTGTGCGGGGGCGGTGGCTACCGCTCCTACGAGGACCAGGTGTCGCTGTACGCGGCCAAGCCCGGCCTGGCCGCCAAGCCCGGCACCAGCAACCACGGCTGGGGGCTCGCGGTCGACTTCTGCGCGGCCGGCGGCGGCACCCTCGACTTCGGCGACGCCGACTACGGCTGGCTGTCGGCCAACGCCAGCGCCTACGGCTGGGTGAACCCCCCGTGGGCCCGGCCGGGGGGTGGCCGCGAGGAGCCCTGGCACTGGGAGTACACCGCCTGAGTTAACGTCTCCCGAATGGTGGCGTCGTCGAGGGAGTCGACGTCCGGGGCGGGGTGGCACGCGCCGGACACGGTGACGGTCGAGAAGGGGCGCTGGACCTGGCTCCTCGCCGACCGGCTGCGGCCACCCGCCCGGCCGTTCCGCTGGATCAGCGTGGACGCGCTGCTCAGGTCCTACAACGACCTGCTCACCCGGTTCGCCGGGGAGCGCATCGTGTACGAGCAGCGCGCCCGCTGGATGGACGCCGTGCACGCCAACGGCCTGGCCATGCGGTTCGAGGACCAGCTGGTCAACCGCACCGAGCTGACCCGGCCGCGGTTCCTGGTGGTCGGAGACCCTGGTGAGGGCGACGCCTCGCAGTACTGCGTGGCCACCGCGCTGCGCAACGTCGACCCCGGCGACTTCCTGGTGCTGTGCAGCGACGTCATCTACCCGGCGGGCGACGTCAACGACTACGCCGACCGGTTCTACGTGCCGTACCGGGACTACCCGTCGAACATCTACGCGCTGCCGGGCAACCACGACTGGTACGACCTGCTGCACGGCTTCATGCTGCACTTCTGCGGCACCATCGGGCCGTTCGAGCTGCCCAGGGCGCGCGGCATCCGCTCCCGTATCGCCCGCGTGCTCTGGAAGAAGCCGCGGCAGCCGGAGCCCGCGCTGCTCGACCCGCTGCGCGCCGAGCACCCGCCGTGGCGCGGCTCGGGCGGCCCGGTGCAGCCCGGCCCGTACTACGCGATCGACACCGGCCCGGTACGGCTGGTGTGCATCGACACCGGGGTGAACGGCCTGCTGGACGCCGAGCAGGGGCAGTGGCTGCGCCGGATGTCCGCCGGCCCCAAGCCAAAGGTGCTGCTCACCGGCAAGCCGCTCGTCGTGGACTACGAGCTGGAGCCGTGCGAGATCCGCGGCGGCGGCACCGTGGACGACATCGTCCGCGACCCCGACCACAACTACGTGGCCGCGATCGGCGGCGACATCCACAACTACCAGCGCTACCCCGTCACGCTGGCCGACGGCCGCACGCTGCAGTACGTGGTGGCCGGTGGCGGCGGGGCGTACATGGCGGCCACGCACGGCCTCAAGCCCGGGGGCGTGCCGAAGAACCTGCCGGAGGGCGTGACCTTCCCCGGCGAGGACGACGTGCGGCTGTACCCGCTGCGCGGCGACTCGCTGGCCTTCTACGCCCGGCAGGCGGTGCCGTACCTGCGGCGGCTGCTCGCGTCGGCGTTCCTGCTGAGCGGCGGGCTGCTGCTGCTCGCCGCAGTGCTGGTGGCGCTCGGGCTGCTGCTGCCGGCCGTGCTGGTCACGCTGGTGCCGGTGGTGCTCCTCGGGTACCTCGCCTACATCGGCGCGGCGCGCGTGCTCTCGCTCAAGGGCCCGCTGCAGGAGGGCCTGATCGACGCGGACGTGGCCGCGGCGTTCATCGCCGAGCGGTACGGCATGCGTACCACCCGCGCCTCGGCCGCCGCCGCCACCGTGACCGACGACGAGCGGCGCGTGCTGGACCTGGTGATGCCGCTGCGCGAGCGCGGCGTGCTGGTGAAGTTCCTCTCCGAGATCCTGGACAGCGACCAGCCGCCGTTCTTCAAGCAGTTCCTCGAACTCTGGGTGGAGGACGACGACACCCTGGTGATCCAGTGCCGCGCCGTCACCGGCTGGTCCGACGCCGAGGCCGAACCTCCCGTCGAGGACCGCGTCGAGATCCCCTTGGAGCCGTTGGTGTCCTGAACTCCGGCGGGGACGGCGAGGTGATCAGTACGACGGCGTGCTGAGGGCCTCCAGGAGGCGGCGGACGGACATGGCGCGACGGCCGGCGACGCCGTCCAGCTCGTCGAGCGCGCACTCCGGGTCGGCCGGCGGGCCCAGGTGGCCGCAGCCGCGCGGGCAGTCCTCGATCGCGTCAGCCAGGTCGGCGAACGCGCGCACCACGTCGTCCGGGCCGACGTGGGCCAGGCCGAACGAGCGGATGCCCGGCGTGTCCACCACCCAGCCGGCCGCCTCGCCGGGCAGCGGCAGCGCCACCGCCGAGGTGGACGTGTGCCGCCCCTTGCCGATGGCGGACACCACGCCGACCGCCCGGTCCGCGTTCGGCACCAGCGCGTTCACCAGCGTGGACTTGCCCACCCCGGAGTGCCCCAGCAGCACCGACAACCGGCCGTCCAGCACCGCGCGCAGCTCGTCCGGCGGCTCGTCGTAGCGCGACACCACGGCCGGGATGTCCAGGTCCGCGTACTGCGCCAGCAACTCCTCCGGCGACGCCAGGTCGGCCTTGGTCAGGCACAGCACCGGCACCAGCCCGCCGACGAACGCGGCGACCACGCAACGGTCCACCAGGCCCAGCCGCGGCGGCGGGTCGGCGAGCGCCGTCACGATCACCAGCTGCTCGGCGTTCGCCACCACCACGCGCTCGAACGGGTCGGTGTCGTCCGCCGTCCGCCGCAGCACCGAGGACCGCTCGTTGACCCGCACGATGCGGGCCAGCGAGTCGACCGCGCCGGACAGGTCACCCACCAGGCCCACCCGGTCGCCCACGACCACCGGCGTGCGCCCCAGCTCACGCGCCCGCATGGCCACCACCGGCCGGCCGGGGTCGCCCTCCAGCACACAGCCCCAGCGGCCGCGGTCCACCGCCACCACCATGGCCTCGACCGCGTCCGCGTGCCCGGGCCGCAGCTTGCTGCGCGGTCGTGAGCCACGACGTCCCGGCCGCACCCGGACGTCGGACTCGTCGAGCTCACCGCGCCTGGTCAGGACCGCCCTCCAGCATCCTCGTCCACACCCCGGTGAAGTCCGGGATCGTCTTGCCGGTGCAGGCGATGTCGTCCACCGCGACGCCGGGCACCACCAGGCCGACGACCGCGCCGGCCGTCGCCATCCGGTGGTCGGCGTACGCCCGCCACGGCCCGCCGCGCAGCGGCCGCGGCGTGATCCGTAGCCCGTCCGCCGTCTCCTCGACGTCCGCGCCCAGCCCGCCGAGCTCCGCCGCCAGCGCGGCCAGCCGGTCGGTCTCGTGCCCGCGCAGGTGCGCCACGCCGCGCAGCGTGGACGGCCCGCCGGCCAGCGCCGCGAGCGCGGCCACGGTCGGCGTCAGCTCGCCCACGTCGTGCAGGTCCAGGTCCACGCCGGCCAGCGCGTCGGGGCCGCGCACGGTCAGCCCGTCCGCGGTCAGCGTCACCGTGCAGCCCATCGCCGCGAGGATGCCGCGGATGGCGTCGCCGGCCTGGGTGGTCGCCGCCGGCCAGCCCGGCACGGTCACCGCGCCGCCGGTCACCGCGGCCGCCGCCAGGTACACCGCCGCGTTGGACAGGTCCGGCTCCACCGCGCGGTCCAGCGCCTTCACCGGCCCCGGCGCCACCCGCCAGGTGTCCGCCGTGCCGTCGTCCACCTCGACGCCGTGCTCGCGCAGCATCCGCACCGTCATCTCGATGTGCGGCATGGACGGCACCGGCGCGCCCACGTGCCGCACCAGCACCCCGGCCGGGTAGCGGGCCCCGGCCAGCAGCAGCCCGGACACGAACTGCGAGGAGGCCGAGGCGTCCAGCGTCACGGCGCCGCCGCGCGCGGTGCCGCCGTGCAGCGTGAACGGCAGCGCGTCGCCGTCCACCGTCACGCCGAGCCCGCGCAGCGCGCCCAGCACCGCGCCCATCGGCCGCTCCCTGGCGCGCGGGTCACCGTCGAAGCGCACCGCGCCCCCGGCGAGCACTGCCGCGGCCGGCGGCACGAAGCGCATGACCGTGCCGGCCAGGCCGCAGTCCACCTCGGCGTCCGCCGCCCCGCCGCCCGGCGTCACCACCCAGTCCGCGCCGCCGGCCCCCGCGCCGGTGGTCTCGTCGGTGGTCTCATCCGTGGTCGCGTCGGCCACCGTGGCGCCCAGCGAACCCAGCGCCGCGGCCATCAGCTCGGTGTCCCGGCTGCGCAGTGGCGCCCGCAGCACCGACGGGCCGTCCGCCAGCGCGGCCAGCAGCAACGCCCGGTTCGTCACGGACTTCGACCCGGCAACCGCCACGGTGGCGCGCACCGGCCCGGCCGCCGTCGGTGCCGTCCAGGGCTGGTTCACGCCGCAATGATCCCGCACGCCGGCTGTGTCAGGATCTCCGGTGTGTGCGGTAGGTATGCGGCGAAGAAGGACCCGGCCACCCTGGCCGCCGAGTTCGAGGCGGTCGACGCCACCGGGCAGGAGGAGTTCCGCCCCGACTTCAACGTGGCGCCGACGCGGACGGTGCTGACCGTGGTGCAGCGGCACCCGCGCGACGAGCAGGGCGTGCCCGACCCGGAGCGCACCGAGCGCAGCATCCGGGCGATGAAGTGGGGGCTCGTGCCCAACTGGGCCAAGGACCCCTCCGTCGGCAGCCGGATGATCAACACCAGGGCCGAGAGCGCCGCCGAGAAGCCGGCGTTCCGGTCCTCGCTCAAGCGCAAGCGCTGCCTGATGCCGGCCGAGGGCTGGTACGAGTGGAAGCGCGAGGGCAAGACCAAGATCCCGTTCTTCATGACGCGCACCGACGGCGAGAGCCTGGCCATGGCCGCGCTCTGGGCCACCTGGCGCCCCAAGGACGCCGCCGACGACGAGCCACCGCTCGTCACCTGCTCGGTGATCACCACCGAGGCGGTCGGCGCGATGGCCGACGTGCACGACCGGATGCCGTTGCTGCTGCCGCGCTCCGCCTGGGCGGGCTGGCTGGACCCGGACCGCGAGGACGTCGCCGAGCTGCTCGTGCCGCCGCCGCCCGAGCTCGTGGACCTGGTGGAGCTGCGCCCGGTGTCCGACCAGGTCAACAACGTGCGCAACAACGGCCCGCAGCTCATGGAGCGCGTCGAGCCGGAGCCGCCGCTGCAGGAGACGTTGCTGTGACGCCCGCGCCGGTCCCGGTGGACACCCCGGCCGGACCGGCCCGCGTCACCCTGCACGGCGTGCCGGACGCCCGCGCGGTGCTGCTCGTCGGCCACGGTGCCGGCGGCGGCGTCGGCGCCCCGGACATCACGGCCGCCCG
>DASWTI010000149.1:0-7115 GCA_036402215.1 Pseudonocardiaceae bacterium
AACGGCCGAGCCGGACGACGACCCGTCAGCGGCCGGCACGACAGCGCCCGCGACGGCCGGAGCGCCGGGGCCGTCAGCGGCGGAAACGGCGGAGCCCACAGCGGCGGGAACCGGAGCGGCGGCCGGCCCCGACGCGGGGCTCACGGCCGACGCCGGCGCCTCCTCCGCTGCCGGGCGGGCCAGGTAGAGCTGGCCGATCAGGTACGCGGTGGCCTGCTGCGACGTCTCGAAGATGACGCGGTGGTGGCGGGCGCCGCGCTCGGAGCGGAAGACCGACCAGCCGGAGCCCTCGCGCAGCACGGACCAGGCGCCCTCAGCGCCGGCGCCGATGCGGTAGGCGCGCTTGGGCACGCCGAGGTCCGCCGCGGCCGAGCGCAGCCGGTCGAAGTTCGCGCTGTCCTGTGCCGGGTCGCTCACCGGGGCGGCCGGCGCCGCAGCGCCCGCCGACGCCGAAGCCGCCGACGCAGCTGACACCGCCGACGGCGATGACGTGGACGACGTGGACGACACCGCCGACGCCGACGCCGCGGACCCCCCGGGCGACGCCGAGGCGGACCCCGATGGCGACGTGGACGGCTCGATGGGGCCACCGCCGGGCCGCTCGTCCGAGCGCGACACGATGGCGTGGGCCGTCTGCCGGGTCTCCGCGTCCACTGCCGGCGGGCGGAAGTTCCGCTGCCGGATGTGCGCCAGGAACTCCGGGTCCGGGGGCAGCGCGTAGCTGCGCAGGTAGTACGTCACCGACCCGGGCCAGACCCAGGTGCCGTCGGTGTGCCAGGTGACCGGCACCGCCTTGCCGCGCATCGGGTCGATGCGGTCGAGGCTGAACCCGCCGGTGGAGTGCACGACCGGAGCCGACTCCAGGTACGACAGCACGAGACCGGCCTCACGCTCCTCGAGCATCTGGCGGTCGACGTGCGGCCGACCGTCCATCGCCGCCCCGTCGAACACCCTGGCGGTGCGGAAGGTCTGTTCGGTCATCGGTGGTGGCTCCCGTCCCCGACTCCGTCGTGGCTCCCGGCCCGCGGCCGGCCCGAACGCGAGAGGTCATCCTACCCAGGGCACCCACCCGCGGCCGGGTGGACCGGTGCTGTGCAAGGGTCTCGCACCGTGACCGAGGAACCACCGCGGCCCGTCGTCGGCGAGGACCTGTCGGACGCCGTCCTGGCCGGTCAGCGCTGGGAGCGCCGGACGTTCGAGGGTTGCTCGTTCGTGGACGCCGACCTGAGTCGGCTGAGCACGCGCGGCTGTGTGTTCACCCACTGTGACTTCACGCTCGCGGACCTCGGCGACTCGGAGCACCGGGGCACGGCGTTCCGCTCGTGCACCTTCCGCCGCACCACGCTGAGCGGCGCGACGCTCGACGGCTGCTCGCTGCTCGGGTCGGCGTTCACCGAGTGCCGCCTGCGCCCGATCACCATCACCGCCACCGACCTGCGGCTGGCCGGTCTCGGCGGCGCCGACCTGCGGGGCGTCACGCTGAGCGGGCTGCGCCTGGTGGAGGCCAACCTCGCCGACGCGGACCTGCGCAAGGCCGACCTGCGCGACAGCGACCTGCGCGGCGCCCGGCTGCTCGCGGCCCGGTTCACCGAGGCCGACCTGCGGGGCGCCCGGCTGGACGCGGACGGCCTGGTGCAGGCCGTGCTGCGCGGCGCCCGGGTGGACCTCGGCACCGCGGTCGCCTACGCCGGCGCGCACGGCCTGGTGGTCGACCCGACCGGCGAGTGAGCCGTTCAACACCCCGCGCGTTCACCGGCTTTGCCAGGGTGAGGGGGTGCTTACCCCCTACCGACGGCTCTTCACGGTGCCGCACCTGCCGGCGGTGGTCATCTGGGCGCTGCTCGCCCGCCTGCACATGACGTGCACCTCCATCTCGCTCACCTTCCTGGTGGCGGACTGGACCGGCTCCTACGCCCGTGCCGGCCTGGTGGTGGCGGCGATCATCTTCGGCTGGGGTGTCGGCGGCCCGGTGCGCGGGCGGGCCATCGACCGCGGCAACCCCGCCCGCCAGCTCCTGGTCACGGGGCTGCTCTACACGGTGGGCATCGGGGCGCTGGCGCTGCTGCCAGCCTCGTACTGGCCGGTGGCCCCGGTGATCGCGTTCCTCACCGGGCTCACCGTGCCCGCCGCCGGCCAGGTCGGTCGCGCGATGTACCCGCGGCTCGCCCACGGCCCGGCGCTGCACGCCGCGTACACCGCGGAGGCCACCTTTCAGGAGCTGCTGTTCCTGACCGGCCCGGTGGCCGCGGCCGGCATGGTGGCGCTCGCCGGGCCGCGGGCCGCGCTCGGCATGGTGGCGGTGCTCGCGCTCGGCGGCACGCTCGGCTTCGTGGTGGTGCTGCGCCGGGTGGGCGACCGGGCGCTGCCCCGGCCGGTGACCGAGCAGGACCACACCGGCCGGCTGCTGGCGGTGCCGGGCCTGGGCCTGGCGGTGCTCGCGTCACTGCTCGTGGTGGCCGCGTTCTCCACCGTGGACCTGGCGCTGGTCGCCTGGGCGCGCGACCGCGGCTCCCCGGCGCTGGCCGGCGTGCTGGTCGCGGTGCTCGCCACCGGCTCGCTCCTCGGCGGCCTGGTGAGCGGTGGGCTCCGCGGCACCCGGGAGCCGCGGCTGTGGTTGCGCACCCTGTGCGTGGCGCTCGGCCTGGGCGCGGTGGCGTTCACGTTGCCGCCGTTCGCCGGGCTGGACGCGCCGCTGCTGGTGATGGCGGTGCTGTTCCTCGGCGGGCTGTTCCTGGCGCCGGCGGCGGCCACCTCGAACGCGCTGATCGGGCGCCTCGCGCCGGACCACCGGCGGGCCGAGGTCTTCGGCTGGGCCGCCACCGCGCGCACCACGGGTGCCGCGGTCGCCGCCCCGGTGGCCGGCGTGCTGATGGACACCTCCGGGCCGTCGCTGGCCGCGGTCACCGGGTGCGCGCTGGCCCTGCTGGCGGTGCTGGCCGCGGCCTTCATCACCGTCCCGGCCCCGGTTCCCGCGATGAGTCCGGCCGAGCGGGTGCCGTGACCGGCGACCTGCCGGACGGCGCCCGGCCCGGTGGTGGCCCGGCGGACCGGGCCGCCGGGATCGGCCTGGCGCTGGTCGCCGGCGCGCTGCTCGCCACCCAGGCCCGGATCAACGGCCAGCTCGGCGGGGAACTCGGCGACGGCGTGCTGGCCGCGCTGGTGAGCTTCGCGTCCGGGCTGCTCATCCTGGTGCTGCTGGCCGTGGCCTCGCCGCGGCTGCGGGCCGGGCTGCGCGCCGTCCGGGCCGCCGCCGTCCGGCGTGACCTGCGCTGGTGGCAGCTCATCGGCGGCACCAGCGGCGCGTACCTGGTCGCCTGCCAGGGCCTGACGATCGGCGCGCTCGGGGTCGCGGTGTTCACCGTGGCGGTGGTGGCCGGCCAGGCGGTGAGCGGGCTGGTCGTGGACCGCGCCGGCCTCGGCCCGGCCGGACCGCAGGCGATCACCCCGGCCCGGGTGCTGACCGCGGTGGGTGCGCTGGCCGGCGTGCTGGTGGCGGTGTCCGGCCGGCTGTCCGCCCCGGACGCCGTGGCGCTCGCCGCGCTGCCGCTGCTGGCGGGGGTGGCGCTGTCCTGGCAGCAGGCGGTGAACGGCCGGGTGGGCGCGGCCGCGGGCGGGCCGATGCCGGCCACGCTGGTCAACTTCGCCGTGGGCACCGCGGTGCTCGTCGTGGTCTCCGCCGTGGACCTCGCGGTGCGCGGACTGCCCGGCGGGCCGCCCACCACGGCCTGGCTGTACGTCGGCGGCAGCCTCGGCATCCCGGTGGTGGCGCTCGGCGTGGTGGCGGTGCGCCGGATCGGCGTGCTGCTCATGGGGATGGCCACGGTGGCCGGCCAGATCACCGCCGCGCTGCTGCTGGACGTGCTCGCGCCGGTGGCCGGCCGGGGCCCGACGGCGGCCGAGGTCCTGGGGTGTGCGCTCGCCCTCACGGTCGTCGTGGCGGCGGGTGTGGCCGGCGGCCGGCCGGCGCGGCATGGTGCGAGGATGGCGCCGTGACCGCGACGATCCTGGACGGCAAGCGCACCCGTGACGAGATCTACGCCGACCTGCGGGGCCGGGTGGCGGCCCTCGCCGGGCGTGGCGCGGCACCGGGGCTGGGCACCGTGCTGGTGGGCGACGACCCCGGATCGCACGCCTACGTGCGGGGCAAGCACGCCGACTGCGCCAAGGTCGGCATCACCTCGCTCCGCCGTGACCTGCCGGCCGACGCCTCCCGGCAGCAGGTGCTGGACACCATCGACGAGCTGAACGCCGACCCGGCGTGCACCGGCTACATCGTGCAGCTCCCGCTGCCCCGGCACATCGACGCGGGCGAGGTGCTGGAGCGGGTCGACCCGGCGAAGGACGCCGACGGCCTGCACCCGACGAACCTCGGCCGGCTGGTGCTCGGCGAGCCCGGCCCGCTGCCCTGCACGCCGCGCGGCATCGTGGAGCTGCTGCGGCGCTTCGACGTCGCGCTGAACGGCGCGCAGGTCACCGTGGTCGGCCGCGGGGTCACCGTGGGGCGGCCGCTCGGCCTGCTGCTCACCCGGCGCTCGGAGAACGCCACCGTGACCCTGTGCCACACCGGCACCCGCGACCTGGGTGCCGAGCTGCGCCGGGCCGACGTGGTGGTCGCCGCGGCGGGCGTGCCCGGGCTGGTCACCGCCAAGGACGTCAAGGAGGGCGCGGCCGTGCTCGACGTCGGCATCACCCGTACCGAGCAGGGTCTGGTCGGCGACGTGGCGCCCGAGGTGCGCGACGTGGCCGCGTTCCTCGCCCCGATGCCGGGCGGGGTCGGCCCGATGACCCGCGCCATGCTGCTGAGCAACGTGGTGGAGGCCGCCGAGCGCGCGGGCGCCGGGGCGTGAGCGGGCCGGCCGGGGTGACCGTGAACCGCCGGGCGGGCGTGCTCGACCACCTGGCCTTCGCGCTCGTCATCGCCGTCGTGGTGCTGGGCTTCGTGCTCATCGCGAGCTACCGCTGGCGGCGCGGCGCCACCTTGATCGGCGGCGGCCTGCTGCTCGCCGCCGGCCTGCGGGCCGTGGTGCCGGACGGCCGCGCCGGGTTGCTCGCCATCCGCGGCCGCACGGTGGACGTGCTGGCCTACACGTGCTTCGGCCTGGCCCTGGTCGCCGTGGCCGTGACGATCGACTAGAACAACCGAACAGAGAGGAAGCACCCCGTGTCCCGCTCCGGAAAGGTCGCCGTCATCGGCGCCGGCTTCTACGGCTCGACGACCGCGCAGCGGCTGGCCGAGTACGACATCTTCGAGACCGTCGTGCTGACCGACATCATCGAGGGCAAGCCCGAGGGCCTGGCCCTGGACCTCAACCAGTCCCGGCCGATCGAGGGCTACGAGACCCTCGTGGTCGGGCAGACCACCGGCCGCGACGGCTCCGGCTACGAGGCGATCGCCGGCGCCCAGGTGGTCGTGGTCACGGCCGGCCTGCCGCGCAAGCCCGGCATGAGCCGCATGGACCTCATCGAGACCAACGCGAAGATCGTGCGCCAGGTGTGCGAGAACATCGCCACGCACGCGCCGGACGCCGTCGTCATCGTGGTGTCCAACCCGCTCGACGAGATGACCGCGCTGGCCCAGATCGCCACCGGCTTCCCGAAGCAGCGCGTGCTCGGCCAGGCCGGCATGCTCGACACCGCGCGGTTCAGCCACTTCGTCGCCGAGACGGCCGGCGTGCCGGTGTCGTCGGTGCGCACCCTGACCCTCGGGTCGCACGGCGACACCATGGTGCCGGTGCCCTCGGCCTGCTCGGTGGACGGCAAGCCGCTGTCCGAGGTGCTGGCGCAGCCGGTGATCGACGAGCTGGTCACCCGCACCCGCAACGGCGGCGCCGAGGTGGTGGCGCTGCTCAAGACCGGCTCCGCCTACTACGCGCCGTCGGCAGCGGCCGCCCGCATGGCCCGCGCCGTGGCCGAGGACTCCGGCGCCGTCATGCCGGTCTGCGCGTGGGTGGACGGGGAGTACGGCATCTCGGGCGTCTACCTGGGCGTCGAGGCCGAGCTCGGCCGCGGCGGCGTCCGCCGGGTCGTCGAGCGCGACCTGCAGCCGGCCGAGCTGGCCGCGCTCAAGGAGGCCGCCGAGGCCGTGCGCGCCAAGCAGTCCGACGTCTCCTGACGCCGTGACGTGAGCGGGGGGCCGCGCGGTCCCCCGCTCACAGCGCGTAGGTCCGGCCCTCCAGCGCGCCGTGGAACGACACCACGTGCGTGATCCGGCCGTCCTCGCCGAGCAGGAACATGGTCTCCCCGTGGAGGTCCACCCCCGGCAGCGGCGGGCGCACGGCCCAGCCGTAGCGGCACCAGCCGGCCACGAACTGGGCGCCGGTGGTGCGGACCGGCCGGGACTCGCCCATCATCGGGGCCAGCTCCGCGATGTGACCGGCCAGCGCCGCCGTCCCGCCCAGCCGCACCACGGGGTTGCGGTAGTCCAGGTCCGGCACGCACACCTCCTCCAGCCGCCGGCGCGCGACCTCGGCGTCCGGCTCGCCCCAGACGGCCAGGAACCGGTCGGCCAGCTCGGCGCTCACGGGCGCACCCGGTGCCGGCGCAGCTTCCCCGACGTGGTGCGGGGCAGGGTGCCGGCGGCCACCAGCCGCACCACGTCCGGCGTGACGCCGACGGCACGGCGGACGCGCTCGCGGATGCCGTGCGCGGTCTCGCCGTCCGGCTCCACGCCGCGGCGCAGCTCGGCCACCACGGCCACCCCCTCGGTGCCGGCCTCCGGGCGCGGGTAGGGCACCGCGGCCACCCCGCCCGGTCGCACGCCGGGTACCCCGGCGCAGGCCAGCTCGACCTCCTCCGGCTGGATGGTGCGCCCGGCGACCACCAGCACGTCCTTGATCCGGCCGCACACCACGAGGTCCCCGCCGGCCAGGTAGCCGCGGTCGCCGGTGTGCAGCCACCCCGCGGCGTCCACCCGCACCCCGTCGTCGTCGTGCTCCGGCGTGGCCACCGACGGGCCGCGCACCAGGATCTCGCCGACGTGCCGCCCGGGCAGTGGCCTGCCGGTGTCCGGGTCGGCCACGCCGACCTCCAGCCCGGGCAGCGCCGGCCCGATGACGGTGAGCCGCCGGGCGCCCTCGCCGCCGGCCGCGGGCGTGGCCACCCCGGTGTGCAGCGCC
>DASWTI010000150.1:0-26305 GCA_036402215.1 Pseudonocardiaceae bacterium
TCGCCGGGTCGGGACTCGCGGGGGATGCCGATGCGCACTGCTGCCTCCTGGACGTGGCTGGACGGCCTGACGGTCGGCTGGACGGTCGGGCCGGGCACAACGTACCGAACCGACCACCCCACCCACCGGTGTCTCAGGTGACGGGGCTCACACGCGATGCGTGCGGGGGGTCAGTGCGCGACGCCGTAGAGCCGGTCGCCGGCGTCGCCGAGGCCGGGGACGATGTAGCCGGAGTCGTTGAGCCGCTCGTCGATGCTGGCCGTGACCACCCGCATCGGCAGGCCGGCCTGTTCCAGGTGCCGGATGCCCTCGGGCGAGGCGAGGGCGCAGATCGCGGTGACGTCGGTGGCGCCGCGGTCGGTCAGCAGCCGGATGGTGTGCTCCATGGAGCCACCGGTGGCCAGCATGGGGTCGAGCACGAAGACGGGCCGGCCGGCGAGGGAGTCCGGCAGGGACTCCATGTACGGGGTGGGCTGCAGCGTCCGCTCGTCCCGGGCCAGGCCGACGAAGCCCATCTGGGCCTCCGGGATGAGCGCGTGCGCCTGGTCGGCCATGCCCAGGCCGGCGCGCAGCACCGGGACCAGCAGCGGGGGGTTGGCCAGGCGGCGGCCGACCGTGCGGGCCACCGGGGTGTGGATGGGCTCGGCGGCGACCTGGGCGTCGCGGGTGGCCTCGTAGATGAGCATGAGCGTCAGCTCGCGCAGCGCGACCCGGAACGTGGCGTTGTTGCTCCGTGCGTCGCGCATGGTGGTCAGCCGGGCCAGGGCGAGAGGATGATCGACGACCAGGACGTCCATGGGCGACACGGTAGCCGCCGGGGAGGAACCAGCCGATGTTCGATGCGCTGTACCGCAATGCACGGTGCCGGGTGGCCGAGCTGACCCGCTCGCTCACCGCGGAGCAGCTCGACGCCCGCGTCTGCGGCAGCCCGGAGTGGACCGGCCGCCAGGTGGTGGCCCACCTGGCCGGCGTGGCCGCGGACATCAGCACCGGCAACATGACGGGCGCGCCGGGCCCGGCCTGGACGGCGGCGCAGGTCGACGGCCGCGCGGGCCGCGCCCTGGAGGAGTTGCTCGCCGAGTGGGACGCGGCGGGCCCTGCGGTGGAGGCCGCGCTCGCCGAGCGCCGCAGCGGGTCGGCGGCCGTGCTCGACGTGCTCGCCCACGAGTGCGACCTGCGCGAGCAGTTCGGGCTGGACCCGGCGCCCATCGACCAGGTCGAGGCCGCCGCCATGGGCGCGTCGAAGGCCATCGTCACGCGCTTCGCCGGCCCCGGCACGCTCGTGGTGCGCTGCTCGTCCTCCGACGGCGTGGAGCACGAGTGGACCGGTGGGGACGGCGGGCCGCGCGCCGAGGTCGGCGTCGGCTCGTACGAGCTGTTCCGTGCCCTGGTGAGCCGCCGCTCCCGGCGGCAGATCCTGGCCTGGGGCTGGCGCGGCGACGCCGACCCGGCGCCGATCATCGAGCAGCTGCCGGTGTTCGGCTGCCGCGACGACGACGTGCCCGCGTAACCCGTTCATTCCGACGATGTAGCGTTCCGCGCGGTCGCGGCCGCGGAGGGACAGCAGTGAGCAGACCCGAGTCTGACAACCCGGTCTTCGTCGACGCCAGCGGACGCCGCCGGCGAATCGTGCGCCTGGTGCTGGTCGGCGTCGCCGCGGCCGCCGCGTCGTACCTGCTGCTGGTGCTGCTCAGCGTGTTCGGCACGCCGCTGCCCCCGGCGGCACGGCTGCCGGTGCCGTTCGCCGGACCCGAGGCCGGTCCGACGCCGTCCGCCCCCGCGCCGCCGCCGGTCACCACCACGACGGTGCCCAGCACGGACGGCGGGGACGGCGGCACCGCCACGGACGCCGGGCCGCCCACCACGGCCACCGAGGCCGCCACGAGCGCCGATGCGACGAGCACCACCTCCGCCACCCGGGGCAACGGCTCCCGCCCGTCGGAGAACCCCGGCCGCGGCGACCGTCCCAGCACCCCGCCCGGCAAGGGCTGATCGGTGGCGCGGCACCGCCATGACCGCACCCCACCGCCCCGGGCACACTGGCTGCTCCTGCTGGCCGTGCTGGCCGTGTTCGGCGTGGGCCTCGGCGTGGACGCCACGCTGCTGCACCTGGAGCGCACCGGGGCCCGGCCGGACGGCCCGGCACCCGCGACCGGCGTCCCCCAGGAGGTGCTCGGCGGCCTGCCCGCGGTGGACGCCCGCGGCGGCGAGGTGCGCACGGCCGGCATCCCGGACCGCACGATCGCGCTGACCTTCGACGACGGCCCGGACCCCGAGTGGACCCCGAAGGTGCTCGACGTGCTGCGCCGCCACGACGTGCCGGCCACGTTCTTCGTCACCGGGGTGGCGGCCGCGCGGCACCCGGACCTGGTGCGCCGGATCGTCGCCGAGGGCCACGAGCTGGGCAACCACACCATGACGCACGCCGACCTCGGGCGGGTGTCCGAGCTGCGCGCCAGGTGGGAGCTGCGGCAGACCCAGCTCGTGCTGGCCGGCATCACCGGCACCAGCTCGGCGCTGGTCCGGCCGCCGTACTCCTCGACGCCGGCCACCGTGGACGACCCGGGCTGGCAGGCCGTACGCCGCGCCGCGGACGCCGGCTACCTGGCCGTGCTGGCCGACCTCGACCCGCAGGACTGGCGCGCCCCCGGCGCGGACGCCATCGTCGCCGCGGCCACCCCGGCGGACGGGCGCGGCGCCGTGGTGCTGCTGCACGACGGCGGCGGCGACCGGGCGGGCACCGTGGAGGCGGTGGACCGCCTGGTGGGCGCGCTCACCGACCAGGGCTGGCGGTTCCGCACCACGTCGGACGCGCTGGGCCTGGCGGACGCCAGCTCCCCGGCGCCGCTGGGCACCCGGCTCGCCGGCCGGGCCTCGGTGGCCACCATCGGGTTCGCCGCTGTGCTGGGCACGCTCGTGCCCTGGCTGCTGCTGGTGGCCACCGTGCTGGCCCTGGGGCGCACGGCGCTGGTGCTGGTCACCGCCGGGCTGCACCGGCGGCGGCCGGCCGGGGAGCACACGGTGCCGCTCGTGCAGCCGGCCACGGTGATCGTGCCCGCCTACAACGAACGCGCCGGGATCGAGGCGACGCTGCGCTCGATCGCGGCGAGCACCCACCCGGCGCTCTCGGTGATCGTGGTGGACGACGGCTCCACCGACGGCACCGCGGAGGTCGCCGAGGCGCTCCGCCTGCCCGGCGTGCTGGTGCTGCGCCAGGAGAACGCCGGCAAGTCGGCCGCGCTGCGCACCGGGCTGGCCGCGGCGCGCACCGAGCTGGTGATCACGGTGGACGCCGACACGGTGGTCGAGCCGGCCACGATGGCCGAGCTGGTGGCACCGTTCGCCGATCCCACCGTGGGCGCGGTGTCCGGCAACGCCAAGGTGGGCAACCGCGGCGGGCTGCTCGGCCGCTGGCAGCACATCGAGTACGTCATCGGCTTCAACCTCGACCGGCGGATGTACGACGTGCTGGAGTGCATGCCGACGGTGCCGGGCGCGGTGGGCGCCTTCCGCCGGTCGGCGATCGCCGGCGCGGGCGGCGTGCCGGGCGACACGCTGGCCGAGGACACCGACCTCACGATGGCGCTGCTGCGGGCCGGCTGGCGCGTCGTGTACGCGCAGCGGGCCCGGGTCTGGACCGAGGCCCCGGCCGGGCTCGGCCAGCTCTGGAAGCAGCGCTACCGCTGGTGCTACGGCACCCTGCAGGCGATGTACAAGCACCGGCACGCCGTGGTCGAGCGCGGCGGCGCCGGACGGCTCGGCCGGCGCGGGCTGCCGTACTTGCTGCTCTTCCAGGTGCTGCTGCCGGTCCTGGCGCCGGTGGTCGACGTCGCCGCGCTCTACCTGCTGTTCCTGGACCCGGGACGCGCCGCGGTGGCCTGGGCGGCGTTCCTCGCGGTGCAGCTCGTGCCGGCCGTCGTGGCGTTCCGGCTGGACGGCGAACGCCTCGGCCCGCTGTGGTCGTTGCCGTTGCAGCAGTTCGTCTACCGGCAGCTCATGTACCTGGTGGTGCTGCAGTCCGTGGTCACGGCGATCGCCGGCGCCCGGCTGGCCTGGCACTCCCCCCGCCGCACCGGCACCGCCGCCGAGGCCGCCCCCCGCGGCGTCGTCTAGGCCGAGCGCACGAAGCGGGCGATCTCCTCGCCCAGCACCGCGCCCGCGTCCTCCTGCAGGAAGTGGCCGGCGCCGGCGATCACCGGGTGTTCACGGCCGCGCGCGCCGGGCACCACCTGGGCGAGCACCGGGGCCATCGGCGCGGTGATCGGATCGGAGTCCGAGAACGCCACCAGGAACGGCTTCCGCCACTCGGCGAGCACCGCCCAGGCGGCGCGGTTCGGCGCGGCCGCCGGGTCGTCCGGCGTGATCGGCACCAGGCCGGGCATGGCGCGCGGCCCGGCCTTGAACTTCTCGGTGGGGAACGGCGCGTCGTAGGCGGCGCGCACGGCCGGCGGCAGCGTGGTGCGGCAGCCGCTCTGCACCGAGCGCGCCACGTCGAAGTCCGGCGCCGCGGCCACCGCGTCCTTGAACCGGTGCCACACCTCGGGCATCGGCTGGTCCCCGGTGGGCAGCCCGGTGTTCGCCGCGACCACGCGGGCGAACCGGTCCGGCCGCTCGGCCACCAGCCGCAGCCCGATGAGCCCGCCCCAGTCCTGCCCCACCAGGGTCACGTCCCGCAGGTCCAGCACGTCGAAGGCGAGCGCCCGCACCCATTCCACGTGCCGGGCGTACGTGTGATCGGCCCGGTCGGCCGGCTTGTCGGAGCGGCCGAAGCCCACCAGGTCCACCGCGACGGCCCGCAGCCCCGCGGCGGCCAGCGGCGGCATCACGGTGCGGTACAGGAACGACCAGCTCGGTTCGCCGTGCAGCAGCAGCACCGCGGGCCCGTCCGCCGGCCCGTCCTCCACCCAGGCCATGCGCAGCTCGCCGCCGTCCTGGTCGGGCACCGTGGCGTACCGCGGCTCGTACCCGAACCCCGGGAGCGCGGCGAAACGGTCGTCCGGCGTGCGCAGCACCTGCATACCGCGAGGACTACCGCAGCGCGGTGTCCCGGGCAAGCCGGTCGGCCTGTCGCGTGGTCTCCGGCAGCCGGTAGCGCGGGCTGAGCCGCAGCACGTGCGCGCACGCCGTCTCCAGGTCCACCTTGTGCCCCACGGAGACGAAGACCGGCTTGACGCCGTCCTGGGTGCGCAGCGCCCGCCCGACCACCTCGCCGCCGTCCAGCAGCGGGGTCCAGGCGCCGCGCTCCGCGGCGGGCGGCTCGAACGGCCCGGGCGGGGTCTTCGCCACCCCGATGGTCGGCACGCCGGTCAGCACCCCCACGTGGCAGGCCAGCCCGAACCGCCGCGGGTGGGCCAGGCCCTGCCCGTCGCACACCAGCACGTCCGGCACGGTGGTGAGCTGCTCCAGCACCGTGCTGATGGCCGGCAGCTCCCGGAACGCCAGGAAGCCCGAGGCGTACTCGAACCCGGCGCGGCCGATGGCGATGGCCGTCTCCACCGGCAGCAGCGTCTCGGTGTCCAGCACCACGGCGGCCGCGGCCACGCGGTCCCCGTCCCGCTGGTAGGCGACGTCCACGCCGGCGGCGGTGCCCAGCGCCCGCGGCCCGGGTCCCACGGTGTCCACCAGCGCGCGGAGCTCGTCCTGCACGGCGGCGGCGTCCTCGATCGTCGTCGGCCAGCGGCCGAGGGAGCGCAGTTGCACGCGGCGCTCAGTACGTCTTGTCCTCGAGCATCACGCCAGCTTGGTCCCACCGCCGCACGAACAGCAAGCGGCCGTTGTCGGAGAAGCCGTACTCGGCGGCCGGCGCGCCGCACGGGTGCCAGCCGCGCCAGACCCCCACGGCGCCGACGCCGTAGCGCGAGCTGCCCTCGGCACGGCGGCTGCCGTCCGGGTACCACTCCAGGGACGGCCCGTCCTCCAGGCCCTGCAGGTAGCGGATGCGGGCGATGACCCGGCCCTCCGGTGAGCGGCTCACCACCTCGCCGGTCACCGGTACGCCCTCGTGCAGCACACGCCCCGCGGCGTCCAGCTCGGTCTGCGTCACGTCGATGCCCATGTCGATGCCCATCGCACCCGCTCCGGGTCGGCTCGACTGATCATAAAGGTCCCGCACCAGGGGTGATGCGGCATAAGGTCCCTGGTGTGCAACGCATCGAGGCCGACCTGCTGATCCCGGGCCGCGGCGAACCGGTGTCCGGTGGGGTGCTCCTGATGGACGGCCCGGAGATCCGCTACGCGGGTCCCGCGGCCACCGCGCCGGAGTCGCCGGGCGCCCGCGTGGTGCGCGCCGCGGCCGTGCTGCCCGGCCTGTGGGACTGCCACGGGCACTTCCTGGGCACGCTCACCCCGGACATGACGCGGCTCGTGCACGACCCGGTGGCGCTGCGCGCGGCACGGGCGGCGGGCGACCTGCGGGCCGCGCTGAACGCCGGTGTCACCACGGTGCGCGAGGTGGGCGGGCTGGGCGTGTACCTGGCGGCGGCCGTCGCCGAGGGCACGCTGGACGGCCCGGACATCTACGCCGCCGGCGCCGTGCTGTCCACCACCGGCGGCCACGGTGACCTGCACTCGCTGCCGCTCGGCACGGTGCACGACCTGGGCCGCTGCGGCGGCGAGCTGCGGCTGTGCGACGGCCCGTCGGAGTGCGCCCGCGCGGTGCGCGAGCAACTGCGGCGCAACGCCAAGGTGATCAAGATCTGCGTGTCCGGCGGCGTGCTGTCCGAGGTGGACCACCCGGTGCACCAGCAGTTCACCACCGCCGAGCTGGCCGCCATCGTGGAGGTGGCCGGCCTCGCCGAGCGCGTGGTGGCCGCGCACGGCCACGGCAAGCCCGGGATCATGGCCGCGATCGAGGCCGGGGTCCGCACCATCGAGCACGGCACGTACCTCGACGAGGAGGCGTGCGCCGCGATGCGCGAGACCGGCACCGTGCTGGTGCCGACCCGCACGATCATCGAGGAGCTGCTGGAGGCGCCCGGCCTGCCGCCGTACGCGCTCACCAAGCTGCGCGCCATCGCCGACCGGCACGCCGAGACGCTGGCCATGGCGCACGCCGCCGGGGTGCCGATCGCCATGGGCACCGACATCTGCCACTCCGGCTCGGCGCTGCCGAACTCCTGGGGCCGCAACGGCCGCGAGCTGCCGCTGCTGGTGCGGGCGGGCATGACGCCGCTGCAGGCGATCGAGGCGGCCACCGCCAACGGCCCGCTCACCCTGGGCCCGCAGGCCCCGCCGGCCGGCCGGCTGGTGGCCGGCCTGCGGGCCGACGTCATCACCCTGGACGCGGACCCGCTGGCCGACATCGCCGTGCTCGCCGACCCGGCGCACGTGACGGGCGTGTGGACGGCGGGCCGACGGGTCAAGGGCTAGGACACCACCACGAACTGCGGGTTGAACGCCTCCAGTGCGTCCACGCCGCAGCTCGCGGTCGACGCACCGTCGCCGGTGACCAGGTTGCCGAAGCGGGTGACCATGCGGCCGAACGGGTAGCAGGTGATGGTCAGCCGCCAGGTCTGGGTGGCCGGCCGGTCGGTGCAGGTGATCGTGCGGATGTGGTCGCCGGTGCCGGTGAGCGTGCAGTCGGCCGGGATGGCCGCCACGGTGACCGGCCCGGCCTGCGCCGCCGGCACCAGGCCGATGGCGGCGAGCCCCAGCACGGCCGCGGCGACGAGCGCGCGGTGAACTGTTCGCATGTCCACTCCTCCCTCGGGCGGACCGACCGGCGGCCGGGCCTGAGGACACCCTGCCAGCCGGTCGCCCGGCGGGCCCCGATCCCGAACAAACCCGAACGACGATCGGCGGCGGACCTAGACTCGGCGACGTGAGTACCTCGACGGCGGCGGCGTTGCCGCCAGAGCTGGTGGACGCCACCAGGGACGACGCCTCGCTGCGGCGTTTCCTGAACGGGCTGCCCGGCGTGGACCAGGTCGGCGTGGAGCAGCGCGCCGCCACCCTGGCCACCCGCAGCATCAAGAAGCAGTCCAAGCTGTGGGCGATCGACACCGCCATCTCCATGGTGGACCTCACCACGCTGGAGGGCGCGGACACCCCGGGCCGGGTCCGCTCGCTGTGCGCCAAGGCGCGGCGGCCGGACCCCGACCGGCCGGACGTTCCGCGGGTCGCCGCGGTGTGCGTGTACCCGGACCTGGTGGCCACCGCGGTGGAGGCGTTACGCGGCACCGGGATCGGCGTGGCCAGCGTCGCCACCGCGTTCCCCAGCGGCCGGTCCTCGCGCCAGGTGAAGCTCGCCGACACCGCGATGGCCGTCGAGGCGGGCGCCACCGAGGTGGACATGGTGATCGACCGCGGCGCGTTCCTGTCCGGCCGCTACGCCGAGGTGTACGAGGAGATCGTCGCGATCAAGGCGGCCTGCGGCGACGCGCACCTCAAGGTCATCCTGGAGACCGGCGAGCTGGCCAGCTACGACAACGTGCGCCGCGCGTCCTGGATCGGGCTGCTGGCCGGCGGCGACTTCATCAAGACGTCCACCGGCAAGGTCTCCCCCGCCGCCACGCTGCCGGTGACGCACGTGATGCTGCAGGCGGTGCACGACTGGCACGTCCTGACCGGGGAGCTGCGTGGCGTCAAGCCGGCCGGCGGCATCCGCGCCACCAAGGACGCCATCCGCTACCTGGTGGCCGTGCACGAGGTGGCCGGCCCGCAGTGGCTCACGCCGGACCTCTTCCGGTTCGGCGCGTCCAGCCTGCTCAACGACCTGCTCATGCAGCGGCGGACCCAGCTCGAGGGCCACTACAGCGGCCCGGACTACGTGACGGTGGACTGAGATGACGACGCCCTGGGAGTACGCCCCCGCGCCCGAGTCGCGCGACATCGCGCGGCTGCGCCCGAACTACCAGCTGTTCGTGGACGGCGCCTTCGCCGACGGCGGTGGCGAGCCGCTGAAGACGATCAACCCGGCCACCGAGGAGGTCCTCGCCGAGGTCGCCACCGCGGCGCCGTCCGACGTGGACACCGCGGTGCGCGCCGCGAAGCGCGCCTACGAGCGGGTCTGGTCGCGGATGCCGGGCGCCGAGCGCGCCAAGTACCTGTACCGGATCGCCCGCATCGTGCAGGAGCGCGCCCGCGAGCTGGCGGTGCTGGAGTCGCTGGACAACGGCAAACCGATCCGCGAGTCGCGCGACGTGGACCTGCCGCTGGTCGCCGCGCACTTCTTCCACCACGCCGGCTGGGCCGACAAGCTGCCGTACGCCGGCTACGGCCCGGACCCGAGGCCGCTCGGCGTGGCCGGCCAGGTGATCCCGTGGAACTTCCCGCTGCTGATGGCCGCCTGGAAGATCGCCCCGGCGCTGGCCTGCGGCAACACCGTGGTGCTCAAGCCGGCCGAGACCACGCCGCTCACCGCCCTGGTGCTGGCCGACATCATCCAGCAGGCCGACCTGCCGCCGGGCGTGGTCAACATCCTGCCGGGCGCCGGTGACGTGGGCTCCGAGCTGGTGAACCACCCGCTGGTCAACAAGGTGGCGTTCACCGGTTCCACCGAGGTCGGCAAGCTCATCCAGCGCTCGCTGGCCGGCACCGGCCGCAAGCTCACCCTGGAGCTGGGCGGCAAGGCGGCCAACATCGTGTTCGACGACGCCCCGCTCGACCAGGCCGTCGAGGGCATCGTCAACGGCATCTACTTCAACCAGGGCCACGTGTGCTGCGCCGGCTCGCGGCTGCTGGTGCAGGAGTCGGTGGCCGAGGAGCTGCTGGAGAAGCTGCGGTACCGGGTGTCCACGCTGCGCGTCGGCGACCCGCTGGACAAGAACACCGACGTCGGCGCGATCAACTCGCGCGCGCAGCTCGACCGGATCACCGAGCTCGCCGCGGCCGGCGAGGCCGAGGGCGCCGACCGCTGGACCAGCCCGTGCCCGATGCCGGACAAGGGTTTCTTCTTCGCCCCCACGGTCTTCAGCAACGTCAGCCCGGCCATGCGGATCGCCCGCGAGGAGATCTTCGGGCCGGTGCTGTCGGTCATCACCTTCCGCACCCCGGAGGAGGCCGTGACCAAGGCGAACAACACCCCGTACGGCCTGTCCGCCGGCGTCTGGACCGAGAAGGGCTCGCGCATCCTGTGGACGGCCCAGCGGATGCGGGCCGGCGTGGTGTGGGCCAACACGTTCAACCGCTTCGACCCGACCGCGCCGTTCGGCGGCTACCAGGAGTCCGGGTTCGGCCGCGAGGGCGGGCGCACCGGGCTGGAGGCGTACCTCGATGTCTGACCGACTCACCGTGCCCAAGACGTACAAGCTCTACATCGGGGGCGCCTTCCCGCGGTCGGAGTCCGGCCGCTCCTACCCGGTGACCGACAGCCGCGGCCGTTTCCTGGCCAACGCCGCCCAGGCCTCGCGCAAGGACGCGCGCGACGCGGTGGCCGCGGCCCGCAAGGCGTTCCCGGGCTGGTCCGGCACCACCGCGTACAACCGCGGTCAGGTGCTGTTCCGGGTGGCCGAGATGCTGGAGGGGCGGCGCGCGCAGTTCGTCGCCGAGGTCACCGCCTCGCAGGGCGTGCAGTCCCGGCGGGCCGAGACCGAGGTGGACGCCGCGATCGACCGCTGGGTCTGGTACGCCGGCTGGGCCGACAAGATCGCCACCGTGCTCGGCGCCGCGAACCCGGTGGCCGGGCCGTACTTCTGCTTCTCCGTGCCCGAGCCGACCGGCGTGGTGGCGGTGCTCGCCCCGCAGTCCTCGTCGCTGCTCGGGCTGGTGTCCGTGGTCGCCCCGGTGATCTGCGCCGGCAACACCGCGGTCGTCGTCACCTCGCAGGACCGGCCGCTGCCGGCCGTGACGCTGGCCGAGGTGCTGGCCACCTCCGACCTGCCGGGCGGCGTGGTCAACGTCCTCACCGGCCGCACCGCGGAGCTCGCCCCCTGGCTGGCCGCCCACGCCGACGTGAACGCCCTGGACCTGACCGGCGCGCCCGCCTCCGTGCGCACCGAACTGGAGCAGGCCGCCGCGGGCACCGTCAAGCGCGTGTTCCGGGCCCCGGCGAGCGAGCCGGACTGGACACGTGAGCCGGACCTGCGGCGGATCCGGGCCTTCCTGGAGTCGAAGACCGTCTGGCACCCGATGGGGTCGTGACGCTCCGTTCGCGGGCGCGTCGGGACGGGAACCCGGCAGAGTGACGGCACGTCGCAGCCGAGAGGCCGACTGTGGGGAGGCGAGTCGTGGTCGAACACCAGGGCTTCGGGTTCGAGGTCGACGCGTTGTACACGTACGCCGAGGCCGGGCACGGGCTGGTCGCCTCGGTGACCGCCGCCCGCTCCGGGCTGGACGGCGCCGGTCCGCTGCCGTCCGGGGTGTTCGGCGAGGTCGGTGAGACCTCGGGCTTCGTGGCCGCCTACGCGGAGCGCGCCGCCTCGTTCGGCGCCACCATGGACGCCATCGGCCGCGGCCTGGAGGGCCTGTCGATCGCCGTCCGCGGCTACGTCGACTCCAAGGTGCAGCAGGAGGACGTGACGGCCACCGACCTGCGACGGTCGGAGGAGCCGGTATGAGCGGCTTCGGCGCCGCCATCGAGGCACAGCTGCGACGGCTCGGCGAGGACGGCGGCGCGGGCACCACGGCCCAGGAGACGAGCCTGGACCGCGCGCGCGTCGCGCTGGCGGAGGTGCACGACCGGCACACGGCGGCCACCCGCGCCGCGCTCGCCGGCTGGCACGGCTCCGGCGCCGGCGAGGCGAACAGCCGGGCCACCGCGCTGCACACCACGCTGACCACCGTGTCCGGCAACGCCGAGGCCGCGGTCGCGATCCTGCGCGAGGCCACCGGGCGGGTCGGCGCCGGCCGCACCGAGGTCCGCGCCATGCTCGACGAGTTCGAGCGCTGGGCGCAGGGCCAGGTCGCGGTGCTGCGGGCCGCCCCGGAGCCGCTGCGCGCCGCGATCGGCGCGAACATCTGGGAGCAGGCCGACGCCGCGGCGGCGCGCGCCGGCGAGGTGGTCACCCGGGTCACCGACGAGCTGAGCGGGCTGGCCGCCCGGCTGCGCGGCCAGCAGGACACCGGGCCCGGCGCCGGCGGGCCGCTGGACTCGATGGGCATCTCGCTCACCGACGTGCCGGTGTCCACGGTGGCCGCGGGCGCAGGTGGCACGGCCACCCTGGCACCACCGCTCGGCATCCCCGAGGCCCCGGGCTCCGGCGCCCCTGGTGGTGGCACCGGCGGCCACGGCGGTGGCGGCGGCCCGGGCGGCGGCTTCGGCGGCGGCGGGGGCGGCGGGGGCGGCGTCCCGATGGGGCCGAACCTCGGCAGCGTCACGCCGATCCCGCCCGGCATGGGCGTGCAGCTCGGCCTGCCCGGTGGCGGCACCGCCGAGGCGCCCAACGAGATCGCGGCGAACGCCGTCCGGTACGCGTTGCAGCAGCTCGGCGTGCCGTACGTGTGGGGCGCGTCCAGCCCGGGCCAGGGCTTCGACTGCAGCGGCCTGACGTCGTGGGCCTACTCGATGGCCGGGCTGGAGATCCCGCGGCACTCCGCGGCGCAGGCCGTGGGCGCCTCGGTGCCGCCCGACCAGCTCATGCCCGGCGACCTCGTGGTCTGGCAGGGCCACGTGGCGATGATCATCGGTGACGGCATGATGGTCGAGGCCGGCGACCCGGTGCAGATCAACCCGACCCGCACCTCGAACATCGGCATGCCGTTCATGGGCTTCTACCGGCCCACCGGCCCGTAGCACCGCGTCGCACAGGGAAACCGGCGCCGCACAGGGGGAACACGGATGGAGCGCTTCTCGGCCTGGGCCACCTCGCCGGACAACGCGGTGAGCGTGCTCGCCGCGGCGGGCGGAGTGCCGCTGGAGGTGCGGCTGAGCGGCACCGCCATGCGGCTGCGGCCCGAGGTACTGGCGCGCACGGTGCTGGAGACGGCCCGCAGCGCCGGCAAGGAGGCGTCGGTGCGGCTGCACCAGGAGCTGGCGGTCAGCGTGGGCGTGGAGGCCACCCGGACCCTGGAGCGGGTGGGCCTGCCGCGGCCCGAGCCGGAGCGGCCGGACGA
Source organism: Pseudonocardiaceae bacterium (assembly GCA_036402215.1). Lineage (GTDB taxonomy): Bacteria > Actinomycetota > Actinomycetes > Mycobacteriales > Pseudonocardiaceae > DASXTS01. The sequence continues at coordinate 12,991 of DASWTI010000150.1, forward strand.
CCCGCCCGAGGACCCGGACGGCGGCTTCGGCCCGGTCCTGCACCGGGCCCGGTGAGCGCCGTGGACCCGGTGGCACAGGCGTACGAGCGCAGCGCGGCGGCCGGCCGCGCCCGGCGGCGGATGGCGGAGGTGCGGGGCACCGGCGCCAGCGACGGCGGCCTGGTGACGGCCGTGGTGTCCGGCACCGGTGAGCTGCTCGACCTGCGGATCAGCCCGGAGGCGATGACGCTCGGGCCGGCCGGGCTGGGCGCGGCGATCACCGCGGCCGCGCGGTTCGCCGCCGATGACGCCCGGCAGCGCGGCTACACGCTGCTGGCGCTGGCGCTGGGTGACGAGGCGGCGGCCGCCGTGGAGGCGCTGGACGGCCCGGCCCCGGCCCGCGCGCTCGGCTGGGACACCGTCTCCGAGCGGCGCGAACCCGTTGCGCCGGAAGCGGATCGGCCGCCCGGGCTGGACCTGGGCACCGGCACCCCGGTCGGGCGGGCGGTCACCGGCCGGACGCCGGACGGCGGCGACGCGGACGGCGACGCCGACGAGGACGACGTGTTCGCGTTCGACCCCTCGATCTTCCGCTCCGACCGCTGAGCCTCGCGGACGACCCCCTAGGCTGCCCGGGTACACCGTCTCGGGAGGTAGGCAATGGCGCAGGACATCGTCCCGGTGCAGCTCGGGCTGACCGAGGGTGACGTCGTCACCCTGTGGGCACCCCGCTGGCGGGAGGACGGTGAGGAGTGGGAGGCCTTCCTCGGCCACGGCGAGCACCTGTACGTCTTCCAGGACGCCGCCGAGCTCGCCGCGTTCGTACGCACCGCCACGGAGCACGACCTGACCGACCACCCGGCCTGGCGCATCGTGCCAGAGCTGAGCGCCGACGAGCTGACGCCGGACGAGACCCAGCACTACGACCTGGTGACGGTGCCGGAGCTGGTGGCGAACGACCCCGACCAGTGGTCCGTCGGCGACCTGTCCGACGTGCTGGTGATGGTCCGCTCGCTCGCCGAGGTGTGCGACCTGGAGGTCGTGCGCGAGGTGCTCGACTCCGCCGACGGCTTCTCGCTGGTGGACCAGGGCACCGTGGCCTTCATCGGCCGTGACGGCGAGCGGATGTGGACCGAGATGGCCACCGTGGTCGCCGAGCGCTGGGACGAGGTGCTGGACGCCATCGACGGCGTGGTCACCACCCCCGAGCTGGACGCCGCGGCCGTGGAGAGCGCCCGCCGTGAGCTGACCGTGGTCCCGGCCGACGCGGACGCCGAGGACGCCGGCAGCGACGCCGAGGACGCCGAGGACGCCGACGCCGCGAAGACCGACGCGGACGACGCGGCGGAGGACGAGGACGACACCGAGGCCGGCTTCTGGTCCGAGGTCGGCATCGACCCGATCCTGATCATCAGCAACCTCGGCGAGCACTACACGCTGCGCTGCTACCTGGACGACGCGCCGCTCTTCCTGGGCAACGACGGCACCATCGAGGTGTTCAAGTCACCGCGCGCGCTGGCCAAGTACCTGGCCGCCGGGGCGGCGGGCGCCGAGGGCCACGACCTCGACTCGGTGACCACCTGGCCCGACGTGGTGAACGCCGCCACCGCCGGTGACCTCGAGGTGGAGGTCCACCCGGACAACACCTACGTGCTGACCGGGCTGGCCGACGACCTCGCCGAGGGCCCGGGCGCCGTGGACCCGACGCAGCTCGACCTGGCCGTCGAGCTGATCACCGACGCCGCCCAGTGGGCCGGCGACGACTCGGTGACCGAGGCGCTCGCGCAGTCGGAGAGCCTGGGCTGGCTGGTCTCGTTCGTGCTCCGGCCGGACCCGACGCGGCTCGCGCCGAGCGCGCCGTTCGACGCCGAGGTCGAGAGCTGGAAGCAGCTCACCAACGACTTCGCCGACCGGCTGCACGTCAACTGACGCCCGGGGTGGTCAGGCCCGGAGCTGCGCGTACCCGGGCTTGATCACGTCGTTGATCAGCGCCAGCCGCTCGTCGAACCCGATGAACGCCGACTTCATGGCGTTCACCGTGAACCACTGCAGGTCCGCCCAGTCGTAGCCGAACGAGTCGACCAGGGCGGCCAGCTCGCTGGTCATGGTGCAGCCGCTCATCAGCCGGTTGTCGGTGTTCACCGTCACCCGGAAGCGCAGGCGCGTGAGAAGGCCGATCGGGTGCTGCGCGATGGACGGCGCGGCGCCGGTCTGCACGTTGGACGTCGGGCACATCTCCAGCGGGATGCGCTTGTCGCGCACGTACGCGGCGAGCCGGCCGAGTTGCACGCTGCCGTCGCCGGCGGTCTTGATGTCGTCCACGATGCGCACGCCGTGCCCGAGCCGGTCGGCGCCGCACCACTGCAACGCCTCCCAGATCGAGGGCAGGCCGAACGCCTCGCCGGCGTGGATGGTGAAGTGCGAGTTCTGCTGCCGCAGGTACTCGAAGGCGTCCAGGTGCCGGGTGGGCGGGAAGCCGGCCTCGGCGCCCGCGATGTCGAAGCCCACCACGCCGGCGTCGCGGTAGCGCACCGCCAGCTCGGCGATCTCCGAGGAGCGCGCCGCGTGCCGCATGGCCGTGAGCAGGCAGCCGATGCGGATGCCCCGGCCGTACGAGCCCTGCTCGAAGCCCTCCAGGACGGCCTCGATCACCTGCTCCAGGCCGAGGCCGCGGTCGGTGTGCTGCTCAGGGGCGTAGCGCACCTCGGCGTAGACGACGCCGTCGGCGGCCAGGTCCTCGGCGCACTCGGCGGCGACCCGGATCAGAGACTCGCGGTCCTGCATCACGGCCACGGTGTGCGCGAACGTCTCCAGGTAGCGCTCCAGCGAGCCGGAGTCGGCCGACTCCCGGAACCAGGCACCGAGCTCCTCGGCGTCGGCCGCGGGCAGCGTGTGCCCCGCCGACTCGGCGAGCTCGACGACGGTCGCGGGCCGTAGCCCGCCGTCCAGATGGTCGTGCAGGAGCACCTTCGGGGCAGTGCGAATGCTGTCGGGGTTCAGCGCGGTAGCCACGGAAAACACGGTATCGGCAGGGGCGACCGTCACCAATGGGGCGTTGCTCCGTTCAGGGAGTGTCGGCCGATTACGCCAAGTGACGAGACCACCCCGCCTAGGCACCCGTCGTAGAGCTGGTTAGAGTCGGACGGCCGTTGAGCTACCGCTCCCGGTGAGAGCTCATCAACCCGATACGTCCGCCGCCCTCGCACGAAGGTCGTCACCTGTGAGCGATAACAACAACTCGACGATGTCGTTCGATCGAATGCGCAGCATGCTCATGCGTGCCGCCGAGATCAGGGACAGTGAGCAGCAGCAGATCTTCGACGCGCTGGACGAGATCCACGCGCGGCTCTCGCCGCTGGAGTCGCTCGGCTCCGTGCGCAAGCGGCTGTCCGAGATGCCGGACCGCACCGAGGTCGGCGTGCTCGCCGAGCGCGTGGACGAGGCCATGGCCAAGCTGGAGGCCCTCGACGGCGCCATCGCCGGCCTCGGCCGCTCGGTGGACTCCGTCGTCGACCGCCTGGCCAAGCCGTTCGCCCAGCTCGACGGGCGGCTGGACGGCATGGCCGGCCGCTTCGAGGGCGTGGCCGGCCGGATGGACGGCCTGGAGGACCGGATCGCCGGGCTGCACAAGCGGATCGACGACCTGGACCACCACCTGGACAAGCAGGACGGCCGCCTCGACCAGCTGCCCAGCAGCGTGCACGGCCCGGTGCGCGAGCGCATCGACGCCATGGAGGTGAACCTGCGCGGCCGGCTCGACGAGGTGGACGAGGGCTTCCACGAGCACCTCGACGGCAACCGCGAGTCCATCCAGCGCACCATCGGCGACACCGGTGACGGCACCGCCAAGCTGCTGGACGAGACCAGGACCGGGCTGGACGGCCGGATCACCGACAGCACCAACGCCCTGCAGGCCGCGCTCGCCGAGGTGCTCGGCGAGACCCGCGAGGGTCTGTCCGGCAAGCTCGACGCCCTCGCCCAGCGCCCGGCCGTCGACCCCACGGACAAGCTGGACTCGCTCGCCACGCGCCTGGAGCAGCTCGCCGGCCGCCTCGACGAGGTCGCCGGCCGCCTGGACACTGTCGAGGACGGCGTCGCCACCCGCATCGGCACCCTCGCCGGCGCCGTCGAGGAGCGTCTCGACCGGATCGACGGCACGCTCTCCAACCGCCCCGACGCCGACCGGCTCATCGCGTTGGTGCGCGACGCCAACGAGGAGTCCGAGCAGCGCAACGCCGGCCAGCTGGACGAGGCCATGGCCACCTTCGCCGAGCTCATCCTCGGCGGCGGACCGGCCCAGGCGGCGCCGCCCCCGCCGCCGCGCCCCGCGCAGCGCCGGACCCGCAAGCCCAAGCCCTCCCTCGACCCCGAGGACGGCGACGCCTGAGTTCCGGGTCTGCCGACGGCGCCATCCACCAGGTGGGTGGCGCCGTTTCTTGCGTCGCGCCAAGGGAAACGCGCCGGGGCGCCTACCCCGGCCACGCCGGCGAGCGGCTCACGCCTCCGCGGTGCGACAGGTGAGCGCTACCTGAGGGTGTCGATGATCAGCGGGGAGACGGCCGGGGCCGTGGGGCCGTAGGCGATGGCGTCGGTGAGGGCCTGGAGGGCGCCCTGGATGGTGTCCTCGGTGTCGGTGCGGAGCTCCAGGAGGGGCTGGCCCTGCTCGACGGTGTCGCCGCGGCGGGCGTGGAGGAGGATGCCCGCGGCGTGCTGGACGGGGTCCTCCTTGCGGGCGCGGCCGGCGCCGAGGCGCCAGGCGGCCACTCCGAGGGCGTAGGCGTCGAGGGTGGTGAGGGTGCCGGACTCGGTGGCCTCGACGACGTGGGTGTGGGCGGCGGTGGGGAGCGGTGCGTCGGGGTCGCCGCCCTGGGCGGCGATCATGCGGCACCAGGTCTCGTGGGCGGCGCCGGAGGCGAGGACCTCGGCGGGGTCGGTGTCGATGCCGGCCAGGCGGAGCATCTCGCGGGCCAGGGTGACGGTCAGCTCGACGACGTCGGGGGGGCCGCCGCCGCGCAGCACGTCGACGGACTCGGCCACCTCGACGGCGTTGCCGATGGCGAGGCCGAGGGGGGTGGACATGTCGGTGAGCACCGCGGTGGTGGCCAGGCCGTGCTCGGCGCCGATGCCGACCAGGGCGCCGGCCAGTTCGCGGGCGCGCTCGACCGTCTTCATGAAGGCGCCGGAGCCGGCCTTGACGTCCAGGACCAGGGCGTCGGCGCCCTCGGCGATCTTCTTGCTCATGATGGACGACGCGATGAGCGGTACCGATTCCACGGTGCCGGTGACGTCGCGCAGCGCGTAGAGCTTGCGGTCGGCGGGGGCCAGGCCCTCGGTGGCCGCGCACACCACGGCGCCCACGTCGCGCAGCTGGGCGGCGATCTCGTCGGTGGACAGCCGGGCGCGCCAGCCCGGGATGGACTCCAGCTTGTCCAGGGTGCCGCCGGTGTGCCCGAGGCCGCGGCCGGACAGCTGCGGCACGGCGGCGCCGCAGGTCGCCACCAGCGGGGCCAGCGGCAGCGTGATCTTGTCCCCGACGCCGCCGGTGGAGTGCTTGTCCACCAACGGCCTTCCGATGCCGGTGAAGCGCAGCCGCTCGCCGGAGTCGATCATGGCGCGGGTCCAGCGCGCGGTCTCGGCGCGGTCCATGCCGTTGAGCAGGATGGCCATCGCCAGCGCGGACATCTGCTCGTCGGCGACCACGCCCCGCGTGTAGGCGTCGACCACCCAGTCGATCTGGGCGTCGTCCAGTCGCCGGCCGTCCCGCTTGGCCCGGATCACGTCCACCGCACTGATCATGCGCCCGACCCTACGGGCCGGTCGGCGCCGTCGTCAGTCGCCGATCGGTGGTGCCGCCCCGGGCACGCGGACGAACGGACGCAGGCGAGCGGCGCCAGGGGCGGGGGAACCTCTCAGCGGCCGGGCAGGTGCTCGGGGCCGAAGGCGTCGGGGAGCACGGCGCTCAGCGGCAGGATGCCGCTCGGCGTGTCCAGCAGGCAGTCCGGGCCGCCGAACTCGTACAGCACCTGGCGGCACCGTCCGCACGGCATGAGGAGCTGCCCGTCGCCGCCCCGGCAGGCGACCGCGACGAAGCGGCCGCCGCCGGTGAGCCGGAGCTGCCCGGCCATGGTGCACTCGGCGCACAGCCCGAGCCCGTACGAGGCGTTCTCCACGTTGCAGCCGGTGACCACCCGGCCGTCGTCGCACACGGCCGCCGCGCCGACCCGGAGCCCGGAGTACGGGCACCAGGCCAGCTCGGCGGCGGCCACGGCGGCGGCGCGCAGGCCCTCCCAGTCCAGCTCGGGCGGGGCGGTCACGCGCCGCTCCCGCGCCGGTAGACGATGCCGTCGGCCGCCGGCATGCGCAGCCGCTGGGCGGCCAGCGCGAGCACGACGAGCGTGATGATGTGCGGGGTGTACGGCAGGAACTCGCGCGGCAGCTCCTCCGTGTACAGGTAGATCACGTACAGGCCGACGGCGGCCAGCGCGGCCGTGCCGGCGCCCACCCACCGCCGCTTGTAGAGCTGCCACAGCACGGCGAGGCCGAGGATCAGCACCGCGCCGTACAGCAGGGCGTGCACGGTGGTGGCGCCCGCGGAGAGCCGCAGGCCGTCGGCGTAGCCGAACAGCCCGGCGCCGGCCAGCAGGCCGCCGGGGCGCCAGTTGCCGAAGATCATCGCGGCCAGGCCGATGAAGCCGCGACCACCGGTCTGGCCCTCGGCGTAGATGGCGGGGTTGGAGCCGAGCACGAGCGCGGCGCCACCGAGCCCGGCGAACCCGCCGGACGCCACGACGGCGATGTACTTGTGCAGGTACACGTTGACGCCCAGGGACTCCGCGGCGATCGGGTTCTCGCCGCACGATCGCAGCCGCAGGCCGAACCGGGTGTGCCAGAGCACGAAGAAGCTGCCGACCAGCAGCACCACGCTGATCATGACCATCGGCGAGACACCGGTGATCATGCCGCGCAGCAGCCCGGCGACGTCGGAGATGCCGACCCGCTGCTCGCGTTCCAGGTCCAGCAGCCAGTCGGAGAACGGCTGCGCGGAGAACGTGTCGAACCGCTCGACGGACGGCGACTCGCGCGGGTTGCTGGAGAGCGGGAAGAAGATCAGCGTCGACAGGTACTTGGCGATGCCGGCGCCGAGCAGGTTGATGGCCACGCCGGAGACGATCTGGTTGACGCCGAAGGTCACGGTGGCGACGGCGTGCACCGCTCCGCCGAGCGCGCCGCCGATCATGCCGCACAGCACGGCCATCCACGGGCCGCCGTGCAGGCCGCCCCAGGCGGCGCCCCAGGTGCCCATGATCATCATGCCCTCGAGGCCGATGTTCACCACGCCCGCGCGCTCCGCCCACAGGCCGCCGAGGCCGGCCAGCAGGATCGGCAGCGCCAGCAGCACGGTGTTCTGCATGGTGGACGAGGACGTCAGGGCGGGCTTCCCGGTGAGGTACGAGGTGGTGGCCAGCATGACCACCACGAGCCCGATGCCGATCACGTACACCGCCCAGCCGGGCAGCACCCGCCGGCGCGGTGGCGGCGTCATGGTCACCGCGCCGCCGGTGGACGGCGTGCCGGGGACGTCGACCATGGTCATGCCCTACCTCCACTGTCCGGCCGGTCGTCGGACGGGGCCGCGGCGTCCGGTGGCCCGGGCGGAGGCGCGCCCGCGGTCACGGTGGCCGGCGCCGGGGCCTCCGCGGTGCCGAGCTGGCGGCCGACCCGGCGCTGCTCGGCGGTCAGCTCGACGCGGCGCACGATCTCGTAGGCGATGACCACGGAGATGACGATCGAGCCCTGCATGATGAGCGCGATCTCGCGCGGCACGCCCACGTTGTCCAGGGCCAGCGCGGACTTGTCCAGGAACGCCCAGAGCAGCGCGCCGAACGCGATGCCGACCGGGTGGTTGCGGCCGAGCAGCGTGATCGCGATGCCGGTGAGGCCGTAGCCCTGCGCGAAGTTCAGCGTGTAGGCGTGGTCGCGGCCGAGGATCTCCGGCATGGCGATCAGCCCGGCCACCGCGCCGGACAGCAGCATGGCGATGACGACCATCTTCTTGGCGTTCACGCCGCCCGCCGAGGCCGCCGTCGGTGACTCGCCGGAGGCCCGCAGCTCGAAGCCGAACCGGGTGCGGTTCATCAGGAAGCCGTAGCCGATGCCCAGCGCGACGGCCAGCAGCACCAGGCCGAAGATGGTGCCGCGGCTGCCGAGGCTCAGGCCGGGTACCCAGCCGGACTCGGCGATCGGCTTGGTGGTGACGTTGTTGCCGATGAGCTGGCCGAAGTTGTCCCGGCGCATCAGCCAGGCCGCCACGCCGAACGCGATGGCGTTCATCATGATCGTGGAGATGACCTCGTTGACACCGCGGGTCACCTTCAGGAACGCGGGCAGCGCGGCCCAGCCGGCGCCGGCCAGCGCGGCCACGATGACGATCACCAGCGCGTGCAGCACCGGCGGCAGCACGAACGCCCCGCCGACGATGGCCGCGATGATCGCGCCGATCCGGTACTGGCCCTCGACGCCGATGTTGAACAGGTTCATCTGGAAGCCGATGGCCACCGCGAGCGCCGCGATGTAGTACACGGCGGCGCCGTTGAGGATGTCCACGGCGACGGTGCTCTGCCCGACCTGGCGCACCATCGCGGCCATCGCGCTCGCCGGGTTGGCGCCCGAGATGATCAGCGCGACCGCGCACAGCAGCGCGGAGAAGACGATGGCGAGCAGCGGCGCGACGACGGTGCCGCGCAGGCGGGCGATCACCGCTCACCCCCGCCCGGCTCGGTGTGCTCGGCCACCAGGTTGCCCTCCTCGTCCACGTGACCGGCTCCCGTCATGGCGGAGCCGAGGTCCTGCGGGGTCACCGTCGCCGGGTCGGCGTCGGCGACGAAGCGGCCGCGCAGCATCACCTTGATCGAGTCGGACAGGCCGATGAGCTCGTCCAGGTCGGCCGAGACGAGCAGCACGGCGAGGCCGCGGGCGCGCGCGTGGCGGATGTGGTCCCAGATGCCGGCCTGCGCACCGACGTCGACGCCCCGGGTGGGGTGCGAGGCGATCAGCAGCACCGGGTCGCCGGACAGCTCACGGCCGACCACGAGCTTCTGCTGGTTACCACCGGACAGCGAGCCGGCGGTGACCTCGATGCCGGGGGTGCGGACGTCGAAGTCGCGCACGATGCGCTCGGTGTCGGCGCGCGCCCCGGCGAGGTCGAGCAGCGCGCCACGCGCGGTCGGGCGGCGGGTCTGGTAGCCGAGGATGCGGTTGGCCCACAGCGGCTGGGTGAGCAGCAGGCCGTGCCGGGTGCGGTCCTCGGGCACGTAGCCGATGCCGGCCTCGCGGCGCTCCAGGGTGCCGGCCCTGGTCAGGTCGCGGTCGCCGAGGCGCACGCGGCCCTCGGAGAGCCGGCGCATGCCCATGATGGCCTCGACCAGCTCGGTCTGGCCGTTGCCCTCGACGCCGGCGATGCCGACCACCTCACCGGCGTGCACCGTGAGGTCGAGCCGGTCGAGCAGCGGCCGGCCGTCGTCGGTGCGCAGCGTCAGGCCGCTGACCGTGAGCACCGGCCGGTCGGTGACGGTGGAGGTGCGGGTCTCCGGGCTCGGCAGCTCGGAGCCGACCATCATCTCGGCGAGCTGGCGGGTGGTGACGGTGCGCGGGTCGGCGGTGCCGACCGTGGTGCCGCGCCGGATGACGGTGATCCGATCGGCGATCGAGCGCACCTCGTCGAGCTTGTGGGAGATGAACAGGAAGGTGTAGCCCTCGCCGCGCATCGCGCGCAGCGTCTCGAAGAGCTCGTCCACCTCCTGCGGGACGAGCACCGCGGTGGGCTCGTCCAGGATGACGATCTTCGCGCCGCGGTAGAGCACCTTGAGGATCTCGACGCGCTGCCGGTCGGCGACGCCCAGCCGCTCGACCAGCACGCCGGGGTCGACGTCCAGGCCGGTCTGCTCGGCAAGGGCACGGACCCGGGCGCGGGCCTTGGCGCCGATGCCGTGCAGTCCCTCGGCGCCGAGGACGACGTTCTCCATGACCGTGAGGTTGTCCGCGAGCATGAAGTGCTGGTGCACCATGCCGATGCCGGCGCGGATGGCGTCGCTCGGTGAGCGGAACCGCACCTGCTCGCCGTTGACGTGGATGGTGCCCTCGTCCGGCTGCTGCATGCCGTAGAGGATCTTCATCAGGGTCGACTTGCCGGCCCCGTTCTCACCGCACAGCGCGTGCACCTCGGCCCGCCGGACGGTGAGATGGACGTCGCTGTTGGCGACGACGCCCGGGAACCGCTTGGTGATGCCCTTCAGCACCACGGCGTCGGCGTGCTCGGTCATGGCGGCGCCCTTCGTGGGGTCGAGTTGCCGTCCGATGGACCGAGCGCGGTGCGACGTCCGGCCCGTGGGCCGTCACCGTCGCACCGCGCTCGGACTGAGGTAGCAGGTGAAGTGCTACGGAGTGTCCTTCACCTCGATCTTGCCGTCCACGATCTGCGCCTTGTAGGCGTCGAGGACATCGGTGATGTCGTCGATCTTGCCGCCCGAGGTGGCGTAGCCGACGCCGTCGACCGACAGGTCGAACACCGGCGGCAGGCTGCTGGTGTCGCCCTTGGCCACCGCGGTGATGTAGTTCAGCACCGCCACGTCGACGCGCTTGAGCATGGACGTGATGATCACGTCCTTGTACTCGGCCACGGTCGGCTGGTTGTACTGGTCGGAGTCGACGCCGATGGCCAGGACGTTGCCCTCCTGGGCCGCGGCGAACACGCCCTTGCCGGAGGCGCCGGCCGCCTGGTAGACGACGTCGACGCCCTTGTCGATCAGGCCCTTGGTCGCGATCTGGCCCTTCGGGGCGTCCTGGAAGCCGGTGAAGTCGCCGGCCTCGGTGAGGTAGGTCTTCTCCACGGTGGCGTTCGGCGCGACGGCCTTGACGCCCTGGGTGAAGCCGGCCTCGAACTTCTGGATCAGCGGGATGTTGACGCCGCCGACGAAGCCGATCTTGCAGGACTTGCTCTTGTACGCTGCCGCGACGCCCACCAGGAAGGAGCCCTGCTCCTCGGCGAACAGCAGGCCGGTCACGTTCGGCACGCCCTCGACGAAGCCGTCGACCACGGCGAACTTGGTGTTCGGGAACTCGGGCGCGACGGCCTTGGTGGCCTCGGAGTAGGCGAAGCCGACGCCGATGATCGGGTTGTGGCCCTCGGCGGCGAGCTGGCGCAGCCGGGTCTGCTTGTCCGCCTCGCTCTCGTTGGCGCCGGCGGTCAGCTCCTTGACCTGGGTGATGCCGAGGGCGGCCTTCGCCTCGTCGAGGCCCTTGGCGGCGGCGTCGTTGAACGACGCGTCGCCGCGGCCGCCGATGTCGTAGGCCAGGCCCACCTTGAGGGCACTTCCGTCGACCTTCTCACCGCTACCGGCGCTGGTCGACTGCGCTGGCGCGGCGGCGGGCTTCTCCGCGGTCGCGCATGCCTGGGCGTTGTTGGACCCGGACTGGTTGTTCGCACCGGAACCGGTGTTCGAGTCCTTCGCACAGCCGACCAGGGACAGCGCGCTGGTCAGCGCAATCGCGGCTACCGCGATCCCACGCGTACGGCGCACAGCCGTCTCCTTCCATAGGTGAAACCACCCGGTACCCCGGGTTCGAGGCGGTGACGTTACCCGGCCCCCGTACGGCCACTTCACCGACGTGACCGAATCTTTGTCTCGGTGGCGCGGTCACGTCACCGGGTCGCCGCTCCTGGTGACGGCCGCGTGACCGGCTGGTCAGGTCCAGATGGCGGCGACGCCCGTGTTGAGCACGGCGAGACCGGCGAGCGCCGGCGCCACCCACGGGGCGAGCGCCTCGCGGCGGCGGCCCCACACCACGATGCCGAGGATCACCAGCAGCACGACCAGCTTGACGCCGATCTTGGCGTGGTCCAGGTCGTTGTCCAGACCCTCGTTGACGCCCACCAGGGCGAGGCCGGTGACGAGTTGCAGCAACGAGGCGTGCAGCCAGCCGGCGTTCAACGGGCCCTCGGGGGCGGTCCGGCGCTGCACCAGGAAGGTGCCGACCAGGACGGCCATGCCGAGCAGGTGCAGGAACACGAGGATGAGCCGCACGACCTCCATGGCCGCACATCCAACCAGTCGGGGGAGATCGGCGGACCGATCGGGTGCGCCGCCACTACCCTGCGGGTGATGCGTCGCCTCCGCTCCGCGACCTGGGCCGCCGCCGTGCTGCTGGCGCTGGTCCCTTTCCCGCTGCCCGCGGTGGCCGCCGGGCCACCCGCGATGGCGGGTGCGCAGCCGCCGACCACGACGCCGTTCCGGACGCCGGAGACGTCGAGCTGCCCGTACCGCGCGGTGCCCCCGCCGGCCGTGGACCTGTCCGAGGCGCCGGCGCCGGGGCAGCCCGCGCCGATCCCGCTGCCGGTGCGGGCCGAGCCGGTGGGTGGGCCGCGGCTCGGTGGCTGCGGGCCGGTGCTGCCGGACCCGGCGCCGCCGCTGCCCACCGGGCTGAGCGCGCACGGCTGGCTGGTCGCCGACCTGGACTCCGGCGCCGTACTGGCCGCCCGCGACCCGCACGGCCGGCACCGCCCGGCGTCCACCATCAAGGTGCTCACGGCGCTGGTGGCGTTGCGCGAGCTGGACCTGGACGCCGTGGTGGTGGGCACCGACGCGGACGCCCAGCAGGAGGGCAGCCGGGTCGGCATCGGCCCGACCGGCAACTACACCGTGGGGCAGCTGCTGCACGGGCTGCTCATGCGCTCGGGCAACGACGCCGCGCACGCGCTCGCCGTGCGGCTCGGCGGCGTGCCGAGCACGGTGGCGAAGATGAACGAGCTGGCCCGCTCGCTGGGCGCGCTGGACACCAGGGTCGCCACCCCGTCCGGGCTGGACGGGCCGGGGTCGAGCATCTCCGCGTACGACCTGGGCGTCCTGTTCCGGGTGGCGATGCGCGAGCCGACGTTCGCCCGGATGGTGGCGACGCGGCAGCTCGACTTCCCCGGTTTCATGGGCAAACCGGGGTTCATCGTGGCCAACGACAACCGGCTGCTGGCCAACTACCCGGGCGCGCTGGGCGGCAAGACCGGCTTCACCGACGACGCCCGCCACACCTACGTCGGCGCTGCGGAACGCGGCGGGCGGCGGCTGCTCGTGGTGCTCATGCGCGGCGAACAGCAGCCGGTGCCGATGTGGCAGCAGGCCGCGGCGCTGCTGGACTACGGGTTCGCCCTGCCCGCCGGGTCGGAGCCGGTCGGCACGCTGGTGGACTCGGCGCCGGCGACCACGACCGCGCCACCACCGGCGACGTCCGGTTCGTCGCGTGCGTCGGCCGCCGGGGCGGCCCCGGCGGCGGCCGGCCCGGGCCAGAC
>DASWTI010000151.1:0-6645 GCA_036402215.1 Pseudonocardiaceae bacterium
CCGGAGCGGCGACGGCGGCTGCCGGGGCGACCGCGGCGGCCGGGCAGCCGGCACCGACGCCCGGCGGGGAGCCGGACGAACTGGTGCGCAAGCTCTTCGACCCGCTGCTGCGCCGGCTCAAGGCGGAGCTGCGCCTGGACCGGGAGCGCCGCGGCGCCCTGACCGACCTGCGCCACTGATCAGCCGAACCGGGCCACCGACAGGAGAACGGGATGACGCAGCCGGAGGAAGCGGTCGCGGTCTGCTTCGTGGTGAAGATCGACGACGAGAGCCTCGGTTCGTTCAGCAGCTGTGACGGGCTGGGCTGCGAGTTCGTGATGGAGCAGCGCGAGGAGGGCGGGAACAACGGCATGGTGTGGCAGCTGCCGACCCGGATCAAGTACTCGAACGTCAAGCTGTCGCGGCCGATCACCAGGGACAGCGCCATGGTGGTCAAGTGGTTGTCCGGCATGGCGGGCGGCGTGCGCCGCAGGACCGCGACCATCGAGGCCCGCACCCTGGGTGGCACGGTGATCGCCCGCTGGTCCCTGGTGGACGTGGTGCCGGTGCGGTGGACCGGTCCCCAGCTCTCGGCGGACTCGCCGAAGGTGGCGACCGAGACCTTGGAACTGGCGCATCACGGTTTCCTCGGCGGCGGGGCGTAGGGCGCCCGCGATGGCCTCCCCGATCACCTTCACCTCGGCCGGTTCGCCGCCCGCCACCGCGTTCGGGTCCGGGGCGCCGAGCAATCTCAAGCACGCCAAGCTGCGGGTGCACCAGCCGCCGAAGGCCGGCAGCACCGCCAAACCGGGCGCCCTCATGCACGAGATCGAGTTCCAGTTCAACCCCAAGGAGCTCTCGCTCAGCAAGAACGCCAAGTGGAACCGGGAGGCCCAGCCGAACGCGAAGAAGAGCGGGCCACCGGAGTTCAAGGGCTCCGATCCCTGCAAGCTGGCGCTGGAGATGTTTCTGGACGCCACCGACACCATGGGCGACGGCGTGGTGCGCACCGTGGAGCAGCTCTTCTCCTGCTGCGTGGCGACCGAGGAGAGCCGCCGCAGCGCCAAGGGCTCACCGCCGTGGGTGATCTTCACCTGGGGCAGCATGGTCGGCTTCCCGGCGTACGTGGCCGGCGTGACCGCGAAGTACACGCTGTTCACCCCGGCCGGGCTGCCGGTGCGCGCGGTGTGCACGGTGAACCTGGAGGAGATCTCCGGCGAGCAGAGCGGGCAGAACCCCACGTCGGGTGCGCTGGCCGCGCGGGACTCGCACGTCGTGGTGGCCGGGGACTCGTTGCACTCGCTGGCCTTCCAGGCCTACGGCAACGCCGAGCTGTGGCGGGTGATCGCCAGGGCCAACGGGATCGACGACCCGCTGCGGCTGCGGCCCGGCGGCCGGGTGCTGGTGCCGGCGCTGGAGGAGATCCAGCATGGCCAATGAGAGCTTCGCCAACACCCTCGTGGTCGAGGTCGCCGGGCGGCCGGTGCCGGACGACGTGCGGACGTTGCTCACGTACGCCTACGTCGACGACAGCCGCAACCTGCCGGACGTGTTCGTGCTGCGCTACCGCGACCCCGGCCACGTGGTGCTCGGCAAGGCCGGCTTCGCGGTGGGCGCCCCCGTCGTCATCAAGGTGCAGACCGCGGACCCGGGCGGCCCGCTGCCGCTGATGAGCGGCGAGGTCACGGCCGTCGGGCTGGACCTGGACCGCACCGGCACGTTCACCGAGGTGCGCGGCTACGACCACGCGCACCGGCTGTTCCGCGGTCGCCGGGTGGCCGTGTACCCGAACATGACGATCGCCGATGTGGTGCGCAAGGTGGCCCAGCGGGCCGGGCTGAAGGTCGGCACCGTCGACGCGGTGCCCGGTGTGGGCGGCCGGCCGAACACGCAGTTCAGCCAGGACAACGTCAGCGACTGGGAGTTCCTGTCCCGCCTGGCCGGCGCGGTGGGCGCCCAGATCGCGGTGGTCGACGGCGCGCTGGACTTCCGGCTGCCGGCGAAGCCCAGCGGCGCCCCGGACACCACCGCCAAGGCACACAACGACCCGCTGGTGCTGGAGGGCCGGCGCACCCTGCTCACCCTGCGGGTCAGCGTGAGCGCGGCCGAGCAGGTGCCCGAGGTCGAGGTGCGCGGCTGGGACGTGGAGGCCAAGCGGGAGGTCACGGCCACCGCGACGCCGCGGCTCACCGGCACCGAGCTGACCGGCGTGGACCCGGTGGAGCTGTCCAGGAAGTTCGCCGGCCCGCCGCTGCTGGCCGCCGAGAGCCCGCACCGCACCCAGGCCGAGGCCAGGGCCACCGCGGAGGCGCTGGCCGAGCAGCTCGGCGGGGCGTGCGTGGAGCTGGAGGGCACGGCCCGCGGTAACCCCCGGCTGCGGGCCGGTGTCGCGGTGGCGCTGACCAACGTCGGCGAGCCGTTCACCGGCAAGTACACGCTCACCAGCACCCGCCACCTGTTCAGCGACCAGGGCGGCGCGTACATCACCGAGTTCAGCGTCTCCGGGCGGCAGGAGCGTTCGTTCCACGGCCTGGTCACCGGTGGCGCGTCCGGCGGCGCCGGGCCGGGGGCCGGCGGATGGACCGGGGGCGGGGCGCACGGGCTGGTGCCGGCCATCGTCAGCGACGTGCGTGACCCGGCGGGGCTCGGCCGGGTCCGGCTGACGTTTCCCTGGCTCTCCAAGGACTTCACCAGCGGCTGGGCCAGGGTGGTGCAGGCCGGCGCCGGCAACGGCCGCGGCACCGTGCTGCTGCCCGAGGTGGGCGACGAGGTGCTGGTCGGCTTCGAGCAGGGGGTCTTCGACGCCCCGTACGTGCTCGGCGGCCTGGTCAACGGCAAGGACGCCGCGCCGAAGCTGGCGGTGGAGGCGGTCGACGGCGGCAGCGGCGAGATCGCCGCGCGCGGCTTCGTCTCCCGCACCGGCCATCGCATGGAGTTCGTGGAGGACACCGGCGTCACGGTGGCCAGCGGCGACGGCAAGTTCGTCCTGAAGCTGGACAGCAAGAACCAGACGGTCGAGCTGACCAGTGGCCGGAGCGTCACGATCAAGGCCGCCGGCGGCGTGACGGTGGACGCCGGCAACGGCCCGCTGGAGCTCACCGGCCAGTCGGTGTCGATCACCGGGCGGACCGGGGTCACGGTCGAGGGCGCCGCCGTGAAGGTCGCGGGCCAGGGCCAGGCCGAGCTGTCCGCCTCCGGCACGGTCACCGTGCGCGGTGGCCTGGTCCGGATCAACTGAGGGGGACGGATGCCACCGGCGGCCAGGGTCGGCGACCCCACCGGGCACCCCGGCGTGATCGGCGGCCCGGGAGTGCCGACGGTGCTGGTGGGCGGCGTCCCGGCGGCCACCGTCGGCACCCCGCACGCCTGCGCCTTTCCTTCGCCACCACCGCATCCGCCCACGCCGATCGTGCCGCCCGGCTGTCCCACGGTGCTCATCGGCGGACGGCCGGCGGCCCGGGTGGGCGACCTCACCGGCTGCGGCGCGCCCATCGTCGCCGGTTGTCCCACCGTCCTGATCGGAGGCTGAGCGATGGAGTTCATCGGCAGTGGCCTGGCGTTCCCCGTGCACACCGACGCCACCGGCTCGGTCGCCATGGTGAGCGGCGAGCGGGAGCTGGTGGAGAGCATCCGGCTGATCCTGGCCACGGCGCCCGGGGAGCGGCCGCTGCGGCCGGAGTTCGGCTGCGCCATCCACGACCTGGTGTTCGCCCCGGCCGACGCGGCCACCGCCGGCCAGATCGCCTACGAGGTGCGCGTGGCGCTGGAGCAGTGGGAGCCGCGGATCACCCTGACCGACGTGGTGGTCGGCTTCGCCGAGGCCGACCACGGCACCCTGCTGATCGACATCCGCTACCTCCCGCGCGGCAGCAACGACCCCCGCAACCTGGTCTTCCCGTTCTACGTCATCCCGCCCCACGACCCACCGGACGACGGCGGTCCCGGCGACACCGTGGACGGTGTGTGATGGCGTTGCCGGCACCGAACCTGGACGACCGCCGGTTCCAGGACCTGGTGGACGAGGCCCGCCGCCGGGTGCAGCAGCACTGTCCACAGTGGACCGATCACAACGTGTCCGACCCGGGCATCACGCTGATCGAGACGTTCGCCTTCATGGTCGAGCAGGTGCTGTACCGGCTGAACCGCGTGCCCCAGGTGCACTACCTGCGGTTCCTCGACCTCATCGGGGTCACGCCGTTCCCACCGACGGCCGCGGCCTGCGACGTCACGTTCTGGTTGTCCGCGCCGCGGCCGCTGCCGGTGGTGATCCCGGCCGGCAACCAGGTGGCCAGCGGCCGCACCGAGGTCGAGGAGCCGGTCGTCTTCACCGTGACGGACGAGCTCACCGTGCCGCCGTGCGAGCTGGCGCACCTGGCCACCGGGCGGTACCGGGAGGACGAGGTGCCGGTGGACCGCACCGACGAGCTCGCCGGCGGCGCCGAGATCGCCTGCTTCGCCGGGACACCGGTGCCCGGGGACACGCTGTTCCTCGGGCTGTCCGGCCCGGTGCCGAGCTGCGCCGTGCTGGTGCGGGTGGACTGCGAGACCAAGGGCCACGGCATCGACCCGCGGGACCCGCCGTGGGAGTGGGACGCCTGGGACGGCAGCGGATGGACGCGCTGCGAGGTGGACCACGACACCACGGGTGGCTTCAACCGGTCCGGCGACGTCGTGCTGCACGTGCCGCCCACGCACACCACGTCGGTACTGGCCCGGCACCGCGCCGGGTGGCTGCGCTGCGTCCTGGTGGAGCCGGGCGAGGGGCGGCCGTTCTACCGGGAGTCGCCGCGGCTGCGCGGGATCACCGTGGCCACCATCGGCGGCACCGTGCGCGCGGTGCACGCCGACGTGGTGCGCGACGAGGTGCTCGGCAGCTCGGAGGGCGTGCACGGTCAGTCGTTCCCGCTGGGCCGGACGCCGGTGGTGAACGACGACGGGTTCACCGTCGAGGTCTCCGGCGACGACGGCTGGCAGGAGTGGACCGAGGTCTCGTCGTTCGCGTCGTCCGGCCCGTCCGACCGGCACGTGCGGGTCGACCGGGTGGCCGGCCTGGTCACCTTCGGCCCGGCGATCCGTCAGGAGGACGGCACCCTCCGGTTCCACGGCGCGGCACCGCCCAAGGGCGCCACCGTCCGGGTGCCGCGCTACGCCTGCGGCGGCGGGGTCCGCGGCAACGTGGCCCGTGGCGTGCTGCGGGTGCACCGGGACCCCGTGCCCTTCGTCAGCCGGGTCACCAACCGGCGGCCCGCCACCGGCGGCGTCGACGGCGAGTCGGTGACCGACGCCGCGGCCCGTGGCCCGCTGTTGCTGCGGACCCGCGACCGCGCGGTGACCGTGGAGGACTACGAGCACCTGGTCCGCGAGGTCGCGCCGGAGGTGGCCAGGGTGCGCTGCGTCGCCGACCACGAGCAGCACGCCGTCCGGGTCCTGGTGGTGCCCGCCGTGCCGGACGGCGCCCGGACCGAGTTCGCCGCGCTGGAACCCGGCCGTGAGCTGCGGGAGCGGATCACGCGGTTCCTCGACGAGCGGCGGTGCGTGGGCGCCCGGGTGTCCGTCGAGCCGCCGTTCTACCAGGGGGTCACCGTGGTGGCGGAGCTGCGCGCCGCGCGCCGGGCGTCCACGGACCTGGTGCGCGCCAGGGCGATCGACGCGCTGCACGCCTACCTCGACCCGGTGCGCGGCGGTTCCCACAGCACCGGCTGGCCGTTCGGCCGCCCGGTGCAGGCCGGCGAGATCTTCGCGGTGCTGCAACGGGTGTCCGGCGTGGACCTGGTGGAGGACGTGCGGCTCTTCCGCGCCGATCCGCGCACGGGGGAGCGCGGCGGCGCCGTGCAGCGTCTGGACCTCGCCCCCGGCGCGCTGGTGTTCTCCTTCGCCCACCAGGTCCGAGTGACGCGGGGCTGACGTGCGGACCGAGCTGAGCGGCCTGCCCACCCCGCATCCCATCGGGGAACGGCTGCCCGCCGTCTACCAGGAGAACGACTTCGTCCAGGAGTTCACGGCCGCGCTCGACGAGGTGCTGGCGCCGGTGTTCGTGACGCTGGACTGCTTCGCCGGCTACCTGGACCCGTGGCTGGCGCCCGCCGACTTCGTCGACTGGCTGGCCGGCTGGGTCGCGGTGCACCCCGACGAGGGGCGGCCGCTGGAGCAGCGGCGCGAGCTGGTGGCCGGCGCCGTCGAGCTGCACCGCTGGCGCGGCACCCGGCGCGGCCTGCTGGCCCACGTGCGGCTGCTCACCGGCGGCGACGTGGAACTCGTCGACAGCGGCGGGTGCACGCACTCCGACGAGCCGGGCGGTCCGCTGCCGGGCAGCGCCGCGGCCACCGTGACGGTCCGGGTGCGGGTGGCGGACCCGGCGGCTGTGGATCAGGACCTGGTGCGGGCCGCGGTGGCGGAACTGGTGCCGGCGCACATCACGGTGGAGGTCGAGGTGCGAGGAGCGTCATGATCATCTGTGGCGGGTGCGGCGAGCGCAACGAGGACGACGCCCAGTTCTGCCGGGTCTGCGAGGCCTTCCTGGAGTGGGAGGGCGACCGCACGGCGCCACGGCCGGTGCCGGCGACGGGCGGCCCGGCGTCCACCGCCGGCTCCGGCACCGGTGCCGGCCCGGTGGGCAGCCCCGGGACCGGCTCCGTGGGCGGCCCGGCGGGCGGCTCCGCTGCCGGT
>DASWTI010000152.1:0-2350 GCA_036402215.1 Pseudonocardiaceae bacterium
CGCCGGGGTGCCCGGCGGGCCGGCGCTCGTGGTCTGCACCCCCGGCGCGGAGCCGGTCGCCGACGGCGGATACGGCGCCGCGCTGCTGCTCGACGCCTGGGCGCAGCTGGCCCGGCCGGACCTGCGCGCCACCGAGGAGGCGTACCGCCGCTGGCTCACCGCCGCCGCGCTGGTCCGCCCGGCCGCGGACGGCGGTCGCGTCGTGGTGGTGGCCGACTCCACGCTGACGCCCGTGCAGGCCCTGGTGCGCTGGGACCCCGCCTGGCACGCCGCCACCGAGCTGGCCGCGCGAACCGAGCTGGGCTTCCCGCCGGCCGTGCGGATGGCGGCGCTGGACGGCCCACCGGACGCCGTCGCCGAGCTGCTCGCCGAGGCCCAGCTGCCGGCCACCGCGCAGGAACTCGGCCCGGTGCCGCTACCCGGCGCCGCCCCCGACGGCCGTGCCACCCCCGACGGCCGCGAGGACGAGGTCGCCGAGCGCATGCTGGTGCGGGTACCGCGCGCCGACGGCCGGGCGCTCGCCGCCGCGCTCGCCGCCGCCCAGGCCGTGCGCTCCGCCCGCAAGGCCGCCACCACCGTCCGGATCCGGCTCGACCCCACCAGCCTCGGCTGACACCGTCCAGGACCACGCAGCCGCCCGCCTCCTGTCCGCCCCGGCCGGGCCGCGTCCTCACGGCGTGGGGCGAACGGGCCACTTCCCCCACATAGCGCGGCATCTGGTCCATTCGCCCCACCGCGCCTCGGGCGATGCCGACACCCGGGCCGGTGCCGCGGCCACCTAGACTCGCGGGCGTGGTGAACGGAGGGGGCGCGTGACCGTCCAGCCCGTACGGTTCTTCGGCGACCCGGTGCTGCGCACGCGGGCGGCCGAGGTGGTCGACTTCGACCGCGAGCTGCGCCGGCTGGTGACCGACCTGATGGACACCATGACGGTGAAGGGCGGCGCCGGGCTCGCCGCGCCGCAGATCGGCGTCGGCCTGCGCGTCTTCACGTACCGCTGCGACGGCGTCGAGGGCCACCTGGTGAACCCCACGTTCGAGGTGATCGGCGACGAGCGTCAGCTCGGCGACGAGGGCTGCCTGTCCATCCCCGGGCTGTCCTGGGACTGCGAGCGCCACCGCCACGTGGTCGCCCGCGGCCTGGACATGCACGGCGAGCCGGTCGAGATCGTCGGCTCCGACCTGCTGGCCCGGTGCGTCCAGCACGAGGTCGACCACCTCGACGGCGTGCTCTTCGTGGACCGCCTCGACGAGGAGACCCGGCGCCGCGCCATGCGCGAGATCCGGGCCGCACCCTGGTTCGACGGCGTCACGCCGGTGATCAAGGCGAGCCCGCACCCCCTGCTCGGCCGGGCCCGCTGAGCGCGGACCGGCCAGGAAAGGCTTCGGAGAAACGTGCGACTGCTCTTCGCCGGCACCCCGCGGGCGGCCCTGCCGTCCCTGCGCGCGCTGCTCGGCTCCCCGCGGCACGAGGTGGTCGCGGTGCTCACCCGCCCCGACGCCCCGGCCGGCCGCGGCCGCCGCCTGGAACGCTCCCCGGTGGGCGCGCTCGCCGACGAGCACGGCATCGAGGTGCTCACGCCGCGCCGGCCGTCGGAGCCCGCCTTCCTGGAGCGGCTGCGTGAGCTGGCCCCCGACCTGGCGCCGGTCGTCGCCTACGGCGCGCTGGTGCCGCGGCGGGCGCTCGACGTGCCCGCGCACGGCTGGCTCAACCTGCACTTCTCCTTGCTGCCGGCCTGGCGCGGCGCCGCCCCGGTGCAGGCCGCGCTGCGGCACGGCGACGAGATCACCGGGGCGTCCGTCTTCCGGCTGGAGGAAGGGCTCGACACCGGCCCCGTCTACGGCGTGCTCACCGAGGCCGTCCGCCCCCGGGACACCGCGGGCGAGCTGCTCGACCGCCTGGCCGAGGCCGGCGCCGGGCTGCTGCTGTCGACCGTCGACGGCATCGAGGACGGGGTGCTCACCGCCGTGCCGCAGCCGGCCGACGGCGTCTCGCTGGCCCCCAAGGTGGCGGTGGACGACGCGCGCGTCGGCTGGTCCGCTCCGGCGCTCGCCGTCGACCGCCTGGTCCGCTCGGTGACCCCGGACCCCGGTGCCTGGTGCGAGTTCCGCGGCGAGCGGCTCAAGCTCGGCCCGGTCGAACCGTCCACAGTGGACGGCCTGGCGCCCGGGGAACTACTGGTGGACAAGCGATCCGTGCACGCCGGCACCGCCACCACCGCGGTCAGCCTGGGCGAAGTGCAGCCGCGCGGCCGCAAGTCGATGGCGGCCGCCGACTGGGCCCGCGGCGCCCGCGTCACGACCGGCGAGCGGCTCACGTGACCCGCCCCGGAGAGCGCCACGGCGACGCC